>JANLHZ010000083.1 GCA_024653775.1 Planctomycetota bacterium | reverse complement strand
GAAGCCGTCGAGTTTCTCCGGCGGAGCGAAGTTCCTGGGTCCACCGAGGGCGCCCTCGATCCTTTCTCGCAACAAGCGGGAAGGACAAAAAAGGCGGAGAACGAGAGGACCGAATGACAAAGAGCGCTGTCCGCGCGAGCGCGTCATAAACGCTGGCGAACATAAACGCTGGCGAAAATGTGTAGTATGATGAGGCTTCTGCCAGCTTCGATAACTCGTGGCGCCTCGGCGTTATGATGCCCTTGGCACACTGCGAACGGAAAGATTTTCCAGCCTGCGGAAAATTTTTCAAAAAAAGCTGCAGAAAAGCTAAAGCAAAATTTCAGGAATGTCGATGAGGGTGGAAACCTATCAAATTCCCGAATCCATCGGGTGACTCTCCAAGGACGGAGAGTCGGAGCGAACACGGAGGTTCGAAGTGATTACACTGCATCTTTCACAGTCATTCGGCGTTGACGGTTTCTCGTCGCTTTTCGCGGCGCTGCAAATCTCCGCATCGAATACCGCAGTCGCTCCGGGGTCTTCTATAGGCAGCAACAACGGAGCGAGCGATGAACCAGAGTCAGGCACTCTATAGTATTCCTCTTAACATTTCACAGGTCGAAAAACTCACCGGGGTTCCGAAGAGCACGCTGAGGTTCTGGGAAAAATCGTTCTCGGAATATCTTAACGTGGGACGGAGCGAAGGCAAGCAGCGCCAATATCTGAGCGAGGACGTCGATCGCATTCTGAACGTGAAAAAGCTGCTCAAGGATGAAATGTTCACGCTCCAGGGCGCAAGACGCAGACTCGGACTCGAAGGAGAGGACGGGGAAGAGACACAGATCGTCGGGACGCCTAAGGCGCAGGCGGGAAAGGCTTATTCGGACGCCGCGAAGGAGCAAAGGGATAGCTCCCCCGCGGCGAAATTTGGCTGAAGGCAGGGAACAGAATCAAATCTGAAATCTGCAATCTGAAATGACATCGAGGATAGAGTGATGAAGGCTTTGAAAACGGGACGGGACGGACAAGTAGATCGCGCAGGAGGGCGATCTTGAACAGGCGTTCGTAGGCGGGACCCGAAAAGCGCATCGCACAGGAATTACCTGAAAACCCGAATTCGCCGCGGCATCGGCGGACGCAGGGAATGTCGACAAGACGCGGGAAAGAACCGACTCGAGAGGGCGTAGCCACGAAGGTTCGTTTGTCCGTCAAAGGCGGAGTTCGCCTTGGCGGGTGTCTAGTTTAGTGTCACGGAAGACACGAGTAATTTTTCACGGAAGAAAGATCTAGTCATGGGTTTAAGAATTAACAACAACATTTCTGCACTCGAAGCCCTGCGCAACCTGCACAGGACGGACAGCATGCAGAGGGGGTCTCTCGAGAGGCTTTCCACCGGTCTTCGCATCAACCGCGCGTCCGACGATCCGAGCGGTCTCGTCATCAGCGAGCAGCTCCGCACTCAGATCGGAAGCATCAAGCAGTCGATCAAGAACGCGCAGAACGACGTCAATCTCATCAACACTTCCGAAGCGGCTCTCAACGAGGTCAACTCGCTTCTCGTCGGAATTCGCGAAAGCATCGTCTTCGCGATGAACACGGGCGCGAGCACCCCGGAACAGATCGCGGCGGAACAGAGGTCCGTCGACCGCGCGATCGGAGCGATCGATCGCATCGCGGTGACCACCCGTTTCGCAAGCCGCAACCTTCTGAACGGCGACAGCGATTTCCAGGTTCGCAGCAGGCACGCGCTCATCGACGACCTCAAGGTCCGTAGCGTACGCTTCGCCAACAACCAGAGCTCGATCCTGTTCAAGCTGAAGGTGCATGATCTCGCGTCCCGCGCGACGTTGAAGCTCGTCTCCGGCGGCGGCCCGGCGACAACCGGCGCGAAGTCTCAGTCCGGTCGCGTGTCGTCGAACACCGTCATCGTGTCGAACACCACGTCGGGCGTGCTTTCATCGGGTCAGGTCGCAAGCCTCAGGATCACTGGCTCGCTCGGTTCCGAGGACATCGCTCTCGCGTCGGGCGCCACGATCCGCGATCTCGTCACCGCAGTCAACGCTGCGACGAGTTCTACAGGCGTCTTCGCGTCCAGCGCTCCCGTCAATCTGCCGGGCGGCGTCGCGACCGACGCCACGGGATTCAGCTTCGCGCTGTACTCCGTCGGCTTCGGTAGCGATCAGACCATCTCGGTCGAGAACATCACCGCGAGCGGAAGCAACGTCGGTATCGTCGGTATCTTCGAATCCACGTCCGGAACCTACAACACGGGTCTCGTTCAGCAGGGATTCTATACCGCCGACACAGGGGATGACGTCGATGCAAGAATCGACGGCGCGGTTGTCGTGGCTGACGGCTACGAGGTCCACGTCACGTCGAACTTCCTCGATGCGGACATCGTTCTGTCTGAAAGGCTCTACCAGATCGCGTCCAACAGCGCCACGAACTCCATCAGCGGAAGTCTCGCGGGTAGCGGAATCCAGTTCCGCGTGCTGCACAACTCGAACTCTGGTCTCACCTTCCAGATCAACTCCGAGTCCACCAGCATCGACCGCGTCTCAGTCGCGATCTCGTCGCTCCGTTCCAGCGAACTCGGACGCGTCGTCGAGCGTGAAAATCCGCTCGATACCGCAGGATCGAACGGAATCCTGATGCAGGGCGGGTTCCTATCGGACATCCGCAGCGGCGCGGGAAGCGATCTCACCGAGAACGCGGCTAACGCCCTGTTCATCGTCGACGAGGCTCTCGATCAGGTAAACGATATGCGCAGCTTCCTTGGCAGCGTCCAGAAGAATACTCTGGATACCGCCATCGCTTCGCTGTCGATTGCCGCTCAGAACCTCAGCGCAAGCGAAAGCTCCATCCGCGATCTCGACTTCGCAGCCGAGACCACGGACTTCACGAAAGCGCAGATCATGTTCCAGGCCGGAACCTCTGTGCTGGCGAGTGCGAACCTCATTCCTCAGGCGGTTCTCTCTCTCCTCCAGTAATTCGCTTCGCAAAGACCCATAATGTAAGGGATCTAACAAAAGCGCCGGTGGTAACATCGGCGCTTTTTTATTTTTTTTAAAAAAAACAGTACAATTGACGTTTATTATGATTGAACTTGCCTGCATGTCGCGTGATGGAATTGTATATGCTTTCATTTGCTACAGAATTTCCAATAAACCACGATCTATCTTCTTCTGACTTCATCAACGCTGTTAAAGTATGGATTGTTGGATCACCGCACACTAAACTAGCTGAAAGCGACTTAAACAATCTTCACAAGTTGGATGTGTGGTCCTATAATAAGTCCATAGAAAAGATCGAACTTCTTAAGTTTAGTTCTGATGATTTGAGTGCAGTAGCGATTAAATTATAGCCGCAACGAAAAATCGATAGAGTGGGCTACCGAGCTCATTTACTCACGCGATAGAGCGGACGCTTGGGTAGCAATAAGAGTTGCCTGCGAGTCAAGGCAAACAGCTACACGGTTACCGGAGGCTAAAAAACCGGTTGTAGTCAAAACTTTTTTAGAAAAACTTGGCGGTGCGAAGGACGGAAATTTAGGGGTGCGCACGCGGATTTATGCAGACGCCTTGTTTGATTCAAGGTGGCGTTTCGGTAAAGCACGTGTCCCAGGCGTAAACACGAACAAACACGGTATGAGAAAAGTTTGCAGTCTATTGTTTCTCGCTTCCTGACTTTGCGCCTCTGTTCGCGGGACCAGCACAATAAAGCGTTCTTTTCGTAGCATATAAACAATCTATTAAGTTACAAATGAATATTATTTCAGTGAGTAGATACTATTAGTAATGATCTTATATCGAAATTCGATGCGAATTTCGATAGTGTCAATTTTTGAAAAATGACGCTATATGGGCACAAAACAGAATATCGACGGTAAACCTCTGTAAACCGCGTCCATTACAACGTCTCTGGCGATTCCTGTGCGTGGCGGGGGCATCCTGCCCGTGAAATCGTCGGCGAGACGCCGATGCCTCGTGGTTCACCGACACTTGTCTGACATCTAACACTTCGTTTACATGAAATTGTGTTCGCACCCCTTTGGCGATGAAAAACGTCCGGTAAATTCTGGAAAAGGTCACGAACGCATGCGACGGCTTTGGAGTATAATATTTAAAACCTTGGGACTGTCGATGCAGATTTTTAAACGACCAAGTTACGAAAAATTCATCGAGCACGCGCGCTGGCGGGTGCGATTTCAAAAACTAATGAAATGGCTCGGCCCGGCGATGACCATCGTGCTGATTGCTGTTGCCATAAGGATGCACCAGCTTTTCTTCAGCGGGCATCTGCAGGAAGCTCGAAATCACACCTTCGACACGGTGCGACTGCTGAGCCTTACGATGACGGTTGCGTTTTGCACGATAGCGGGTGTGTGGGCGATTGCCGCGGGAACCTGGCTGCGTTCGCTGACAGTCGGCCAGGCGGACGAAACACTTCTCGATCTCCACTCGAAGATTCGACGCACGCATTCAACCCAAATGAATCCGAATGATGAAGCGATCGTGACGGAAACCAAAAACGAACTTCGAAGGCGGAGGTTTTATCTCATCGCGATGCCTTTGATTGTAGCCGCAGCGTCGGCCGCGATGATCTGGATGTACTGCGTTTCGCAATCGGCGTTTGATTTCGGAGTTTGGGAAGAATATTCGTCCTTCGAACATGCCAAATCCATCGGCGTCACCTGGGGTGCTGTGGCGGGAGAGGTCGTCTTTATGGTTTTCGTGACGATTTTTTCGGGTGTTGTCCAATCGAAATGCGCGCGAAAGTTGAATCTGATCGTGAAGTATCACGATGCTCTGAACGATCTCAAACATACCGCGTCGGATCTTTGATCGGAGCCGCCTCGAAACCCTTCCGGCGCAATCGATATTGCGACATCCGAGCGAGCGTGGTATCATTCCTTCGACTGAAAGGAACCGCGATGACAAAAGTCTTAAATGGCAAGCACACCGCCACCATGGAAGACGACGCGATCGAGTTCATCAAGCGTAATGGACTCGAAGAAGCGCTCGCTTGGATGGAAACCGAGATCCCCAAATTCTTCGGCGATGAAGGCTGCGAAATATACCTCCAGCCGGAGATTCCAGAGGAGTGCGAGGAGGTACTGATTGTCTCGCTCACCTGCTCAAGTCTCGGATCGAGGGAGTTTCTTGAACAAACCGACGAATTCACAGATTGCCTTGAAGACCTGTTTCCAAGTTCGCTCGGTTTGCTAGTGGTTACAAGGAACTGAATATGCCGGGGAGCGGATTTCTTGACACGGCGAAGCTCATCATTGCGCACGGAACTGAAGACTTCGATTATCGCAGCGTGGTCAGCCGGGCATACTACGCTTGTTTTCTAACGCTTAGAGAACTCGCTTTCGAAAACTGCGATTCGAAGATAAGAATCAAGGCTGGTATCAAAAAGTCGGAGAACGTCGGCCATCTCTCTCTACTTTCATATTTGAATGAATCCAGCGATGGATCCGTGAAAAAGACCTGGAAATTTCTGAGAGAACTGCAAGCGAAGCGAATCGAATCCGATTACAAACTTGCGAGGAAGCCGTTCACGATTCAAAACGCGGAAGACGCGATCGCCTTTGCAGAAAAGATATTGGAGTTGATATACAAAATCCCCGCAGCAAAGATCGGCGAGGCGATGGCGAAGTATATCGAAAGAATGTACGGAAAACGCTAGTCTATGTACCGCGTCGGATCCTTCGATCCCCGCCGCTTCGAATCCCTTGCGCCGGAGGGCCCAGGAATCGCAACGGAAGCCATATTGCGACATCCGAGCGAGCGTGGTATCATTCCTTCGACTGAAAGGAACCGCTATGACAAAAGTCTTAAATGGCAAGTGCGCCGCCACCATGGAAGACGACGCGCTCGAGTTCATCAAGAGTCACGAACTCGAGGATGCGGTCAAATGGATGGAGATCGAGCTTCCGAAAAGTTTCGGCGACGAAGGGATCGAAATTTATCTTCAGCCGGAAATTCCGGAGGAAAGCGAAGAAATTCTGATCTTCACAGTTATTTGTTCCACCCTCGACTATTCGGCGTTCCGCGAGAAGTATCACGATTTTCTGGAAGAACTGGAGACTGCTTTTCCCGATAAGCGAGATCTTATTGGTCTTGTGCGCCACTGGCCGGACTAAAGACAATGCAGGGAAAGTCATTTCTTCAAACCGCTGAAAAGCTGCTTGCGCACGCGACTACCGAAGCCGACTATCGAACAATCATCGGCAGATCGTATTACGCTGTATTCCTGACACTAAGAGAAATCGCTTTCGCAAACTGCGACAAAACCTCTCGTCAGAAAGCTGGAATTGCAAAATCGGAAAGCGTCGGCCACAAACCGCTGCTGGCATATTTACGTGGCAGCGATTACAAACCTATAAAGAGAATCTGCATAGATGTGGAGCGCTTGCAGAACGGAAGAAACAAAGCCGACTACAATCTGAGCAAGGCGAAATTCTCATTTCACGACGCCGAGGAATCTATAAACACAGCCTCCATAGTCCTTGCATCGCTGGACAAAATCCCCGCAATAAAGATCGGCGAGGCGATGGCGAAGTATATCGAAAGAATGTACGGAAAACGCTAGTCTGTGTACCGCGTCGGATCCTCGATCCCAGCCGCCTCGAAACCCTTCCTGCGGAGGGTGCAGGAATCGCAGCGACCGCACGCGGCGCCGTCGTCCGACGGATCGTAGCAGGAGACGGTGAGTTCGTAGGGAACGCCGAGGCGCGCGCCGAGTTCGATGATCTCAGCCTTCGTCTTGTCGATCAGCGGAGCAACGATCATCGCGCCCCTGCCCTCGACTCCAGCCTTCGTCGCGAGGCGCGCCACCGCGCGGAACGCCGCGACGTACTCCGGACGGCAGTCCGGATAGCCGGAGTAGTCGAGCGCGTTCACGCCGATGAAAATCCCACGGCTGTCTGTCACCTCCGCGAGCGCAAGCGCGAACGAAAGAAAGATCGTGTTACGCGCGGGAACGTAGGTAACAGGGATGTCCGAGGACATCTGCGATTCGTCGCGATCCTTCGGCACCGCGATGTCCGCTGTGAGCGCGCTCCCTCCGAACGCGCGGAGATCGATGTCGACAACTCGATGGTCCTCCGCGCCAAGCGCCTCCGCTACCTTCGCCGCGGCGGTAAGCTCGACCGCGTGACGCTGCCCGTAGCGAAACGAAAGCGCGACGACCTCGTAGCCCTCGCTTTTCGCGATTGCAAAAGCCGTCGCGGAATCGAGTCCGCCGGACAACAGTACTACAGCTCGTTTTGTCATAGGGGTTGCGTGGTCACGAATAAAATTCCCTCTGCTTCCTGGAAAGGGATTCATAATGGAGCAGATTAATTTAATCGCGAAAGACGATCAACGAGAGGAGTTAATCGTTTAATTCTAAAGGGACTTAAACGCGGAAGGCGCGTGTTCTAAATTTGTATGTGGCACGGGCGTCCCGCCCGTGGAAACACGGGCAAGATGCCCGTGCCACCTGTCAGTTGGAGCTACGATGACCAGAACGATAAAGTTTAACGTGAACGATCGCGTCTTGTATCTGACGAAAGATCCCGGAGCGGATCAATTCCGAATCATTTCTCCTTGCGCATCAACTCAAGTATCGAGTCCTTGATTTCGCCTAAAACGGATACCTTGACCTTGCCAACTGTTCGAACGGAGATAGATTTGTTCAGAGTATATATCTTGTCGGCTCGAATCATACTTGGCGCTTTAAGGTAACCGGATTCCAGATCGCTCTGTTCCAGCGGAATTGCGAAGCTTCTTTTTTTTACGTTCGAGGTGACTGCCACCACCACGATGTCGGAATTCGATGAGTTATAGTTGTCGTTCGAAATGACGACAACAGGTCGGCGCTTGTTAGAAGTCAAATCGGAAAAAGGCACTGGAATAAGGATCAAATCTCGTTGGTCAGGCATCGTTCCACACTGCGTCGTCCACTGGATTATCCCAAAAATCGAGACTGCTTTCGGATGCTTTCGAAAGATCGAGCGATTCGTCTTCAGGCAGTATGATGATCTCGATTCTCGATCCCTTGGGCAGCGGGACGGTCGGCACCTCGACCACTCCGCCTTCCTGAACCACGGAATGAAATTTGAACGCATTCATAAATACCTCCAAAAACATTCTACCACGAACTGGTTCCACCACACGACTTTTCCGTCCGTGTCTTTTATTCGGAATGGACTTAAACGCACGGAGCGCGTGTTTTAAATTTGTATGTGGCACGGGCGTCCCGTCCGTGATTGGGAGCGCAGGCATCCTCGCCTGCCATCGTGAAACCACGGTCAAGATGACCGTGCCACAGTGAGGACCAAATGACCAGAACAATAAAATTCAGCGAAACCGATCGCGTCTTGTATCTCACCAAGGATCCAGAGCTGATCCGCGGACAGCTCGCCGGCAAGCTCCGTCTGACGTTATCGGACGTGAAACCGGAAGACCTGCTCGACGACATCAACACCGACGCGATGACTCCCGCGTGGGTGTGTTTTTCCCACTTGCCGGCGGAGATCGCGCTCAATGCATACGCCGGGCTGATGTACGAAGGTAAGCGCATCTTCGCGGAGCGCGCGCTTATGGACGGAGGATTCGTCGCTATATGCTCCGGAAAGCGCAAGGGCACCGGCTCGTCCCGCGAAACCGCCGCGCAGTGCGAGAAGTTCGCCGGCATTGATATCGTGTTCGCGGAGAGTTTCGCGCCGATACACGCGCGCAACAACATCAACCAGGGCACGCTGATGGGCGGCTACGACCTGCTCGCGCGTTTCGAAGCTGGCGAGGAGATTCCGGTTACCGAGTTCACGAAGGACCTCGACCCGATCAGCGCGAAAATCGTGGAGCTCGGCGGGCTTTTCAATTTCGAGCGCGCCGTGAAGGACGGTGCCGTCAAGATCGACCCGCCTTCCACGACGAAGCGCGCGATGACCCTCGGCGAGAAGCTCATCGCAAAGCACGCGTATGGCGCTAGCGACGAGCTTTTCGTGAAACCCGGCGACATTCTCCTCGTGAACGTCGACGGCGGCTACAGCCACGAGTTCACCACCGCGCAGGTCCACGTCTTTCTCGAGCAGGAGTACGGTAGCGATTACAAAATCGTGAATCCGGACAAATTCGCCGTTTTTGAGGACCACCTGATTTACACCGATGTAGTCCCGAAGTTCGAGGCGTTTGCCGGCAAAATCCAGACGCTGCGGGATCTTCAGGTGGAGTTCCAGAAGCACACGGGAGTCCGCGATTACAGCGCGAAGGACGGAGTAAGCCCCGGAATCTGCCATCAGGTCGCGCGGGAAAAGTTCATCGAGCCGGGGGACTTCATTCAGGCAACCGACAGCCACACCTGCATGGGTGGCAGCCAGAACGCGCTCGCATTCGGCGTCGGCGCAACCGAATACGCGGCGCTGATCCACGCGGGCTTTACGTCGATCAAGGTGCCCGAGTCGATACGCTTCGAGCTTATCGGCGGGCTTGCGGAGGGCGTCACCGCGAAGGATCTGATCCTTTTCATTCTGCAGGCGTTCGCCAAGAACTCGCAGACCCTCGATCGCATTATGGAATTCACGGGTCCGGGAGTCGCGACTTTATCCATCGACGAACGCGCGACCGTCGCGAACATGGCGACAGAATGCACCGCGAAAACCGCTATCTTCGAAGGAGACGATAAACTCGCGGAGTGGATCGCCGCGAGACAAACACATTTGACGGTGGATCAAGTCAAAGCGAAATTCGTCTCCGCGGACGAGGGCGCGCAGTACGCGGGCGGCGTGCATACGATCGACCTCGCAAGCATCCGTCCGATGGTCGCGACGCCGGGGGATGCGGAGAAGGGGATTCCCTCCGATCCGACCAACGGCGCGCTTGTCGCGGATCTCGGGGATGTCAAGATCGACATCGCCTACGGAGGCTCGTGTACCGCGGGAAAGGAGCACGATCTCGATCTCTACGCGTCGGTCGTCCGCGCGGAACTCGCGAAGGGCAAAAAGGTTGCGGAAGGCGTGAAGTTCTACATTCAATACGGATCGCACGCGGTCGAGGAGTACGCGAAAAAGAAGGGCTACGTGGACGACTTCCTCGCGGCGGGCGTCGAGCTGATCCCACCCGGCTGCGGGGCTTGTATCGGCTGCGGTCCCGGAATCTCGTCGACTTCGGAACAAGTGACGGTCAGCGCGATCAACCGCAACTTCTCCGGACGCTCCGGACCGGGAAAGCTCTACCTCGCGAGCCCGCTTACGGTCGCAAAAAGCGCGTTCGAAGGCAAAATCGCGTCGGCATCCGAATTATAGGAACATGGCAAATTGTTTTCGAATCACGGCAAGCCCACAGCCGCCATCTGCACGTCTGTATTATCCCAAACGTCGTCAGTCCACAGCGAAATCAAATAGTTCCCAGTTGGCAGTGGAGCTTGATAGACCTGTAAGCCGGAAATCCCCGTGGATGGAACCACGATTGGATTCGTAGTCCCTGGAATTACGGAAACCGACATGCCGGAGCTTCCGTTCAGATCGTACTGGTAAAAATAGGGAAGTATCGTATTGCCAGGTGAAACGTCAAGCCCGGTCAAACTTGCGTTGGTCGCATCGAGCGCATTCACCAGAAGTCCTGAATTTGTGTCAAGAACCAGAAGAACGTCCTGTGAGCCGGAAACAGTCGTCAAGACTGCCTCGCAATAGTAAATGGATGCGCCGGGGTATGCGAAACGTCCACTCATATACGAAGCGTTCGTGCCGTCTGAAACAATAAGTCCTTGGCCATCCCAAGTATAGGAGTATGCACTACCGGAGACCTCTATGTTGTCGAATTCTCCAAAGTCGAGATAGATTTTACTCCCAGGCGACGTTTCTTGCCACGCTGATAACGAAAGCGAATTCGCGTCGCTTCCGGAAACTGCAATCGTCCCCGTCGCGGGGTTGCTCACAGTAACACCAAATGAATTGCCGGGAGTAACGACAACCGTCGGGGCTTGCCCGTCCGCTTGCCAGTAATTGACGAAATAATCGTTTAAGAATTCGTCCCAGCGAGAAGACGTAGCGATGTTCGTAAGTTTATAATTGTTAAAGTCCTGCGTTATATATGCGGACTCCGTCGAATCAGTCCACCAATTCGCCGGGAAGTATATGCTAAGTCCCGATGCGTCATTTCGCGCGCTTCCCTTCGCCGCGGAAATCACAAGTGAGTTTATCTCGGTGGAGAGACTTTGAGCAGCGCTTACCAGCGACGAGTCCGAGGATTGCGCCGCGATTTTCGAGACGAAGTCGCCGAGGTCGACATACGGAGTCGGGGAGTCGAGTTCCGCGACGTTCATCGAATACATATTGCTGGAACGACGAATCCTGGCGATTTGTTCCGACTCCAGAACCATCGCAGGCGTTAACGCATCGCTGAAAGCGTCAAGAGCAACTTGAAACGAATTTACGCGGGTCAAATCGTAAGCCGCGTGCGCTCCCAGCGTCATATCGTCAGGAGAGTTTGCAGTAAAGTGGTGCGCCCGCCAGTGCGCGACTTCTTGCGTTGCGAACTGAGTAATCGAAGCGCCCGGGTTGGATTTCAGATATCCGAGGGTCGCGGTGTAATCCCACCCCGCGCCAAAGTCTACTTCGGGACAGGCAATATATACGTCCGCAAGCGTCGCAAATGCCGATATGAATTCGACCGCCCCGTTAAGACAGGTATCCATTCCGATGAAATCGAGTTTTGAAATGCCGGACTGCGCAATGGAACTCGATATTGCCTGCTTCAGGGATGAAAGCGATAAATTGCCTAGTGGCGGCGAACCACCGCCATCCTGCTGGTCCCCCCCAAACGCAGCGCTCCATTGACCTCCGTGATTCCAGAGCACGAGTCCGTAGCGATCTGCGGGATATTGGGTAATAGAATTCAAGATGAAAGTCGAAAGCACATTGGGATCGTCAAGGTTTTTTTCGGTGGTCGTAACGGGTTGACTCACCAGGGCATTCAGATTCGAATTCGTCTGCAGCAAGAATTCGAAAAAACCTGGTGTTCGATAAGTTGTTGGGAGTTGGTATGCTTGCGCCTCTGTCGCATTGTAATCTGCACCTACGACGATTGAAAAATCGGCGTTCGATCCCACCGCTTCCATTTCGATCATGTCATTGTACAACGAAAGCGTAAGATTATGATCGCCGTGACCGTAAACCATTATCGTCCATGTCTGTTTTTTAGGTGTAGCTGAAATTTCGTTGGAAACGGACGATTCTCCCGCCGCGTTGATTGCGGTAACAACGAAATAGTGAATCACGCTATTAGAAAGTCCTGTCTTCGTATATGGACTTGAAACATTCGCGATTTTCGTTCCCAAAGACACCGTTACGCCGGCGCTTGTGCCGTAATACATCGAATACGACGTCGAGCCGGATACGCTGGTCCAAGCGATTGTTACGCTTCCATCGTCGGTAGACGATAGAGCGATTACTGGGGCATTGGGCGGCGAAGTTGGGGTTAGAGAGTTTCCACCTCCGCCACTACCCCCTCCCCCGCCGACGCAGGCGAGAGCGGCGACAAGAAGCGAAGTTACAACTATCAAAAGAGACATCCGTGAATGACACCTCGACATAATTACTCCTTCCAAACCCGATCTAAACTTTCGAGTGAACATTACCCCGCTACCACCCGCTTTGTCGTCCCGCCGGTTGTTGCTGTCTGCCGTATCCTCCGCCTCCGTAGGCGCTGCCGACTGACGGCATCGCGGGATCGGTGACAACCTGATCCAGCTTCCACATCGCACCGGTTAATATATCCACAAGCCACGGTATCGGTCCAATCAGGTTGAAAAGCGCGACGGGATTGAAATGCTGATTCACTGCCCCCGAACTTTGAGGCGTGCCGTCCGGATGCTGAAACGCGACTGAATGCGTTTTATCGGTTCCGAGAGTAAGCGTCGTCGGCGTAGGCCACCACTGCCCGCCATCCACCTGTACTTGCGTTCCTTGAATCGAAGATTCGAACCGCACTTCTCTTTCGCTGCCTGAAAAAATCGTTGCGCAGCCGGAGCAGAGCAGCAGCAAGGGAAGAAAACTCAAGAGCCTGAAGTGAATCATTTTACCCTCCAAAACTGGAGTCTTGCGACGGAGGGTAAACGGTCCATGAAGAGGGCGCATACCCAAAGCCGCTAATGCAGGTCCTTGCACAGACCTTCGTCACGAGCTTTACGAGCAGCGCCCAAAAACGGACGCCGCTCCTGACTTGCTCCACTCGTGACGAACAAACAAACGTGCAAGGTTTGCATTAGCAATGAAAACAATCGGAGCGGATTGCTTTCGTTCGGAGCCTGTTCAAAGGCTCCTGATTGTCAGCTTCTTTTTAAGTCGCGTGACCTCCTGAAACATAACCACAAAAAACGGAATTTCTCGACCTCAAACCATGAGAACTTCGTGCAGACATTCTGTCAAGCGGAAAATTGTTGTATCCACTCGGATACTCGGATCAGCGCGGAACAGGTCACGGTGAGCGCGATCAACCCTGGCTTCTCCGGACGCTCGGGACCGGGAAAACTCTACCTCGCGAGCCCGCTAACCGTCGCGAAGAGCGCCTTCGAAGGCAAGATCGCGTCGGCGAAGTCGCGGAGTAAATTAGACAGGATTGCGGATCGCCTGAAATTCATCTTGTTAGGACGCGCGTCAAAATAAGTTTACGGATTTCGCGCTCAGATTTACGTCAGGTTCGTTTTGCGCGAGGAAGCGAAATCGACGCGACCATCGCGGGCAAACGTGGCGTCATTAGTTTTTCGGAACCCTTTAGAATTTTGTTGTCAGTCGCCTGTGATTAGTGAAAAGATCAACATCGAATTTTCCATCAACCGGCAACTATCCACTAGCAATTACATTCAATGGAGCGACAATGCCTGATAATCGAAACCCGAAAATCAGAAACATCGATGAAGTCGAAGCGGTCGAATCGTCCCGCGGCGAGAAGTTCGGCAACACGCGGAGGAAGATCGCCGCGGCGACGGGGTCGGCGAACCTCGGATGCAGCCATTTCGAGCTTGCGCCCGGAAGGCAGGCGTTCCCGCACCACTATCACTACGCGAACGAGGAAGCGTTCTACATCCTTGAAGGCGAAGGCGAACTTCGACTCGGCGACGATCATTTCCCCATCCGCGCGGGAGATTACATCGCGTGTCCGACGGGTTCGGAGTGCGCGCACGCGATCATAAACACATCTGGCGCGCCGCTGAAATTTCTCGGGATTTCGACCGCGATCCAGTGCGACGTCGTCTTCTATCCGGACTCGAAGAAATTTGCAGCGTGGGGAGGACGTAACGTTCACACCGCATTGCAGGGTCCGCACTTCGTGAAGATTCTCAAGGATCAGCCGAACGTCGACTACTATGAGGGCGAAGAATAACAGCTTCTCGTTCGTGGTTAGATGTCTGTGGATTATAAGATTTCCACATCCTTCATAGGTCAGCGACACTGCTGGCAACAAAGACGTAAACGCTGACCACTGACCACTGGAGATACTATGATCATCGATCACATCGGAATGTCAGTCGAGAAGTACGACGAGTGCAAGGAGTTCTACAAGAAAGCGCTCGCGCCGCTTGGGATCACGCTGGTGAAGGAGATACCCAAATACTTCGCGTCGGGGTTCGGGAAGAACGGCAAACCGGAATTCTGGTTCGGCAAGGGCGAGAAGAACACTCCAAGGATGCACGTCGCGTTCAAAGCGGAGAGTCGGGAGCAGGTCGACGCGTTCTACAAGGCCGCGGTCGAGGCGGGCGGCAAGGATAACGGCAAGCCCGGAGTCCGCGAAATATATCACCCGAACTACTACGGCGCATTCGTCCTCGATCCCGACGGCAACAACGCGGAAGCCGTGTTCCACGGTGCGTAGAAACTGTCGCGGGCAACCGAACCGACGCGCGAAATAGTACGAATAATTCGTAGACGGCACGAATATAATGTCATGAATCCCAGTATTCGTCGTCCTTCGCTGGGGGCGCCTGATCCTCGCGGAGTTCGTCTTTCCAGAGATACTGGTCCGCGTCGCCCCAGAGGAGTTCCAAGTCGTAGTAGTTTCGCGCTTCTTCGCGAAACACGTGAACGACGACGTCGACGAGGTCCACTAGAACCCACGCGCCTTCCTTCTGGCCTTCGACGCCGAGTTTTTTATGGCCGTGTTTTTTCGCGGTGCGCGAGACTTCTTCGCTCACGCCGCGCGCGTGGGCGGCGCTCGCAGCGGTGCAGAGGACGTAGTAATCCGCGATGGTCGTCAGTTTCCGAACGTCGTACACGGAGACGTTCACCGCGCGCATGCTCCAGCACACGTCCGCGCAGAGCCACGCGAGTTCGAAGCTGTCGCTTTTCTCCTCCGGCGTTTTTTCCGGTCTCGCTAGCCTTGCGGCAAGAAGGTTAGGCCCTTCGGATCTTCTCACGTCACGCCCCTTCAACTTGCTTCGTCAGCGGCATCCTGACGATGAATTCGCTGCCCTTGCCAACTTCGGATTCGATCCATATCGCGCCGCCGTGGAGTTCGACGATGAGCTTCACTATCGCGAGGCCGAGTCCCGTGCCTTCGATTTCGCTCGACATGCTCGCGTCTACGCGGAAGAAGCGCTCGAAGACCTTTTCCTGATTTTCCTTCAAAATGCCGAGTCCCTGGTCCTTGACGCTGAAGAAAAGTTCGCCGCCTCCGGTCCAGACATTCACGAGTACTTCGCCCCCCGACGGGGAATATTTGATCGCGTTCGAAATGAGGTTCGTGAACACCTGAAGAATCTTCTGTCCGTCGAGCAGCACCTTGGGCATCCCTTGCTCGATGACGGTCTTCACGGTATGAAGCGGACTCCTCGCCTGCACCGCGCATGCGTCCTTGACGATCTTCGCGACGTCGAACCAGTCCTCCTGGAGTCTCACGGAGCCGGTCTCGAGCTTCGAAAGATCGAGGAGGTCGGTGATGAGGGTCTGAAGCCTTTTGGCGCCGCCCTCGATGACTTCGAGCACTTCGATCATATCCTCGGTCATCTGATCGATGTCGGCCTTCAGAATCTCGACCCCGCCGATGATCGCGGTAAGCGGCGTCTTCAGTTCGTGGCTGACGGTGTTGACGAACTCGCTTTTGAGCTTGTCGAGTTCCTGGAGCTTCGTTACCTCGCGGGACAGCCCGAGGTCGCGGATGAGGAACAGCACGCCGACGGTGCTGCCCGCAATGTCGGTGATGTCGCTTGCGGTGATTCCGAGGTGGAGATTGGTCCCGTCTTCCAGATTGTGCTCGACCTCGTAGTCGATCTCCGCCGCGCCGAGGAGGGCTTTGTCGCTTAAGTCCTGCATCGCCTTGCTGACCTGCTCCGGAAACACTTCCGAGAAGTGACTGTCGAGCGCTATCAGCGGCACGACGTTGAACATGAACTCGCAGTTCGAATTCACGTTCATAACTTTGCCTTCCTTCGAAACCGTCACCACCGAGTACGGCACGCTTTCGAGAATGTTGTCGAGTATGTTTTCGGACTTCTCTTCCCGCTCGTGCTTCATTATGCTGAGGAATATCTGGACGAGAATGTCTTTCAGCTCGCGAAGGAACGAAATCGACGTGACGCTGAGTTCCTGCTCCGCCGCGGTGCAGAAGACGAGGAAGTATCCGAGCTTTTCCTCCGCGGTAGCTATGGGGACGACGATCGCGGTGCATTCTCCGCGCTGCTCCGCCCCGATCGGCTTCGCGAAGTTGACCTGAACGTTCGCAAGGGCCTGGTCAACCGCTTCGGAATCGACGCTGACGCTCGATTTCGCTCCGTTATCGAACCTCGCGAACTTCCCCTTTCCGGCGTCCCACGTGTAAAAAGAGACGCTTTCGATCGACTGGAACAGCAGCTTGAAACTCTCGCTCGCGCGCATCACGAAGCTGTGGGAATCCCGCGCCTTGAGAAGGTTCGTCAGCGAGTGAAGGAATAGCTCCACTCCCGTGATGTTTCCAATATCAAGTCCTTTGTTCACCCGCATCGTCTGCCCTGAATGTTTTAGCGTCGCCGCCGAAGCGCGTTACGTGCCGCTAGCAAGTTCGAAGAAGTCGCTCACCACCTTATATGCCGGAATCGCCCTCTCATAGACCGCGTCGATCTTCGAAGGCGTGAGCGCAAGCTGTTCCCATACTTCGTCCGAAATTCCTGGGCACGCGTACTCGTTTTCCGCTCCGAATCCGATCGCGTGGGCGAGCACGTCCGCGGTATGGATCAGGAATACGAGCTCCCTATGCTGCCTCGACCTGTCAGGCTGGTGGTGGTATCCCATTGCCCGCGCGAGGTTTTCCGGAAACTTCCACTGCTCGGCAATAAGCTCGCCGATCTTTCCGTGATTCGCGCCGATTATTTCGCGTTCCGCGTCGAAGCTGAACATATTGTCCGCCTGCATCATTTCGACGACCTTCGCCTGATCCTCTTTCAGGTGCAGCGCGATAATAAGCTTGCCGAGATCGTGCAGAAGACCCGCGACAAAGGCGTCCTCGACCTCGGAACTCTCGAGTTCGTTCGCGAGCTGCTCCGCGATGACCGCGGTTCCGATGCTGTGCTCCCAGAACGCAAGGAAGTTGAGCGACGACGACTCCTTGCCCTTGAAAAGATCTATCACCGAAATCGATAGCGCCAGGTTCCTAACCTTGTTGAAACCGAGGATGATGATCGCGCGGTTGATATTGTCGATCTTGCCGGAAAAGCCGTAGTAAGCGCTGTTGACGAGGCGGAGAGTCTTCGCCGCGAGAGCCTGATCCTGGTTAAGGATCGCGCCGACGTCCTTCACGTTCGAATGCGGAGTGCGCAGAACGTCATTGAGCTTCGCGATCACCGTCGGAATCGTTGGAATATCCGTGATGCTCTGAAGCTTCTTGCTGACGATCTGGGTGTCCTGCTGTCTCATTCCGCCTCCGGCTGGATCAGCCGTCCTTCTCGGTCTTTGCGCTCTTGACCTTGTTCTGCACAAGAATCTTGAGTCCGTATTTGGCCGCGATCTTTTTTATCACATTCATGTGCTTGTTGCCTTCGTGACACTTGAATCTGCGATCGAGTTCCGTCTGGTACGCATCGATCTCCTCTTCGGTGAGCCTGACTGATTCCTGCGACGAATCCATGTCCGCTTCGACGCTCGCCTCGTCGCGGATGTACACGGATTTGATGCCGCGCTTCGAAAGAAGTTGGATATAAACGTCTTTAATCGTATCCCCAGGCTTAAGTAGAATCCTTCCCGCGGAATCCTCCACAGGCTGGCCGACTACCATTCCTGGCTGTATCTCCTTTATCGATAACTGGCGCATCCACGTCGCTTTCAATGTGTTTACTCAGTGATTATACCGTAACAAATTGGGAGTCTATTCAGCATGGCAAATTTTAATAAATGAACCCCGCGGAACCTTCCGCGCACGTGAATCGCGCAGACGCAGAAGTCCCCCTCGACCGCAGTCAGCCTTTCACACAGACGATCTGATGGAGCGTGTGAACGATTTCGACGAGATCCGACTGAGCCTGCATCACCTTCTCGATATCCTTGTACGCCCGCGGCGTTTCGTCGAGCACGTCCTTGTCCTTCCGGCATTCGACATGGCTTGTATCTTTCGCGTGCTGTTCGAGACTGATCTTCTTCTTCGCCTCGTTACGCGACATCGAACGTCCCGCGCCGTGGCTCGCGCTTTCGAAGCTCTCCGGATTTCCCTTGCCGCGGACGATGAAACTCTTCGCGCCCATGCTTCCCGGGATGATGCCGAGGTCATCTATGCCCGCGCGGATCGCGCCCTTGCGGGTAATGAAGAGTTCTTCGCCAAAGTGGACTTCGCGGGTTACGTAATTGTGGTGGCAGCTCACGGCTTTTTCGAGCGTCTGGAACTCCGGAACTCCCGGAGCTTTCAGAAGAGCCGCGAGCGCCTGATCCATCATACGTTTGCGGTTAAGCCGCGCGAAATTCTGCGCCCATTCCACGGCGAAGACGTAGTCGTCGAAATGCTCCGCGCCCTTCTCGAAGTACGCGAGATCCTTGTCCGGGAGGTTCCGGATGTGCTTCTCCATATCCTTCTTCGCCAGCTCGATGAAATACGTTCCGATCTTGTTCCCGATGCCGCGGGAACCAGAGTGCAGCATAACCCAGACACTGTCCTGCTCGTCGAGGCACACCTCGAGAAAATGATTGCCCGTTCCAAGGGTTCCGAGGTGGTTCGCGTTGTTGGCGGCCTTGATCTTCGGATGCTTGCCGACGATTTTCTTGTAGCCCTCTTCGAGGTGCGTTTTCCAGTCGCGAACGGATTCCATCGGAATATCATGCCACGCGCCGCGATCGTTCCTGCCGCCGTTATCGGTGCGCCCGTGGGGGACGGCCTTCTCGATCTCGTCGCGGATCGCGCGGAGGTTGTCCGGTAGACGACCCGCTGTAAGCGTCGTTCTGACCGCGGTCATCCCGCAGCCGATGTCCACTCCGACCGCGGCGGGAATGATCGCCTTCTTCGTCGGGATGACGCTTCCGATGGTTGCGCCAAGTCCCCAGTGCACGTCCGGCATCGCGGCGATCCACGGACCGACTATGGGGAGCTTCGAGACGTTACGAAGCTGCTGCTTCGCCTGGTCCTCGATGCCGACGCCGCGGATCCAGGCCTTGATTTGCACCGCATCTTCGCGGGAATTGATGAGTTCGTAATTCACTCCGCGATGATACCCGTTTCAAGGTCGATAGTTCAAAGCTACGTTTTGTCAAGTCCAATTTGGACTCCAAATTGGACTTGACAAAACGTAGCTCAACGGCGCCGAATTGAGCACCAGAGCCGTGAATCGCCTCTCTGACGGCTATTTCGGCACACCGAGTACTTGTTTGGTTTCGTTCCGTTCGAACCGGATGACAAACAGTCCAAAGTGTGGTATAGTCATTCGGGACTTGAAATTGACCTCACACGCAAATGAACTTTTTCGATTTGGGACTATCCTTTTCCGAAGCCGAGTCGCGGCCACTGCTGCTTACGTTCAACGTCGAGAAATTCGACGTACCGCAGGACTACGGCATAGCGTTTTCGAACGATGAGAGTTTCGCCTGCGCGGAGCGGGGCTGGTGCTCGCTGCTCAGCCTGCTCGACGAAGTGAAGCTTCGCGCAACATTCTTCGTAAGCCGCGAGATGGCCGTACGGTTTCCGGGATATGTCGAGTGCTCGGCCCGCTGGGGGCACGAGATCGCCGTACACCAGCCGATGGCTCCGGCGTCGTCCGCGGAGTTTAGCGTGCTCGATCTTCATCTCGAACTTATCGCGAGCCGCTGCGCGATGGAGCAGCCCGGCCCGGGCATCGTCACTGAATGCGATACCCAAAGGCAGGCGCGGGCAGTTTATCCCCTCGCATCGGGGCCGTCATTCGATAGTTCCAGCCACCTTCGGAGTAAGAATCAGATTCGACTTGGCGGGGCAAAGATGCTCCCGCCAACCATTTCAGCCGAAAATTTGGCGCGAACGAAGTTCGTCTGGAGCAAGCTGCTTCCGACGAGTCTGATTCAGACCAGCATGTACGGCGCTATCCGCAGAACCGGCTTCATCCACGTCTACTTCAACAACTGGGAGTTCGCGGAGCTGCCGAGGTTCGCGAATCCGCGCTATAACGCCATCGTAGGGCGCACTGGAGGAATCTTCAGGGAAAGTATGCGCAACTTTTTTATCTGGTGCCGTCAGAAAAACCTTTGCGCGCACCAGCTTTCCGGAACGCTTGCGCGACGTTCATAGCACACCTGTAAGAAACTCCTGGGACCGCGGACGTCCTCGTCCGCAAAAGTCGTCAAACGTCTCGTTTGACGAGTCCGAATTATCGATGTCGCTTGCCTACGATAGTTTCTAAGCGCATACGAACGCCTTACGGCGCCACTACGAACCCACGGAACGCCTTACGCGCCACTACGAACCCACGCGTCGCAAGCTACGTGACGATGTCGATGTTTCCGCCGACTTTGGGCGAATCGCCGCCGTTTGCCGCGCGTTCGGTAGCGTCGGCGTTGCGAGTCGAGTTAAGAACCTCGAACGCGCCGATATTCGACGCAGCCGCGATGAATTCATCGTCGCGATTCCTCGCCTTCGAATAATTCGACAGTCCTATCGGTTTGCCGCCTGGGGCTGATACTGCATCCATAATTTCCTCCTTGAAATTTCCGGGTCGGCCTTGACCCTCGCGCTGTTCCAGGATGCAAGAGGTATGCCAATGTCGCGAACCAAGCTCAAATGCCGCGAGCACGGGCTTCTCTCTAGCCGGAAGTCTACCATGCTTCGGTATTTACGTCGCGCATCACCACGGAAAAATCAGACTTCTTTTCCCACCGATGGAAATTTGTTCCAAATGACCCGATTCGAATTTTCGGTAACTGTTCACGGGGTAGTTCGCGTTCGTAGTGGCGCCGTAAGGCGTTTCTTTGATCCACCACACCGCGAAAATATGCTCTTACGAGCACACTACGAACAGATTCCCGCTATAGACTGCGATCTACCCCGTGAACAGTTACAATTTTCGCACCCAAAGCACACCCGTGAATCTTCTTACTGCCTATTTTTGAACGATCGGGCGGGATTAGGTGTTAGTACCAATGAGCGCGCGCCATCGCGCGAGCAGGAGGTAATTATGCGTAACAATTATCGATTTGCGATTCCTCTCTTTTTTGCGTGCCTTTCGATGCTGGTTTCTCCCGGCTGCGCAACCATAATTTCAGGTACGACGGACACGGTAACGTTCGACTCGAACCTCATGGACGCGAAAGTCGAAGTAGACGGAAGAGTCTACAATCTGCCGACGGAGGTGGAGCTTGAAACCCACCGATCCTATCTGGCGACATTCCGGCATCCGGATGCCGGAAGGCGCAGTATGATCGTCGAGCAGGAATTCAACTGGTGGACTCTCGGCAACATAATATTCTGGCCGGCGTTTTTCGTGGACGTCATCACCGGCGCCATGTGGAAACTTGAAGACGTCGTAATCTGCGACTTTCAATGGATCGACTGGCACGAACGTCGCGAGGGACGCGCCGGCGATCCCGACATAGCGTGGGAAGCGGAAGACAACGAGAGAACAGCCTCGTTTTCGTGGAACGACTAGGATGAAAAACGCCGCGATCGACGCGGCAAGACGTTTCGAGCCTCTTCGGAATTCGTCAGCCCCGGCTGTTCGAGTCGAGGAACTTCGTGAGCGTGATCGCGTTTCCGGCTTCGTTGTACTCGATGCGATCGCAGCACTTCAGCATCAGCATGATCCCGAGGCCGCCCATCTTGCCTTCCGCGTGGCGTTCTCGCGCGGCGGCGATGGCGTTTCCGTCGTGGCCGCGCTGGATGTAATTTCGATGGTCGAACCCCGCGCCCTGGTCGGTGATATTCAGCGTGATCTTTTCCTTGTCGAGGAGATAGAGCACGTCGATGATCTTGTCGTGACGGTAGCGGTTTCCGTGCTGGGCCGCGTTCTGGACGGCCTCGCGGAACGCCGCGCTGAGAGCAACCTGGCCTTCCTCGTCGAGTCCGCTGCCCTCGAACAGCGACGCGGCAACCTCGAACGCCTTGTCGATCATCGCGTCGTCAGTCGGAAACTGGAACTGGACCTCCTGCTCGAAGATGATCTCTTCCTCCGCCGCGCGGGCGAGTTCGGCCTCCGCGACAGTAAGGAGGTTCTTGACTTCGAACGGCTGGACGAGGCTTTCGTTCCCGCAGATTCGGAACCCTGTGGGCTTCGAAACATCGGTCCCGCCCGCGAACATCATCATAAGCGGAATCAGGCTCGACGTCCTGCCGAGCTTCAGCTTTTCGATGAACGGAGCCGCGCCCTTCACGTTCATGTCGAGCAGAACGAGGTACGCGCCCTTCGCTCCTACGTGCTCGAGCGCCGCGGCGGTGTCGGTGGTGGTATCGACCACCCACCCGGCTTTTCGGAAGTGATATTCGATGATGTCGGTGAAGAAATCTTTCCCCGGAACCACGAGCAGGATGCTCGAAGTCTTCATCTGCTGCATCTGCTCCTTGAGCGTCTTCGCGGGAAGAAACGCCACGGGAGCGTCGCTGAGCCTCGCGCGGACTTCCTCGTGAAGCCCGAAGGAGATGCGGTTCTTCGAAGGCGCGATGAGCCTTTGTCCGGAAATTTCGTCCTTGACGATCTTCGCCTTCTCCTCGACGACCATAACGCTTATGAAGTTGTCGAGGTTGACCCGCTGGCCCTGCAGCAGATGCACGCGGAACTTGTCGAGGAAGGTCATCACGACCTGCTGGGCCTGCTGGCTCGTGAGCCTCGAATCCTTCGTTATCTGCCCGATCGTGTCCGCCTGCGGGATCGTCACGGTCGCTGTGTTGTTCTTATCGAGCAACTTCAGCTTGGCGAAACCGGCAAAACCGACGTCCTCTCCCTTCGCGAGATTCTCGATACAGAAGTCCCGCACGCCTGCGAGCGCTTTCGAAACCTGATCCCTCCCGAAGCCGAGGTTCTGGCTGATTTCGTCTACAAAATTTTCGGTGTTTACAATCGCGCCCATTGATGAATTTCGAAAAGGATGGAAGGGGGCTTCCTATAAATCTGATTATTCGCCGAACATCGAGCCGGCCTTTTCCTCGAGTTCTTCCCTGGTGATGATTCCCTTGTCGATAAGCAGAGGGATCAGCGCCCGGCGCATTTCCCAGCTTGTAAGCTCGAAATTGACGCCAAGCGTCGCGGTCGGCGCCTTCGTCTTCTTCGTCTCTCGCCTCGGCGCGGCGTCGTCTTTCGGCGCGAGAGCGGGCGCGGCAGCCGGGGCGGCCTGCGCCGCAGCCGGAGCGGGCGCAGCCTCCTCAATCTTGGGTTCTTTCTTCTTGCCGGGCTTTTTGAGAGTCTTGTCGTAGTACTGCGTAATGAATTTCGTTATCTGGTTCCTCGCGGCGAGCACGACCTCGACCCGAAGTCCCGTCCGGAACTGGATCTCCTCCAGAGACTCGATGTCCGTCGGATCGCTCATTATCACGGTGAGCGTCTCCCCTTCAAGCTTTATAGGCACGATCTGATGCTTCCGCACGACTTCTTCGGAAAGCGTAGCGTGGGCGCTGTCAGGAATCTGGATTTCAAATGGATCGACGACATCGAGATGCTGCGCCTCCGCGATGAGCTTCGTAAGCTCGACGTCGGAGATGAACCCGAGCTTCGTAACGATGACGTCCAGCTTGTGACCCGTGGACTCCTGGTACTTGACCGCGGTCTTGAGTTGCGTTTCCGTAATCTTGCCGCTTTTAAGCAGTATTTCGCCGAGCCGGGAACGATCCATCAGTCCACTCTTCTAATCGTGTAAGGGAGACGTAACGATTCTATGAGGATTGCGATTTATGTCAAGTTCGCCCATGCGTAATTTTTTGGGATCTTCGACATGGGGTATTATCGACAAACTCGGTTTGCAATACAAGAAAAAGAGGAAGTGGTCCTCCGTAACACCGCGGACTAAATCCTTCACCCTGAGGCGCAGGGCTGAGTTCCGGCACAGCAGGCAGTATCATGTAGCCGGATCGCGTGGGCGGAGAAACGGTTGGGTGCGCATGGGGATTTATGCAGACAAAAAGTAAGCACAGACTCCAAACCAGCATTTGCGCAAAACTTTTTGCGCCTTCACGGCCTTGCGCGAAGTCGTAAAGACGGGCTCGAATTTCGGAGACTTTTGGAAGCGCTGTATTCTGCCAAATTCAGGGTTGAATATTTTGTTTGCGCGAAATCGTGTTTACTCAGGAACCTGGCTGAACGAAAAATCCCGGCAGCCCCTTAAAGGGATTGAGATTTCCAGAGGTATTCCTGGGGCTGCCGGGTTCGATTCGAAGGGTTCAGTTGTCAAATTCCGGGGAGCATCAGGTGCCGGGCACTTTGGAGGTGACCGGCACCTGACCTGCGCCTGACGAGGGTCACTCTTCCCGCACGCGAACGCTTTCGCTGCTGACCGACTGTCCGCGGGAGGCGCGGATTTCGATAAGCTCGCCGGAGCGGAGGTGGTTCTGCGCCTCGCGGACGTCCGCGAGGCCGCGCACTCTTCTGCTTCCGAGTTCGGTGATCGAGTCGCCCACGCGGAGTCTCGATTCGCGAAGGCCGCTCGAAGAATCGATTTCGCGGATCACGACGTCGCCCGAAAGAGTCTGTTCGAGAGTCAGTCCTAGCTGCGGTACGCGAAGGATCAGCGCTCCGTCGCTTGGACCTCCGTCCACGCCGAGGGTTCCGGAGTACGTGACGCCTTCCGCCATCTCGACGGGCTGATCGACGCGCATCGAGGGCTGCGACTGGCGTTCGCCCTCCGAGTCGACCGCGACGAACGCGGTGTACTGGCTGACGATCTGGAAATCCACCGCGAGATCGCGAATCTGCGCAACCAGAGCGCGGTTTCCGGTGTTCCGAAGCTGCTCGCTCAGGTCGTCGATCTTGTCCCGCGCCCAGATGTACGCAAGCGCCTTCGTATTGACTTCCGGATCGACGTTCAGCGGGAAGCTCTTGCGCCACGTTTCGCTGCGAAGCTGGCCGGAGAGAATCGCGCGGTGGCTTCCGCCTTCGCGGGAGAGAATCCGTCCCGTCACCACCACGGGCTGGGCGCAGAAAAGGTCCGGAATGAGCTTCGGATAGACGTCCGTCACTGCCAATCCTTCGAACTCGATTTTCACGTTGTAAAGCGCGGGCGATCGCACCCGGCTGTAGAAGCGTTCGACCGCGTCCTCGGAGTTCTCGTCCTGACGGACGTAGGTGACGTAGCCGCGACCGACCTTCGCCATCTCGTCCAGCAGGTGGCGGTTGACGCTCGATCCGATTCCGAAGCTGTAGAGCCTCGAGTCCCGGAGCTTTTCGCCAATCGCGCGGAGGATGGTGTTCTCGTCGCCTATGAGGCCGTCGGTCATGAAGTTGACGATGCGCATCTTCGCGGAGTCGTGCTCGAAGTCGAGCGCGGCCTTGATCCCTTCGATCATATTCGTCCCGCCCTGACCACTGAGCGTCAAAACATAATCGAGTCCCGCGCGTTTATTCTCGCTGGTCGCGGGCACGGGCTGATTGCGGAACCCGCTTGCCCGCTCGCTGAACCGCAGAATGTTGAACGTGTCCTGCGGGTTCAGATTGTCGATGGCGTAACGGATCGCCTCCTTGCACTTCGTTATCGGCGCGCCGTTCATGCTTCCCGAGCAGTCGAGCACGAAGATCATTTCGCGGCCAACCGTATCCTCCGCGGAAATCGTCACAGGCGGCTCGAGCGTCAACATGAAGAAGTCGCCTTCGTTTCCGGAGTACGTAAGCAGACTCGCGTCCGGCCTGTCCGCGGATGTCTTGAACTGGAACACGAAGTCCGAGTTCGCGATCACGCCGTTTTCATTCGCGAGACTGATTTTCGCTTTCGCCGGACTTTCCTCGTCGCGCTCGAACTTTACGAGGTGGCTCGGGCACTTCCATTCGACTATCGGAAGCCCCGCGTCGACCTCGATATTGAGCGAAACCTCGTTCGACGAGCGCATCCCCGGCGCGAGAGTCGGCGGGGTGATTCTGTGCGCATCCGGAACCGCGGAAGTGGGCGCCTGCGTAGAATCGATAACCCGCGGATCTCCCGACGTCGATGACGCCTGCGACGCCCCGATTATCCGCTCGCCCGCGCCGCCGTTGATATACCTCGGCGCGACGACCATCGGGAAATGGAACGAATACAGACCGGCGTCGTAAGCGAGGCGTTCGACGTAACGAATCTCGACGCTGACGCGTTCGCCCGCGGGGATGTTCGCGACTTTCTGCGTAAAGATGTTCGGCCTTTCCTGCGTCAGAAGGCTCGCGGTGCGACCCTGCTGCCTCGCCTGATTGTAAAGCCTTTCGGCTTCCTCGCGTTCGCGGACGATGCCGCGGATGGTCCGGCCTCCGACGCGCATGACGAATTCGTTCACCGCGCCGTGGTTCGACAGCGGGAACACGTACACGGCCTCGATCGGGCAATTGAAATCGTTCTCGAAAATCTGCGTAACGGAAACTCCCGCGAGCGGTCCGCTGATCCTGCCCGAGACGTCCGTGTGCTTCAGCGGAAACTCGGCGAGGCTTCTTCCTTCAGAGTCCTTCGCGATGAGCTTGCCCGTGGTGATTTCCGGATCGCGGGTCATCCCGGAAGGTTCTCGATCGCGGGGTATGAACACGAGTTCTTCGCTGTTCGCGGGTGATCTGGCGTCAGGCTGTCGATTCGGGGCGCTTCCGTCCCCACGTTGCACGGGTGCTGGTGTGTAGGCCGGCTCATCCGTTCTCCCTGCATATCGCGTCGCGCCGGAACTTCCAAGGCTGAGGGCTGACGCGCCGACGTTCGGATGCGGTACGTCAAACATTGAATTCGAGTCCGAAGGGGCGAGTTCGTTAAACTCGTTCGCCGTCCCGACTACAACCGGTTCCTCTGCAATCGCGTCCTGTGGCGCGGGAGTGGCGCTATTGTCGGAATGCCGGGCATCTTCCTCGATCCCACCTGTTTGGCGTTCGACTACAGCGTTAATGCTCGCGTATTCCGATCCCGTGTTCTCCGGGGTCAAGACTGTTACGGTGGAATACGAAATCGCGACGATGATCAAAAACAAAGCTATCAGGTACTTTCTGGACATACCATCTCTCCTTTCGGAACTCAATGAAGTTCGAATTGCTGTAATGCGCAGTTACCGGGGCGAACAACCGCGACCACTCACCGCCATGTAAACGAAAACCTGTCAGCCGACGATTTGACGTTCGCGAATCTTTTTTGCGGCTGCGTTAATAGACGACGCGCGCCTCTCGTTGGTTGCAGGCAAAATTGAAAAAAATGATCCGAGTCGGATTCCCGCGAAAATAGTTCCTTTCATCCTGCGGTTTTCCTGTTCGCTTCAGAGATCGCCTACCGAACATTGTCGAGGCAGCGAACGAAACGCGCGAAAGTATTAACGATACCGCTCCCAAACTTGTTCGATCCCTGTAACGCAAACTCAGGATTCGGCTCCGGCGTGCTCCTCGGATTTCGCGGAGACGGGTACCGCGACCGCGCGAATCTGCGCTTCGATCTCCGCGGCGAGCTGCGGATTCTCCTTCAGGAACTGTTTCGCGTTTTCGCGGCCCTGACCGAGCCGGGTTTCTCCGTGGCTGAGCCACGCGCCGGACCTTTTTATGATCCCGGTTTCCACGCCTAGGCTGACGATGTCGCCTTCGCGGGAAATTCCGTGGCCGTACATTATTTCGAACTCGGCGGTCTTGAACGGCGCGCAAATCTTGCTCTTGACCACTTTGACGCGGGTTATGTTTCCGAGCTTGTCTCCGCCTGGCGCGTCGACGCTTCCGATCCTTCGAATATCGAGCCTGACGCTCGAATAGAACTTCAGCGCGCGTCCTCCGGAAGTCGTCTCCGGACTTCCCCAGCTCACGCCGATCTTCTCGCGAATCTGGTTGATGAAAATGACGAGCGCGTTCGCCTTGTAGACGCTCGCGGTGAGTTTTCGGAGGGCCTGGCTCATAAGCCTTGCCTGCAAACCTACGTGGGAGTCGCCCATCTCGCCTTCGATTTCCGCCTTCGGGACGAGGGCCGCGACGGAGTCGATCACGATAACGTCCACCGCGCCCGACTTCACGAGCAGATCGCAGATTTCGAGGGCCTGTTCGCCCCAGTCTGGCTGAGACAGCAGGAGATCGTCGGTGTTGACGCCGAGCTTTTTCGCGTAAATCGGATCGAGCGCGTGCTCGACGTCGATGAACGCCGCGACGCCTCCGGAATTCTGGATACCCGCGACGACGTGCAGCGCGAGCGTCGTCTTGCCCGAACTCTCCGGCCCGAATATCTCGACGATCCTCCCCTTGGGCAGACCCTTCCCTCCAAGCGCGATGTCGAGCGCGAGAGAGCCTGTGGTAACGCATGGAATCTCGACGAGAGTACGATCGCCGAGGCGCTTGATGATTCCCGCGCCGTACTGTTTTTCGAGCTGCTCGATGGTAAGCTCGATTATCTTTTCCTTCGAATCCTCGGACGACTTAGCGCGTTTCGACATTCAGGCTCTCCTCTCGGATCTTCGAAGCTGCGGCGCTAAGACGATCCACCTAAACCTAACCCGGACGAGCCGGAACCAAAGCGAACTATCCGCAGATTACGCGGATTTATTTTTTTGTCCACAGATCAACACCGATTCACACAGATTCTTATTGGGAGCGTCGGACGTCAGCGAATCTGCCCGACTCTCCGGCTTTCGCTCGAATAGTAGTAATAGTATTCCTTGTTCTTCTTCTCGACGCTCTTGTTCAGAATGACGCCGAGGATGTTCGCGTGGACGCTCGAAAGCATTCGCTTCGCGTGGGTGACTTCCGCCTGATCGACGACCTGGGCGCCGACGACGAAGATGTTCGCGTCGCAGTACTGACTGATGATCAGCGTGTCGCCGATCATTCCGACGGGCGGCGTGTCGAAGAGCACCGCATCGTAATCGTCCATAAGCTCCTGGACGAGCTGTTTCATCGCTTCGCTTTCGAGCAGAACCACAGGATCGTCCGGCACCGGCCCGCTTGTGATGATGTGGAGGTTCTCGATGTCCGTGTCCTTGTTCAGGACTTTCGCGTATCCGGAACGGTGGTCCGAGTCGCCTTCCTCCTTCGATTCGCGCTTCAGAATCGTCGTCAGCCCCTGGAAGTTCTGGAGACCGAAAATGTTGTGCATCTGCGGTGCGCGCAGATCGCTGTCCACGAGGCACACCTTCATTCCCTTCCTCGACAGAGCGACTGAAAGGTTGATGCTGACCGTCGTCTTGCCCTCCTTCGGAATCGCGCTCGAAACCACGAAGCTCCGGAGCGAAAGCTCCTTCGCGGTGCTGCGGATCAGCGTCGCGGCAATGTTGTAGCGTTCCGCCATCGGACTCTTGAGCGGCGCGTCCGTCAGAAGTATCTCCTTCTTCTCGTTAGGAATGATCGTGAGAACCGGGAGATTCAGATACTTGCGGACGTCGTACTCGGTCTTGATTTGGGTGTCTAGGTATTCCGCCAGCGCGATCGTGATTATCCCGATGAACAGCGCAAGCAGAAACGATAGCATCCAGATGTCCTCGGTGCGCTTCGGAACCGCGCGGACGAATGAAGACAGCATCAGCGCGGCGGCGTTCTCCCCGACCTCCGGGAAATACTGTCCGAAGTTGGAACCCATTCTTTCGACCGCTCTCTGCGCCGATTCGCTGACCGTCGCCTGCCTCGCGACGAGTTCCGCAAGCTCCCTCTCGAGACTGGCGTAGAGGACTTCGATTCTGTTGAACTGCGTGCGACGATGATTCCAGAGAGCTTCCGCGGCCTGCGGTCCCCCAGGTTCGGTGCTTCTCTGCATCGCGGTCTCATTGATTATCCTGTCGTCCACGACTTCCCTTCCGAGATCCTCTCTCACGAACTCGTTGACGAATGCATCGAATGAATTGGTGTTCGCCTCGCGGGAAAGCATACTGTCGACGAACACTTCGAGCGACGATTTGCCGCCCATGCCGCCTTCCTGCTCGCCGAGGATTCTCCACGGAATCGCGGCGTCCTTGTCGTAATCGCGGTTCAATCTTTCGCTTAGCCGGTCGCCCTCCATTTTCGCAAAGGACAAATCCCGACTGAGCTTCGTCCGCTGGTTTTCGATCGCTAGCCTTTCCTGCTGATTGAGGTTCTCCCGAAGCGCCGTCAGCCGGCGGTGGATGCTCTGCCTATCCGGATGGATCGGCGTCATTCTGGTCGCGAGTTCCTCGTCCTGGTTCGTGAGCGAGCGCATTTCGTTTCGAATGTCCGTAATCGGCTTGTTTCCCTGGAACAGCGATTCCGTGGTGGAATTCGCAACCCGTCCGAAATCGCTTACGTCGAGGAATCTGACGTAACTGTCGAGCTCCTGAATCTGGTGCTGGATTCGCGACTGATTCTCATTGTTCGCTTCGATCAGATCCTCGAGATCGTTCTTCTCCCGCGCGCTGGTAGTCACCGCGCGATCGATCTGCCGGCGCGGAGCTTCGTCGCTCGTTAGTCCGAATTTCTGCCGCAGAGTCGTCAGCAGCAGCTCCCTTTTTTTGATCGATTCGCGAATATCGTTTATCTGTTTTCTGCCTTCGGTGCGCTCCGTGACAAGTCCCTTCGAGGTCCTGATCCAATCCGCGTAGGTCGCGCCGTAAATGAAGGCCCACACGTGAAGCCACGCCTCCTGCGCGTCGTACGTCTGCAATTCGAAATCGACGAACTTCGTTTCGCCTTTGGGCGAGAACCCCGGCCTGTTGATCTTGATCGCGCTTGGATCGGGAATGTTCCTGTACATGTAATTCCATTCCGGATTCGCTTCCTCCGGGTAGAGGCTGATGAGATGAAGAGCGAAATCTCGTTTGTCTTCCGCCACGAAATACTTCACGCCGAGAAGCCGGTTTCTGAGGTCGTAGAGATCGGGGAAGTCATTGCCACGGTCCGCCGGATTGGAAGGCACGTAATAAGTGTTGAAATCGAGTTTCGGATTCGAGCCGGTGAACGGAACGAGCGAAGTATTGACGTCGTCCTCGATTCTGAAAACCTCGGTACGCTTCGGATTGAATTCACGCAGCGCGCGATTGGCGTTCGCGAGAAGGTCCGCTTTGTCTTTTTCGTACTGCTCGGTGGTCTTCGCGGAGTTCGGGTTCAGAGTCTCGTTGATCTTGCTCGCGAGAAAGACCACGGGCAAAAACGACTTCGCGTGGGTGATAGTGTCGTCGCTTCCGATTCGCTCGAGTTCGGTGGCTGTGTTGATCGACCTGTCCTGAAACACCCTCTGCGTAGGGTCGGTCGTCACCCTCCCACCGATGGACATCGTGCCGAATGCCCTGTAGGTCTGCTTGTCGAGAAACGTCGCATAAGCGAAAACACTTGCCATTATCACGCAGAACACCAGGATTAGCAGAATGAACCTGCGCTTGATTATGCCTATATAGTCCTTGAGTTCCATTTCACGTCCTTGGAATGAGATTTAGCGGGTTTTCTGCCGTCGAAGGGATATAATGTCCTCACAAGTCGGCAGGCGAGTTACGTAACTTTAAGGTAATAGAAAATAAAATGGAAGTGAGAAATGCACCGAGCGCCCACTCTTAAATACGCCTGTATCTTAGAGATATTGTTACGCCGATGAAAGCCTGTATCCAATAAGAATAACGGAATAAGAAGCCGAACTTCAAATGTCTGAAAATAAGAGCGCCACCGAAAAAAATAGTACAAACAAAGAGCTGTCGCCGTTATCTCCCGCGATTTCGGGATACGTCCTCGCGGTGCTCGTTTTCGGCGTATTCCTGACGCTTAGTCAGATCGCCGGCGCCATGCTTCCTGATTTCGTGACAACGCCGGAGTCGCCGCTCGCGAGCTACCAGAGCTATCTCAATATCGCGAACCTTCGAAAGGCGCTGTACGATTACGCCGACGCCCACGAAGGCTGGTTTCCGGAAAAGCTGGACGACCTCGTCAGCGAAGGTTTGATCGAAAAAAGCGCAATTACGCTCTTCGACGATATAGGCTTCGGCTACTCGTACCAGGGTGGGCTGCGAACCTCCGATCCAGTGGACACCGTACTCGTCACAGAAAGCAAGGGGGTGATTGTAGTTTCGGACGGAAACGAAACCACCAAGGTCGGCCGAGTCATGTTCATCGGCGGCGGACCGATTCAGTTGCGTGCTCCCGATATGAACGATTCCGCCTTCTTCGCTTCTACGAAGGCTGCGATGACGACGCTGGATGCGGTAGCGCCGGATAATCGGGAGCTGCTTCGCGCGATTTCGACTCCGGGTGCGGAACGGGCCTTCCAGACGGCGTTTCTGATGGCCAGAATTTCGGACGGAATCGCGCGGGGCGAAATCCTTCGGTCCGAGAGCGAATCCGCTGAACTGATCGACACATTCGCGCGCGTCGGCAAAATGAGCTCCGCGAGCGTCTCCGTCCGACTGGAGGCTGTGCGAGCGTTGATCAGACTCGAAAAGGCGGACCGGACAAAGCCGATACTGCGGGTTCTCGTCACTGGACTTTTCGAACCCGGACACCTTCAAAACGGCGCCGCGAGGTTGTTTTCGGAACAGAACCACAGGTTTTTCGCACTCGCGACTCTGGAGGCGCTTTCTGACGCGCATTTCGTGCTGGAAGGCGTTCACGACAGCTTCGGCATCTTTCTCGGCGGCAGAGAACTCGACAGCGTCTACAGGCTTGAATCCCGGAAATCTTCGGTCGCAGACGCCCTGCGCTGGCTTGGGTCGTAATATCACACATTAAATTCGTACCGTCTACGAATTTATCGTAATATTTTGCTGCCGGTCGTGTATTCACGTCGAATCGGAACGTCCCAGACGTTTCCTGCATATGGCACGGTCCTTCTGACCGCGAAACTGCCAATGAGACGTCCGTGCCACGTAGTTCGTGAGAGCAATACTGATAATACATCGTTTTGACGTATCGGTTGGGTGAAACACGTCTGAAAAGCTCTATAGGTGGTTCTGCAAGTGTGGCGCGGGCATCTTGCCCGTGAAATCATGGACGAGACGTTCGTGCCACGAAGTTCACCTAACGTTCACGGATTATCATACAATAAATTCGTAGACGGTACGAATATAATGTACTCTTATCCGTGGCCGGGAATCACGAGTCTTGTAAGAGGCCGCTGGTTGTGCTACCACGATGGCCGGAGGAGTCGAATCATGAACGTTAAGCACCAGATTCTAATGCTCGGGTTCATGGCCGTGATGGTCGCGGCTGTGGTCGTCAGCGCCGTGTTTCCCGATCTCGGCAGCGAAATCGAAAGCATCCTCGGCCTTGCGGACAAAAACGCGGGTGCGGCTGAAGACGAAGAGACGATAGATGAATCAGCGGAAGCTTCCGAGGAACTCGTTTACGACGAGGTCACCGGAAACAGCTACTCCCGCGAAGATTATGAAGAGCTGCGGCGGCGGCGCGAAGCCGAGGCGTCGGCCGGCGCGACGGCTGCGGAGAACGCGACTTTGGAGGTCACAGGCAACGACGGTTCCGAGGGCGGACCCGTCATCGTCGCGGGCGGCGCGGTTATCGCTGGTTCCGGCGAAATTTCGACAGTCGTCGAAAGTTCGGACGACGGTTCGAATTCCGCGAACGGTAGCTCCGGTGAAAAGCTCCCGCCGTACCATCCGGAGTATAGTTGGCAGCTTAGCGGTCATCGCGGCCTCGATAACTGGCAGGAGGCGCAGGAAGCGGACCCGAAGCCCGCCGGGGTCATTCGCGGCGAGGTTACCGACCAGGACGGCAAGCCGCTCGAACTCGCGAAGGTTTCCGTCCATGATCGACGGTTCTTCGACGGAAGAAACCGTTATCTGACGGTGTTCGAAACCGTTACCGACGCAGGCGGAAATTTCATCTTCGATGCGGTTCCCGCGGGGTTCTACGATCTCTACGTCGTCGCGGAAGGTTACGCGAGCAAGACTCTCGTCGAGTTCGCGGTGATCGAGAATTCGCAGCAGGAACTGAAGTTCCGACTTGTTCAGGAACTCAAAATCACCGGAAAGGTTACCGACGAGGAAGGAACGCCGATCGTTGGCGCGAGGATTGAGGTGGGGACGATTCAGGAGAAGGTTTTTCCGCTGGTGCTGACGGATGAGGACGGAAACTTCAGCATTCAGCATCTGAGCAATTCGCAGTACGCGATGCGCATAACGGCGGAGGGCTACGGCTCGGATACAAGAGAAGGTATCAGGGGCGGCACCGAGAATCTCGATCTGAAACTCCGCCCGGCGGGAGGAATCTCCGGGAACGTGTACTTCATGTCCGAGGAGGAGCCGGTGACTGCGTACCGCGTGCGCGTGTTCCGCACGAACGGCAACGCCTACGATCGCGGGATGGACGTCGCGGGCGCGAGCGTGTACGAAATCTTCGACGAGAAAGGCGCGTTCGAAGTCGACGGTCTCCGGGCGGGAAGATACCAGATCGAGGTTTTTCACGCCGATTACGGGTCGAAGCGCTCCGAAGACATCACGATCGCAAGCGGCGAGAAGAAGCCCGGCGTCGTATTGATGCTCGATCCGGGCGGAGTCCTTAGCGGAGTGATTCTCCGGTCCGACACGAAGGAGCCTGTGTCTCGCGCGCAGGTTGCGGTCGCGGAGTGCGTCCGGTTCGGGGATTCGCTCTATCCGTTCGAGACGTCGCGGGAATTGACCACTGAAACCGACGATACGGGCGCGTTCGAGCTTCGCGGAATGCCGGCGGGGTTCATGAAGGTCTCGGTCATTCACGAAACTCATTCGAAGAAGTATTTCGAAGTCACGATGAATCCGGGCGAGCTGATGCAGGTCATGTGGGAGATCAGTCCCAGGGGCGGAACCGTCCACGGCGGCGTGTTCACGAACCTCGGAACGCCACTGCGGGAGGTTCGCGTGCAGCTTTACACCGAATCCGTCATCGCATACGGCAGGGTGACGAACACCGACGAAAACGGACTCTACGCCATCGAGAACATCCCGCCGGGGGATTACGAGGTTTCGATTACGTATCCGCAGGGGATGACCGACCGCGCGGACGGCGCGCAGAGCCTGCGGGTCGACATCAAGGACGGCGAGGTCATCGAGGTGCTGTTCGGAAGTCCGGACCCGCCGAACCTGGAAGGACTCGTATTCGACGGGAACGCGGCGGCGCAGGGACTCGAGCTTGGGCTTTACCGCGCGAACGATCCGTCGCAGATTCGGATCGCGACCGCGAAGACCGACGAAGTCGGCGGGTTCATTTTCGTGAACGTCGCAGTCGGCGACTACGTGATCATCTCGAACGAAAACGGCAAAATGGTCCGCCAGCAGGTCACGCTTACAGAAGAAACCCCCGTGATCCGCGATCTGAGGCTCTACATTCAGTACACCGGAATCCGCGCGAAGATCGTCGACAAGGACGCGGGCACTCCGATTACAGGCGGCGTGTTCATTCTAGAGGCGGCCGGACTCGCGGAGCAGAGCGCGACGTTCACGGAACTCCTCGCGCGTTACCGCGGCCACGCGGACATTTCGGGCGAGGGCGTCATCGAACTCCGCGGCATCGATCCCGGAAACTATCGCGTAAGAATCGAGCCGTCGGGTCACGCGTTCACGATTCTCGAAAACATCGTCGTTTCCGAAGGTCAGGTGAACGACCTCGGCACCTACGCCATCGAGCGCGATCGAAGGCTCGCGGGGAAGATCGAGAGTTGGGACGAAAAGCCAGTCGGGAGCGCGCAGTTGATCGCGCGGGACCAGTATGGTCGATATCTCACCCTCGTCGGTCAAACTCAGTCGAATCCGGAGGGAAACTATCAGCTTCGCGGATTGTCGGAAGGACTTTACGAGGTGACGGTGAAGGCCAGCGGATTCGCGATGTTCACCACGAACGTGATGATCACAGCAGCAGCGGGCGAGCGTCAGACACTCGATATTTCGCTCTATCCCGCATCGCAGGTGAGCGTCGTCGTGAAGAACGAAGCCGGAGATCCAGTCACCGCTGCGGCGGTTACGGTACTTGATTCGAGCGGAAATCCGCTGCCAGAGCTGGTCCCGTACGAGCAGATATTCATCCGCGGAAACGTCACCGACGGAAACGGAATCCTCGAGCTGACGAGTCTTGCGCCGGGGAACTACTTAGTTCGCGTGGTCGCGCAGAACTACGATCCTCTCACGAAGGAGCTTACGGTTTCTTCGGAAGGGAAGCAGGTGCTCGAATTCAAATTCGAGCCTCCCGCGGAGGAGGAACCGGAAGGCGAAGGCGGCTGAGTACCACTTTTCGATTATCGTGTAATTTCGCACAACTCGCACAAGCGTTTTGCCGACTGACCGCTCGTGGGGTAGAATTATCCCGACGTCAAAAACATATCAACACAAACCGGCGTTCGTTTGAACTATCGATACGACTACAAGTAAGACGATGGACATCTCCCGCGCAATGATGGACCACTCGACGTCCATTAACCTTTCGGAAGAATTTCCGAGGGTGTTGCTAGTCGGGTACACCTGGGCGGAATATTCCGGCTGGTGGCGGATGATGGAGCGCATCGGGTGCCTGCTCGCGGAGGTTGGAACGCGCGAGGAAGCCGCGGCGAGGATTAAAAAGCAGAAGCCCGCGTACGTGATCGTATTCCCGGAGGCGTCGACGTGGAGCAGGGATCTGGTCGAGGACCTCGTCGCGCTGAAAAGGCCGCCGGGGGTTCTTCTCGTGGGATCGCACATGGAGTTCCAGACTCTCGCCGGGATTTCGCTTCCGGTGGTCGCGGTGCCTCAGGCGCTGACCGCGGAAGGACTGACGGGCTGCCTTCGAACGCTGACGGAACTTCGCGACGACCTCTTGCTTGCAAAGGCGGAGGAAGGACTCACGCGGAGGTCGCGGAGGCTCGTGTTCGAGCAAAGTCCGATTCCGATGGTCGTTGTTGGCGAGGACGCGAAAATCGTCGAGGCAAACGCCGCGCTGACGAACGCCTGTGGCGGAGAAACCCAGGGCGGACTCGCCGGGCAGAGCGTCGAGCGCATTCTGCTGAAGCCGGAGTTGATCGACAACTTCTTCGCGGAGGTCGATGCCAGCGGCAAGGTCAATCCGCAGCGTGTGACGGTTCGCGACAGCCAGGGCGGGACGCGCTACATCGATCTTAACGCAAGCCCGATCTCGTCGAGACATGGAAAGGCTCTGCTGATAGTCTGGCAGGATTCCACCGCGAGAATCCAGGAGACGCTGAACCGCGAGATGAGAGGCAGACTCGATAGTCTTTCGCGACTGGCGGGCGGAGTCGCGCACTATCTGAACAACCTGCTCACGCCGATGCAGGGTTACGCCGAGATTCTTCGGGACGCGCTTTCGAGCGAGGATGACATCGACGATAACGCGCGCTCGCTGCTCGCGGAACACAGCGAAGTGATTCTCGACAACTCGCGCAAAGCCGCGGAGATAATTTCCTACCTCGTGATGTACGCTAAATCCGGGAAGGCGAAACCAGTGATCGTCGCGCCCGGAATGCTTCTTCTCGAAATCCTGAAATGTTGCGAAGACTGTCCCGAGGACATCGTAGTCGCGCACCACGTAGACTCGGACGCCCAAATTCCTCTCGACCGCGACATGTTCGAAAAGGCTATCCGCCACGTCATTAGCAACGCGATGGAAGCCATGCCCGGAGGCGGGACGCTCACCATCTCGGGCAACATAGTCTCGCTTGGAGCGGAAGACGCCAAACGGCTGGAAGCGACCCCGGAGGACTACTACATGATCTCCATCGAGGACTCGGGCAAGGGAATGACCGAGGCGGAACAGCAGCGCGTCTTCGAGCCGTTTTTTTCGACGAAACAAATCGGGCAGGGCGTGGGACTCGGCCTCTCGATGGTTTACGGTATAGTCCGCAGCCACGGAGGGAGCATCGAGATTTCGAGCGCTCCGGACCACGGCACCAGGGTCGACATTTACTTCCCGGTAATGCGGAACACCAAAATCGAGGCGCAGGCTGAAGGCGTCTACTCCCCCGGCTCATTTTTCAGATGACGAATTTCGATCCCGAAAAACAGTGCGCGTTCCTTTGCCGGGCGCGGTGCTGCAGATACATCACTACGCGGATAGTCGCGCCGAGGAAACACGCGGACTTCGACGAGATAAGATGGTTCCTCGCCCACCGCGGCGTGAAGATTTTCATCTCGCAAAGGAAATGGTACTTGCAGGTTCAGACTCCCTGCGAACATTTAAACGAAAACAACTACTGCAACATCTGGCCGAATCACTTCGATGTCTGCAAGGACTACGATCCGAAGGACTGCGAGTTCACCGGAAACGGAGACTGGGACATCGAGGCTGAATGGACGAGCACCGCGGAATTCGACGCCTGGCGCGAGGCGAAGCGAAACAAGCCGAAGACCCCGCGCAAAAAGCAAGCGAACAATCGGGATGGGTGAACGAATTTCCAGATTTGTATTTTTCCATCGTTCGGATTAAAATATCGACGAAGCAAGCGTTCTTGTTCCAGGAGATCAGGGTGACGGTTAAAGAAGAACTCATTGAGGAAATTGAAAAGCTTCCGGAGGAACTCGCCCAGGAGGTGTTCAGGTTTTTAAGATTTATCGAGAGCGAGGAAGAGAAACGATCGCTCGCAAAAAGTGCACAGAAGATGTCGGAAAGTTCGTTCGAAAAATACTGGGATAATGAGTTAGATGCCGAGTGCGACAACGGCTAAGGTTGACACACCAGATAGACAATTTCGCAGATTAATTTTTAAAATTATCAATTTTAATATTGCCATTAAACATGTTTTTGGCAATATTATATTAATGAGAACTGATGATAAAATTAAATCGATAAGTGCTACGCTATCACGTATCGGTGAATCCGGAACCGACTACAAAATTGCGCAAATGCTTGGTGTATCGCCCTCAACGGTTGCTCGTTGGAGGGATAACCGTGCTCGTCCGCGGGGAAAACAAGCGGAATCCTTGGATGTTCTGTATCGAACTTCAAAACAGGCAGACGCGGGCAACGACGATGCCAAACGACTCCTGAACTCGTTTGTGTCCGACAGGAGTTTAAAATACCTGGCTTTGGGACTAGCCGGCGTGTTGATCGCAGTTGGCCTTTCGTGGCTAGTCGGAAAAGCAATAGACGAAGAGTAAATAAAATTCTATTTATGCGATAAAGAGGCGAAAATGTCAAAATTCCGAAATACGTTACTTCTCATAGCCTGTGGCGTAACTGCCTACCGAATTGGAAAGCGTCTCTTCAACGAAGATTTTGGCGGCGAACGTTTTCCGAAGAGATTTCGTGACAAAGTTCTGAAGACCTGCCACGTGGGCGGTGGTTGGTACCAATGTCCTGTTTGCGGCGGCAATTACAGGAAAAGTCAGATGCACATCGATCATAAACGGCCCAGATCAAAGGACGGTAGCACAGGCTCAGAAAACGCCAAACCCGCGTGTATGACTTGTAATTGTTCGAAAGGAAATAACGAATCGTTTTGGGACTGGTTTACTGGCATTTAATTACCCCCCGCCCGCCATCAGCGCCTCGATTTCATCGACGGATTTTGGAACGCCGGACGATATCACTTCGCAGCCGCCATCTGTAACGATGACGACGTCCTCGATGCGGACTCCGATGCTTTCGTCAGGAAGATAAATCCCCGGCTCGACGGTGATCACCATTCCCTCGCGCAGCGCGTTCGAGTTCGGATCGTGCACCGCCATTCCGACGTGATGACTAGTCCCGTGGGTGAAATACCTTCCGTAGCCCGCCGCGGAGATGACGCGCTGCGCCGCGAGATGCACCGCCATCATGTTCGTCCCCGCGCGGACCGCCGAGATTCCTTGCTTCTGCGCTTCGAGGACGATGTCATAAATCTCTTTCTGACGATCCGTGAACTTCCCGTTTGCCGGATACGTGCGCGTTATGTCGCTGACGTAATAGTCGTTCCACGCCGCGGCGTCGATCAGCACGAGGTCGCCGTCAGCGATCTGCCTGTCGTTTTTGATGTAGTGAAGGACGGTGGAGTTGTATCCGCTGCCGATGATCGGATGGTAGCCCCATGTCCGGGCGCCCTGCCACATCCACGCGCCCGTGAGCGCGGCCTGAAGCTGATATTCCCACATCCCCGGTTTCGTAAGCGCGATTGTCTTGCGCAGCGCGTCGGCGCTGATCCTGGCGACCTCGCGGAGTTTTTCGAGTTCGTATTCGCTCTTCGTGACGCGCATGTTTCGCAGCAGAGTCGTCGCGTTCTCGAAACTCTTTTCCGTATAGCGCTCCTTCAGGAATTTGTGGAACGCCTCCTGGTAGCTGACCACCGCCGCGCCGGAGTCTCCGCGAAGGTCTCCGCGGGCGCTCTCCATCCCGTCCGCTATGCGCGTTCTCGCCTCGGACTGCTCGAACGGAACGAAAATTTTGCCAAGCGATCGCGCCGCTATATCGAGAACCGCGAGGAATTCCCGCTTCGAATGGACGTCCGCAATTCCCGTGAGCGCGATCGCCTCTTCCCCCGGCGCGAGCTGCGCGCCTTCCCACGCCTCGCGCTGGCGGTTCCGCGGCTCGAGGAAGAGATGCGCGACGTCGTTCTTTCCGTCGAGGATCAGGTCCGCGGCGGGGGTTTCGAGTCCGGTCAGGTAATAGAAATCGTTTCCCTGATAGAACTGCTCGTAGCCCTCGTTATGCGGTTCGCCGCGAATGACGAGGACCGCATCTCCGATCGCTTCGAAAACGAGCGCCCTTCGCCCGGCGCATTCCTCGCGAAGCGCGTCATCCAGCTCCGCGTGGACAGTCGTGGCGAACGAGCAAAAAATCAATGCGACAACAACGAACCTGTAGATGGAAGTCACCATGAAATTCCTTTTCTGAAAGCGGTCACGACCTTTGTCCCGATGGATAAAAAATGCGCTTTTGTTGCGGATAATTTGATATAGGCATAGTATCGCACTTTCGTTTTATGGACAAACCAATGATGAAGAGATGTCAAAAAACAGAGATAAACCAGTAACGATTAAAAGCGATCGCGAAATAGACCTGATGCGCACCGCGAACAGGATGGTCGCGGAAACGTTCCGCAAAGTCACGCCTATGGTGAAGGAGGGCGCCACCACGCAGGAGATAAACGACGCGGTCGATACGTGCATTCGCGAGCAGGGCGGGAGACCGAGCTTTCTCGGACTCTATGGCTTCCCCGCGTCCGCGTGTTTCGCGACCAATGAAGAGATCGTCCACGCGCCGCCGTCGAAGAAGAAACTCAAGTCCGGAGACATCGTAACCGTTGACATCGGCGTCGAGTACAAAGGCTATTACGGCGACAGTGCGCGCACCTACGGAATCGGTAAAATCTCGCCGCTCGCACAGGCGCTTATCGATAACTGCAAGGACGTCCTCAAGATCGCGGAGGAGACGATCCGCCCCGGAACGCGCCTGCTCGATCTATGCCTCGCGATGGAGAAGTGCATCTCTGACGCCGGGTTCGGAATCGTCCGCGACTACGGCGGCCACGGCATAGGCAGGTATCCTCACGAGGATCCGTTCATTCCGAACTACGTCGCGGGTTACAATGGCGATCTGAGCCTCGTTCTCCGGAAAGGCCACGTTATCTGCATCGAGCCGATGGTTACCGCGGGAACGTACAAGACGAAGATCATCGACGACTGGAACCTCGGCACCGTCATCACGAAGGACCGCAAGCTCAGCGCGCACTGGGAAGACTGCTTCGCTGTCACCGACGAAGGCTGCGAAGTCCTCGATCGCACCGAGGACGGTAAGGACGGCACGGAACTCAATTAAGAGTTAAAATTTCGGGAAGCTTCTAACGACTCTGATTCGCGTTGACCTGCCTTAGAAACTATCTCAAGTCAACTTGAGTCATTACTGACTCTTGGAAGGAGTCCTTGAACTCCGGATGTGAATAACTGTATGCGATACGTATAAGCAAGC
>JANLHZ010000079.1 GCA_024653775.1 Planctomycetota bacterium | reverse complement strand
GTGGGAAACGTGGAACTTTATCTGTCCCCCGCTGCGAAGATTTTTAACGATCTGTTCCCAACCAGTCGTACCGTACTGTGGAATGTTTCCGACATTTGGGATATTTATTCTCCGATGATTACCGTTTATAGGGATAAATATGCCGCACGAATGAAATAGGCGCCAGTAAATTTTGGGTAAATTGAAAAAAATTGAGATCAAGCGTCTTCTATCCCCGGTACGAGAAAAGGATCAATGTCGCGAGGTGAAAGTTGCTGGTCGAACGTCGTCCGAGGCTGTAGCATTTCGTCACGGATGGATTTTCAGTTCACCTTTCGTAGCAATATGGTTATGCGCCTTAGATCGCTCGCCGTCAACCCGACCCTTAAGTGCTGGTACAAATGCCGGTACTGTAAACTCGGCGTGATGGAGCACAACATTCCCGAAGGCGACGCGATGCTCGAGTTCAGCGATTTCGAGCGACTGTTCCGCCAGACCCGCGAGATGGTCGAGCCTTCGTTCCAGGTGCATATCGCGGGAGGGGAACCGCTTCTGTATCCGCGGATTCTGGACGTGATTCGCGCAGCGACGGATAACGAACTCGATGTTCAGATCGTCACCAACGGCGCGCTGATCAACAAGCGGAAGGCTCGGGACCTTCGCAAAGCGGGGGTCGCGCGCGTCGGGATCAGCATCGAAAGCAGGGACGCGATGCCCCATGATCGAATCCGCGACGAACCGGGCAGCCACCAGGCGGCGATTCGCGCGATCCAGCATCTTTCCGACGAAGCGCCGGAAATCCCGATCCAGGTGCTGACGATCATCAACCGCATGAACCTCGATTTTCTGGTCGATGTCGCAGAGTGGGCCACCGAAGACCCCCGCATCTCCGGAGTCACGTTCGGCGCGCTTTCCCAGATATTTGCTGAAATGATGCCGCCAAGATGGTGGGAGGTCGAGCGTCCCGACGTGCTCTGGCCACGGGACACGGAGTACGTCCACGCGGTGATCGACGAGCTGATCGAACGAAAACGAAACGACCTCGTCAGCATCGGGAATCCGATCGAGGAACTTCGCGACTACAAGCGCTACTTCACCGATCCGAGCAACTTCCTGACGGATTTCACCTGCCCCGCGGGAGAGCTTGGGATTTACATCGATCCGCTCGGATACGCGCAGCTCTGCGGCTCGATGCCTCCGGTCGGGAACATAAAGACGTCGTCCCTCGAGGAACTCTGGCTGACGGGCGAAGAAACCGCGAGGCGACGGGCAGAAATTCTCGCCTGCAAGAGTCCGTGCCATCAGCTTCTGAACTGCCACCGCTGCGCGTTCCAGGATTCCTCGGAGTACGACAGCGTCACGCCGCAGCGCCTTTGAACCTGCGAAATCTTCGACGGAGGCACCCGAAGGGGTTCATGTTCACTCCAGCAGGAGATCTAAACTGATAGTCTATAAAACAGACTAATAATTGATTTTTATATGAAGTTATATATAAGTCTTGGCATAAAACATATAAAAAAATAAGGCGCTAATAATACCAATCAATTTATGGTGTTTGTTTGGTGAACACCGTGGCAAGGCTGTATCGCAAAGGCCACACGCCGACGAAACCGTCCGCATTCTCAGAAGTAGGCGCAGCCGTCTCGGCAGCACGCTGGTTGGACGCCTGCATTCCCGGAGCCTACGATAGTTCCGAGGTATCTCTCGCCGGACAGCCACCCGCGGCGGACTCCCGGCGGAATCGTCAAGAATCAATTCGCAAGCCTCGACCGCAGGTATTCGACCGCCGCGTCGGTCGCGGGGATTTTCTCCTTGTCCGCGAAGATCGAGTGCCCGGAGTCCTCGAAGCTGAGCATCCGTTTCTCCCCGGCGTAGATTTCGTACAGCCTCAGGAAGTGGCTTTCCTTCACGAGGCGGTCCTTCTTGCAGAGGATGAAAAGCGCGGGAGTCTTCGCCTCCGCGGCCTCTCCGAGAACGTCGAACGCCATCAGCGTCGGATAGTTGATCAGCGGAAGGTGGCGCTGGATAACGTTCTGCGCCGCGAGTTCCCGCGCGAGCTGCGGATCGCTGACCATGTCGTGATACGCGATCCGGTTAGGGATGTACGTCGGCCTTCCGCGCAGCGCGTCCAGCGGACGGCTCAGGTAGTACGCTATCGCGTAGCCTATGCGCTCGAACAGCCCGACCTCCGCCTTGATGCTGAAAGGCGACGCGACTATGACGAACGCCTTGATGTCTTTTGCGCTTCCGTTCGTAGCGATAAGCGTCTGCCCACCCATGCTGTGCCCGATCGCGAAGATTTTTTCGGTGTCGAACTCGGATCGAGACTTCACGTAATCGACGACCGCCTGAACGTCCCTGACTCTTCCGGGTTTCGATTCGTAGCCGCGGGTTCCGCCCGAGTCGCCGCAGCCGCGGAAGTTGAACGCGACGCTGGCAAACCCGGCCCGCGCAAGGCGATCTCCAAGATCCTGGAACTCGCGCAGGCAGCTAAGCAGGCCGTGGCAGAGGATCACCGTCGGATGGGGCGCGTCCCCCGCGGGCAGATGGACCTCGCCGTTAAGCCTGATTCCGTCCGACTCTATGTATATCTGCTCCATTTTATCTCAGTCCGATATTGCCTCGTTCACGGCTTTCAGAAGCTGCTCTCGCGTGAATGGTTTTTCGATGAATCCTTTGACGCTCGGGTTTGAAAGTAGTCTCGACCTTACCTCCGGGTCAATAATCGCGGTGACAATTATTGTGGGAACGTTCGCCTCGATGAAGCTGAGACTGTCTATCGCCTGCTCGCCAGACCAGGGTTCCATCACTAGATCGAGCGTGACGAGATCGTATCTCCCAGTCGTGCCCTTGCGAAACGCTTCCTGACCGTCGGCGGCGGTGTCGACTTCGAACCCGGCGGACCTTAGAATCGACACGATAAGAACCTGCGTATTCGGATCGTCTTCGACAACTAGCACTTTCCTTAGCATAGGACTAATTTAGTAAGCGGTAGAATAATTACAAGCCTTGGGATTCAGCGATTCCGCAATAGTCCTCCGGCGCCATGGTGAACGTTCGGTGAAACGCGTCCCCGGCACTTACCATCTCTTCGGAAGTCACATTTTTGCACTGAATTGCCTCTTAGATGGCTAAGAAAGTGCCGGGGATGTTTCGATTTGACTTGGGTCAGCAAGCGCATGCATTACATAATACTGTAAATAAGAATTATTATGTCGGTAACAAAGGACTATTATATCGAATTTCGATGCTAGTTGCCTTGAATCGCTTTCCTGTCAAATTTCTCTTTCTGTTTTATTCGTGCCGTCTACGAATTTTTCGTACGATTATCCCTGCGCGTTTGGTGAAGTACGTACGTCTGGAACGTCCCAGGCACTTTCATGGTCGTCCGAGAAGTAAATCAGCGCGAAAAGGTGACTTCCGAGAAGAAGCGAATGAGTGCCGGAGACGTGGTTTGCCGAACTGATACGAAACTGTAGGCGTCCCGCCTGCCTTCACCGCACCCCCGCATGATCTCCACGTGCCGGGTACTCTGGAAGTGATCGGCACGTTTTAATTTCTCACGTTGACGGACTTTTCAGCCTCCC
>JANLHZ010000074.1 GCA_024653775.1 Planctomycetota bacterium | reverse complement strand
GTACCGGTGCCTGCCATTTTGAATAATGACTTCCTGTCGGTCCGGTTTGAAAAGCCCGCTGATATCCTCGAATCCCGCTTTGCGCCTTCGCTCCTTTGCTTCTTTGCGCGAAACAATTTACATCATCCGTCTTCTTCGAGTCCGTTGACGACTCTCGCTATACCTTCTTTCATAAGCGCCATTCCGAAATTTGTAACGAGACCAAGTTTCTTACCAGAGAGCTTGAGATAGGTGTTCAACTGCTTTTTATGCACGGGTAAATTCTTTTCCACGGATTTGAGTTCGATTATCAATTTGTCTTCGACGATGAGATCAGCGCGACATCCTTCATCGAACACGAGTTCCTCCCAGGTGACTGGAATGGGAACCTGTCTCTCAACCTGAAGACCGCGATTTTCGAGTTCCCGCGCAAGGATCGCTTCATAAACATTCTCGAACAGTCCCGGTCCCAGAGTCGTATGGATTTTTATGCAGGCGTCAACAACAACGGCTGCGATTTCGTTTTCTGTCATTTTCGCATTCCTTTCTATAGACAAAATATTTCGCGCAAAGACGCGGGGGAGCGGAGACGCCAAGGAATTTTCTGTGTCTATCCGTGGTTAAAGATTCAAAACTGCGGGTTCCCGACGATGTACGGCTTCTGAGGTGGGTTCTCGTCGCAGATTTCGAGCGCGTTTATGAGCGTCCCCCGGGTGTCGAGCGGATCGATCACGCCATCGACCCAGAGCCTCGCCGCGGCGTAGTACGGGCTTTCCTGCGTAGTGTACTGATTCTTGATGTTGTCGTAGACCGCCTTTTATGAGCTTATACGATATCCCCACGCTTCGTGATCTGCAAGATTCGCGTTTGTCGTACAAAGAGAAACCAAGGCTTTTTTCATTTCATCGATGTTCTTGTCGGTCGAAGATTCACGGTCAAGGAAACACAAGACATTTTGCCACGGCTTTTTTGATCTTCCGGGAAATTTCGCGCTTTCGATTAGTTGACGTGCCTCGCTCTCGATATCAATTTTCTCCCTTCCTTCTGCAGCCCAAAGTTGCCCCCGCTCTGGAAAAGCATAACCGGCGATTTCGACAAATTTCGCAAATTCTATTGCAAATTTAACTTCCTCCGCAGCATTAGGTTCTGGTTTCCACGAATCACATAGCGTAAGAAACTCTTTCAATGCGCCCGGCTCTCGCTTGAAAAAACGAACTCGAATTTCGCGAGCAGATGCGACGAATCGATCCCGGTTTTTAATGAACTCCGTTACCTTTTCCCTATCGATATCGATTGCCTTGGTTGTCCTGGATGAAGGCTTCTTCCCATTACTCTTACCTACGCTAGTGGCACCATTACCGTTCTGCTTGCCGATATCAGCGATTTTCAAATTCCCGGCAATCGCAAGTTGTTCCGCAGCTTTCCGCAGGTCATCAAGGAGCGTCTTTGATACTAGTCCATCAACGGACTGCGAGTATCTTTCAAGAACTCCTGCAAGCTCTTCGCAGCTTTTTACTTTCTTAAGGATGATCATGACTTCAAGCCTTCTTCAATCGCTTCAAGAACTCTCGATACACTCCCTCTATACCATTATACAACACTTCGGTGCTTGGCGTCTTTTTCAGATTCAAAATCAGCGGTCCCGACATCTGGGCGGCAAATAAGGCATCATTTGACGGAATCCAAGCCCCATCGGGGAATAACTCGTCAGGAAACGCAGCTTTGAATCCGTCGAAAATCGGTTTCAGATCCTTGGTGATTTCACCGCTCCTAACCTTAATTCTATTAAGCACAATACCAACATCCACAGGATTTGTTTTCAAGAATCCCGTTCTCCAAGTAAACGCCCCCTGTTTTAGTTTGTCCACGCCATCCAGAACAAAATCGGAAAGGGGAGTTGGCACAATGAGCAGGTCGGCAACAGTGAGCGCGGACTGCGTAATCATACTAAAACTCGGAGGGCAATCGAATAACACCAAATCCCAAGGAATTTCGTTGTCTGAATTCAAGAGGTTTAAGAAAGTATCCATCCAAACCGCACGAGGTTCCCGTCCGTCCTTGGACTCGAAATATTCCTGCACCAACCGACCTTCAAAGCTCATTTCCCATTTTGATGCTGGAATAATATCTACCAACTCAACATGTCTAGATTTGGAGGTAAATTCCGTAAGGTTTATAAGTTTGCCATCGAAATAATCGGACATCACCTGCGAAACTGATGCTCCTTGACTTCGATCGCTAGTATCGCCGAGAGTAATACTTGTAAGGTTTCCTTGCGGATCGAGGTCGATGAGGAGGACGCGTTTCTTGGTTCGCACTGAATACGCATGGCCCAAGTTGTAGCAAAGTGTCGTTTTCCCCACCCCTCCCTTATGATTTACGAATGCAACGAACTTGACGCTTCTCTTTATCGACGCGAACTTCTGTATTTCAAATTTTGGAGCGAGCAAGCCTTCTTCCCAAGTTACTTCCGCTTGCCGTTCGATAAGTTTCAGTTTCTTGACAGCCTCATCGAAATCCCTATGCGCTGCTTCAATACTTTCCTGTAGTTCCGATATCCGTTCGTCTCTTGATGCGAGTTCTTCCTCCAGTAATTTAATTTGTTGTTTGTAATTATCGTCAAGCCGTTGTGGGTCTTGTCCATCGAGTTGAAGACGTAGTGCATCACTATATTCGATTAATCGCTGACGTTCGGATTCCAAGTCACCAACCCGCGATCCAAGTGAGGAACACGATTTCTCCAGCAGAAGAATTTGGCGCTGGACATCTTCAGCAATCCTTTTCCAATTCTTTCCAGCTTCGAGATATTGTTTTGACCTTTCTCCTGCCTTTTCGAGCTTTTCTTTCCTTCCAATCAGTTTTTCCTGAGCTGTTTTAAGGTCACTTTTTTGTGTAATCTGTACAAGCTCCGCTTTTTCTTTAGCATGTTCCTCCTTCCTAAATTTATCGGCTAATTCCCTCAACTCTTTATTCTTGTCTCTGATGACCTTGTAGATCAATCCGACCACTGCGCAAGCAGCGACAATTAACCCCGGGACGCCGTATTTCTCTAAAATTGATTCTTCTTCTATAAGAAATTTAAGGACGAAAAACATGCTAACTCCATTCGCGTTTCTGTTTTTATCATCGCTATCAACATGATCTTACGAGCATGGAAAGTCAAGTAGCTTGGGCCCCTATTTTCAGAACTGCGGATTGCCGACGATGTAAGGCTTCTGGGGCGGATTCTCATCGCAGATTTCGAGGGCGTTGATGAGCGTCTTGCGAGTGTCGAGCGGGTCGATCACGCCGTCCACCCACAGCCTAGCCGCGGCGTAGTACGGGCTTTCCTGGACCACATACTGGTTCTTGATGTTATCGTAGACCGCCTTGCGCGCGACCTCATCTATGACCGCGTCTGGATTTGCGCGGCTCATCTGCATCAGATACAGCTCGGTAAGTACGCTCGCGGCCTGGTCGCCGCCCATCACCGCATAGCGCGCCGTCGGCCAGGCGAAGACGAACCGTGGACCGAAGGCGCGTCCGCAGAGCGCGTAGTGCCCCGCGCCGTAGCTTCCGCCTACGATGACCGTGATCTTCGGCACCACCGCGTTACTCATGGCGTGGATCATCTTCGATCCCGCGCGGATGATGCCGCTGTACTCCGCCTCCGGACCGACCATGAACCCGCTCACGTCGTGGAGGAAAATCAGCGGGATCAGCATTTCGTTGCAGGTCTGGATGAAGCGCGCGCACTTGTTCGCCGACTCCGCGTAGATCACGCCGCCCATCTCCCAGGGTTTGTCCTTATGCCTTTGCGGGAGGCGCTGGTTCGCCACGATTCCGACGCTGAACCCGCCGATGCGCGCGTAGCCGCAGATCATGGTTTTTCCATACTCCTCCTTGAATTCGAGGAACTCGGAGCCGTCGATTACGCGCGCGATGACCTCGTACATATCATAAGGCGAGGCCTGGTTGACGCTCGATACCACGCCGTAGATGTCCTTCGGGTCCCGCGCAGGCTCTCTGCTCTCCGCGCGAGAGATGAACCCGCCGCGACGTTTACCCATGCGGGAAACGATGTCGCGCGCGATGTCAAGGCATTCCTCGTCGGACTTCCCGACATAATCGAGAGTTCCCGACTTCGAGCCATGAACCGAAACTCCGCCGATGTCCTCGTTGTCCATCAGCGTTTTCGTGGTCCCCGCGGCTTTGGCGAGATAGTTCGACGCGAGGAACAGCCCGGTGCCCTCGCGCATGATTATGTGATCGCTCAGCACTGGAAGATACGCGCCTCCAGCGACGCAATCGCCCAGGATCACGGCGATCTGCGGGATGCCCTGCGCGCTCATCCTCGCGTTCTGGTCGAACATCTTCCCGCCGTCGTCGATGTCCGGGAACAGCTCGTCTTGAAGCGGCAGGAACGCGCCCGCGCTGTCGACGAGGTAGACGATCGGGATGTTGTTTTCCATGCATATCCGCTGCGCGCGGATGCCCTTTTTCACGCCCATCGGGAAAGACGCGCCCGCCTTTATGGTGCGATCGCCGCCAGAGACCATCACGAGCCGTCCGTGAATGCGTCCGATGCTGCATACGCCGCTTGTAAGCGGAACGCCCCAGTTTTCGTAGAGTCCCATACCAGAGAAAAGCATCAGCTCGGTCTGGTCGGAGCCTTCGTCGAAAAGCCGCGCGGCGCGCTGGCGGACGCTCAGGATTCCCCTGGCGTTTAGCTTGTCGATCTTCGCCTGCCCGCCGCCGAGGCGCGCGGCGCTCGACTTTGCGTTCAGTTCGCTGACGAGTTTTTCGAACTTCTCTGCGTTCTTCCGATAGACGTCCTTCTGACGGGACGCCAGGCTGACCTCTGTGCCGATGATCTTTCCCGCAGCGGGGGTTGTGTTTTCCATTTTTATATTTAACGAGGTGGTGATAAACTTTTACCGGCTGTTCTGATGATCTAGATTAATCCGTGCAGGGTTTCATAGCAAACGCAAACTATTCAAAGGCGGCTTAGCAATGCTGACCAGGATCGACAAGAACTCGATAATCGAATTTCTCAGACAAAACATCGAGACGCTGAAAACCGAGTACGATGTCGAATCGATCGCACTGTTCGGCTCCTTCGCGCTCGGCGATGAACGGGAAGAATCGGATATCGATATTCTTGTGAAGTTTGGAAAACCGACGCTCAGGCGATGGGACGAGCTTTCTTCGTTCCTGGAGCGAGAATTCGGTCATCGCGTAGATCTCGTCGTCGATGGTCGGCATTTATCGGATCGATTCAAGAAAAGACTTGAGAAAGTCGCGATCTATGCTTGACGAGAGAACCAACGATCTTCTCGACGGAATCCTTGATTCGATCGAGGTAGTCGCTGAAAGAATGAAGTCCATCAAAGTTCCCGATGACCTTGTGCTTTCGCCTGCGGCAGTCACCATACCAGGCAGCATTGCCATGCGGCTTCAGCATATCGGTGAAACGGTAAAGAATGTCAAGTCGAGCAATCCCGATCTTTTCGACCGGCATCCGCAGGTTCCGTGGAAATCAATCGTCCGGTTCAGGGATTTCATCTCCCACAACTATGGTCAGATCAACCACGAGATCGAGTTCAATATCTGTCACGACGATCTCCCTGAACTGAAAAGTGCCATTGAGTCGATACTTGGACAGAAACATCAAGATTGATTTATAGGCAATCCGGTAAAACAAAAGTTCCCTGGCGTTTCATTTCCTGAACGTGTCCAGGCGGAACTTCTGGAGAAGCCACTGTAACACGACTTCCTGATCCGGCCTGGTGGCCCGGCGGATTTGTGCGAGAAGATGAACGCGATCCGGTTTTGGAGGAGCCGTATTTTGGAGTCCCTCGTTGCAGTTCGTGCATACAGCGCGCAGGTTTCCAGGCGAATCGTCACCGCTTTTTGATTTGTCGATTATGTGCCCCATCGTGAGCCGAACTGTTCGCGGTCCGCCGAGCGGGTCGGGATCTCCTGCCGCGACGCCGCACATCTGACATGTGTAACCGTTTCGCTCGAGCACGTAAGCCCTGGTTTCCTTTGAAATCGCGCGCGAGAAAGCGGGCAGACGCACTGAAGTTTCGAGCAGATATTGATTCGGTTTCAAGTCGGCTCGATCCTTGTGAGACAGAATCTGGAATCCTTCCTCGTTTCGAAGCTCTCTGACCCTTCTTGCCCATTCGACGGCGCCGCCGCTGGCTTTCTGGATATCCTTCGATTCCAGCACGTTGCCGAGGTTAGCAAGAAAGAATTCAAGTATTAGCTGTTTTGAGCCTTTTCGTGGCACTGTGCGCTCGTTTCTTACTCATCCGGGAATACTCTGGATTCAAATCGATTAGTGTTGCGTTTCTTTCAAGTTCATTAGCAACAACTCCAGTAGTTCCGGATCCAGCAAATGGATCAAGAACCGAGTCTCCTACCTTCGATCCAAGAAGAATACATCTCCGCGCGAGTTCTCGCGGAAATGCAGCGGGATGACCAGAAGAAGTTCCATCCGGACCGAGTATCCAGTAATTGCGCAGGTTTGCCCCGCTAGATTCCCTTACAGCATTAGAATCATAGAAGTATGCGGGTGCCTTGGAGAATAGAAACAGTTCTTCCGTCGCGCTCGTGGGTCTGTTCCTGACACTCTCAGGCATCGCGGTTTTTTTGATCCACGTAATCTTCGACCTTAGAATCCACCCGTCTTCCTGAAGCGCGAAGGCTACTCGCCACGGAAGACCCATCAAATCTCTGTCCTTGAGTCCCCAGCAATCGGGCACCTTGCAATTTCGTTTTTGAATGAGTTTTTTTGTATTGCCCACAATCGCATTCGGACCGCATTTACCGGTTCCGCCGTTTCTGGCGTAGCCGTCGCCGATGTTAAGCCAAAACGTACCATCCTTTCTGAGGACTTTTCTAACCTCCCTGAAAATCGCGACAAGATTAGTGACGTATTCCTCGGGAGAGGATTCGCTTCCAATTTGTGCCAAGTGGTCGTAATCACGAAGTCCCCAGTAGGGAGGCGAAGTTACGCAGCACCTGAAGGATTCGACCTGAAGCGTCGGCAAAATTTCCAGGCTGTCGCCAGTTATTATGCGTAGATCGGGAGCGCAACTTTGCGGCGCTTCTTCCGCTTCGTACAGACCTTCAAAAAGGTCCCTTGTCATAATTGCCCCTTTCAATTTTTCCAGCAGTGTTCGTTTCAGTGTATCGTACACTCCAGACAGATCGGCTCAAGTAGAAAAATGAACACGTGTTCTGAAGTTCCCTTTGCGTTTCATGCCGGGCAGCGGTACAAAAGCGATTGCGCATCCGCGCCGACGGTTTTGAAAACACGGGGGACAAATTGAAGGTTCTGATTCTCGGAGTCAACGGATTCATCGGGCATTCGCTCACAGAGCGGATTCTGAAAGACACCGATTGGCGAGTCTACGGCATGGACCTCGGCTTCGACCGCGTCGAGGACCACCTTAAAAACGATCGTTTCAATTTCATCGAAGGCGACGTCAGCATCAACCGCGAATGGATCGAGTACCACGTCAAGAAGTGCGACGTCGTACTGCCGCTTGTTGCTATCGCGACGCCGAAGGCGTACGTGGACGCGCCTCTTCGGGTTTTCGAACTCGACTTCGAAGAGAATCTGAAAGTCGTACGCTACGCGGTGAAATACGGGACGCGGGTCGTGTTCCCGTCAACCTCCGAAGTCTACGGCATGTGCATCGACGAGCGCTTCAACGAGGAGACATCGAACCTCGTCCTCGGCCCGATCACGAAACAGCGCTGGATATACTCCTGCGCGAAACAGCTCATGGACCGCGTCATCTGGGCCTACGGTCGCGAGGAAGGCCTCGATTTCACCCTGTTCCGTCCGTTCAACTGGATCGGCCCGGGACTCGACGACATCGACACGCCGAAGGAAGGATCGAGCCGGGTCGTGACGCAGTTCCTCGGCCATCTTATTCGCGGGGAGCCGATCAAGCTCGTCGACGGCGGGGCGCAGCGCAGGAGTTTCACCTACATCGACGACGGCATCGAACTGCTGATGCGCATCATCGCGAACGAAAACAAAGGCGCGAGCGGGAGGATCTTCAACGTCGGAAACCCCGAAAACGACGCCTCGATCCGCGAACTCGCGGAACTGATGATCGACGTGCTGTCGGAGTTCCCAGGTCACGAGAACGTTCGCGAGCGTACGAAGATCGAGGTCGTTCCGTCGGACACCTACTACGGCAAGGACTATCAGGACATGAAAACCCGCGTCCCCGACATCGAGAACGCGCGCAAGCATCTCGGCTGGACTCCTAAGGTGGGTCTTCGCGATGCGCTTAAAAGGACCATCGCGTTCTACGTGGAGCGCGAATAATGACAGGTATTCCAAACCCGAAAGACATGCTTTTCAAGGGCATTCTTGGCGTGGACAGAAACGCGAAGGGATTCGTCGAGACATTTTGCCCGCCGCCCGTGCTCGATATCGTAGACATTGATTCGCTTGAATACGTACCTACATCGTTTGTTATTGAAAACCTCAGGGAAAGGTTTTCGGACGTAATGTTGCGCTTTCGGCATGACGGAAAGAGCAAGTATCTGTACTTTCTTATCGAGCACAAGAGCTTTCCCGACCGATTCACGATCCTCCAGATTCTGCTTTACATGGTCCTCCACTGGATGAACCAGAAAGAGGAGCAGGACGAACTCGACGTGATCGTTCCGATCTGCGTCTACCACGGAAGCGAAGCGTGGAACAACCCGGAGCATTTCGCCCAGTTGTTCGGCAAGGTAGAGGAGGTATTGCGGGAATTCATCCCCAATTTCAAGATAGTGTTAGTCGATCTTTCGTCGCTGTCGAATATCGAAATCAAGGGTCCTTCCCCCGTGAGGGCGCTCGTTAATGTATTGATACCGAGAGATTCCGCGGATATAATCGAAATGGTCGAAAAGGTCGTCAGTCAGTTTCGACTTCAGTATTTTGATTATGAATATCGGCTGACGATAACATATTTCGTTGAAACCAATCTCATCGACAAGGATGTCCTTTTCAAAATACTAGACACATCTGGTCCTAAGGAAGGAGTGGCGACAGTGAAAACGGTGAAGGAACAACTGATCGACGAAGGTTACGAAAAGGGATTCGACGACGGAATCGAGAAAGGTATCGAAAAAGGTATCGAAAAAGGTATAGAAGAAGGTATCGAAAAAGGTATCGAAAAAGGTATCGAAAAGGGCAAAATATACGAAAAACTAAACTCGATTGAAACAGTGCTGGAAGTCCGGTTTGGGATTGAAAGTCTCCTTTTGATGGATCGCGTTAGGACATTTAGCTCCCTAGATAAATTGGAAACAATTCAGAAATTCCTGAAATCGGCAAAGAATCTCGAAGAGTTCAAGAACCTTCTTTCCAAACTCCATTGAAATCACAGTGAAACTCCGAAAAGTTACATTTGCGTTTTTTGCGATAGTCTATGCTTTTACGTCTGAGACGGTATCTGCCGAAACTACTAAGCCGGACAACGTCTCCGACGCGCGCTGGCGGGCGTACGTCGAATTCATACAGGAGCATACTCAGAAGAACAAGATCGACTGCATCGTCGAAGGCGAAATCGTAACCACAGAGAGAATTCTGAGGCCGCTTCTCGAAAGCTATCAGATCGAGCAGCTATTCCTTTCCGAGCTGATCCCGCTTACGTCTTCGGAGAAAGAGCAGAGCGCGAGCGACATTCTTTTGCACACGCAGACTTACGCCGGCGGCACAAGGGCGGTCGAGCTTGGAAAAATCCCGGATTCAAGGCGGCAGATTCAGTCGGACATCATTTTCACCGAGGCCGCGAGGATGGCGGGGATGGACCGTCTCGTGCGTCCTTCTAGGGTCGAAGCCCAGGTTGCGAGTCTTCGCGAAATGGTAATCAAGCAGAACGCGTCCACCAAAGTCGACCCTGGAGAGTGGCTCACCGTCGTCGCCAGGCGATATAACCGCAAGGACATCACCATCGACGAGGTCAAGTCGGAAATCCGCGGGAATATGATGCGCGAGTTCTATCGCCAGATTCTGCTAGGATTGCAGGGGCTTCGGGTTGTTCCCGATCTGCCTGCGCGATACAACCTCACCGTCAGTCCGATGGAGATCTCGGACTACTATCGCGAACACAGCGTCGAGTTCTCCTCGCGGACTAAATATCGCTATTACCGGATTCTCGTCCCGACTAGACAGGGCGAGAGCCGGGAAGAGTATTTCGAGCGAGCAAAGGAAGTTGCGGACGCGTTTCGCGCGGAATCGATCGGGTCTCGATCCGATTTTATGATGCCGGATATGGATATTCAGAATTCGCCGGAAGAAGCTCGCGACGATCCTCAGAACCTGAGGCAGGAGTTCGCCGCGGCGTTCAAATCGTTAGACGTGAACGACGTCCCGGATCCCATCTGGGCGTCGTCGATTACGGGATCCTCGTACCGTTATTTCGTCGTCTGTCTTCTCGAACGCCCGACGCTGCTCACGTCGAGGGAGTTTCAGGAGGAGATCGAGCAGGAGCTTTTCGAACGGAAACGCAACGACGCGCTTTTCAGACTGCAACTCGATCATATCGTCGAAGCCGCAATTTACATGCCGGACCGCAGCACCGAAGATATGAAACGCAGGCTCCTCGAAGATTATCGCCTGATCCGTCGGATGGCCAACTAAGCAACTATCCTATGCACCTGGGACCGCGGACGTCCTCGTCCGCAAAAGTCATCAGACGTCTCGTCCGATGACTTTGAATTCTTGAATTCTGGAACTTAAGACAGTTTCTAAGTATCCGGACTATCGACCGAGAGCATTCTTGATGACGTACGATTTCTTTCGGATGCGCCAGTAACTGGTAAGGAGTAGTGAATGAAAGTTTCATATGGCGAAGGTTTAGCGAACCACGCCAGCCCCGAGTCATGGCGGGTCGTTGGTAACAACGGTTTGCAAGCGTTGACAGGGGAAAGTGCGGGCTGGGCTACCACGCCGCGCAATTCTGTACTATCGTTCGGAGTGCCCAGGCTGTCGAAATTGCTGAAGACCACATCGTTTCTATCGTTTTCGCAAGATAGGAACGGACTCCGCGAGGTCGAAGAACCTAAGCACGCACGGAAGCTCCTTATGCGGGAACTGGGAGATCCCGTGATCGACCCGGAAAATGGCAACCGGGTCCGCGCTGGAAATCTTTCGGGAGCAACCCAGCGATGAACGATCACGGGAAGTCGGACGAATGCGTAGTACCTTGGAAGCCCCCGAACAAGGGTTCCGGTGCGCCGGAACCGGCGGAGGGGATGGAGGGAAGGCAATCGACCGAGGGGAATCCGGTTCAGCAAAACAAACGCCGGACGCAGAGCCGGGAAAGTTTGTCAAGTGCGCTGGAACGGATACGGAAGGTTATTCCAAAGGAGAGTCGGTCTCGAAAGTCAATCGCGACTATAAGCGACGGCCTGGTGAGTACCTTCGCGTTATTACCCAAGGTAGGAGCCCGGTGCGGTAGTTCCGCTCGCCGGGATCTGTGCGGGGGGCTTCGGGCAACCGAAGTCCCTACCGCGACCAAATTGGATTGACCCGCTAACGCGGCTCAATCCAATTTGCGAAAGAAATCGTACGTCATCGCTCGAACGGCTAATAAAGGAAGCGAGGCGAAGAACGAAAGTAATTAACGCATTCCCCGACGGCAACTCGGCGCTGATGCTGGTCGCGGCGCGGCTGCG
>JANLHZ010000073.1 GCA_024653775.1 Planctomycetota bacterium | reverse complement strand
TCGCAACAAGCGGGAAGGACAAAAAAGGCGGAGTCAGAGGAATCAGAAGGCGGAAAAGAATAACGGCAAGCGTTCGTTCTTCAGCCGCCATCGATTACGAGCAAGATACCGGCACTACGCTCTGGAATCGCCAGAGACGTTGCATGGACGCGGTTCGTTGTACTGACACGCAGAATCGTACGTAAAATTCGTAGACGGTACGAATATAATGAAACATCACCTCTTTTCGCTCCTGCTTGTTTGAATCTCCCGCGAATGTAAAATTCAGCCGGATTACATTCGTGGAGGATCAAGTGCAAACAATCGAGCCAGCAGTCAATGGCGAAAAGGTGCGGTTTCGCGAGAAAGGCCGGGCGAGTCTGCTCGCGTTCGTGCTGAAGAACGTGCTCACGCAGAGTTTCGAAACCCGCGACGATACCTATCCCGCCATCAGGAATCTGAACTACAAAGTCCTCGTGCAGGCGGCTTCGATGCGCTGCACTCTCGCTTTCGATCGCGGGGTCGTCTTCATCACGTCTGGGATGGACGGTCCGATCGCGGCGAGTATCCGAGGCGAGTTCGGCGATCTCCTTTCCTGCCTTGAAGGCGTCAGCCCGGTGAAGCTCGTCCTTTTGGGAAAGCTCAAAGTCGGCGGGAATCCGTTCAAGCTGCTTCCGCTGATGAAAATCTTTTCAGCCTCGTAGACGTTCCTCTGCCATCTCTTCGGCCCTCCGGAATCAGTTGAAGCCGAGGACGCGGTTCATATCGTCGACGATCGCGCGGGCGTGGCTGATGCCGCGAACGTGCGGATGCGTGAGCAGCGCGAGGAACGTCTTTTTGTAGCTGCGTTCCACCGCGGCGTCGATAGTCAGCGATTCGTAGCACTTCACCATCGTCATCAGTCCCTGGATCGCGGGCGCGGGTGGATCGAGCGGAGTTTTGATCGTCGCGCCGCTTCGGTCGATGGCGCAGGGGACTTCGATGACCTGATCCGCGCTGAATCCGGGGATCAGTCCCGCGGAAGGGACGTTCACGATGTACTCTTTTCCTGCGTTCGTCACGATGCTTTCGATGACAAGCGTTGCGAGCTTGCTGTACCACGCGCCGCCGCGCTCGGAGAGTTCGTCCGGCTTCGTCACGCGGGATTGATCCTTGTAAATCTCGAACAGCTTGCGCTCGATTTCCATCACTTCCTGCGCGCGGCTTTTCGGCTTTGCGCGGAGTTCATCGAGCATGCGCTCCGGCTCGTAGAAGTACCGGAGGTAGTAGCTCGGGATGTACTCGAGCGCGTCATAGATCAGCGGGTCGTACTCGATTTCGGGGATGTTCGACGGACCTCCCGTCTGGCTGAAATTTTCGAGGACCGCGCGGGTGACGTCCTCCCCGCGCCGGAAAATTTTTCGCACCCACGAAAGATGGTTCAGCCCTACGTAGTCGAGCGTGACGTCCTCAGGCTGGCAGCTCAGCGACGATGCGATATTATGGATAATGTCGATCGGGATGTTGCAAAGACCGATGTTCCTGACCCGACTGTGCTTGTGGATCGCCTCGGTGACGATGCCGCTCGGGTTCGAAAAATTCAGAACGAATGCATCCGGCGCGACGCGCTCGATTTCCCGGCAGATTTCCAGAACGACGGGAATCGTTCGCAGCGCCTTTGCCATACCGCCTATGCCGGTGGTTTCCTGACCTATGACGTTATGCCTCAGCCCGAGCTGGATATCCTCGTGGCGCGCCTGCTGCCCGCCCACGCGGATCTGGATCACGACGAAATCCGCGCCATCGAGCGCCTTCGCGCGGCTGTCGTAATTCACGACTTTTACCGGCGATTTTTTGTGCTCGTTCATCTGGCGGGTGAAGTTCGACGTGATCTCTAGCCGCGCGGGGTCGATGTCGAACATCGCGAGTTCGCGGAGCGACGTTTTTTCGTGCTCATCCAGCAGACCGTCGGTAAGCTCCGGAGTGTAGCTCGAACCCGCGCCGATGATTGCGATTTTGATTCCCGTGCTCATAACGCTATTTAACCATAGAGTTCACAGATACGCGGCATTTGAGCAAAATATCTATCCCTCGAACTCCGACGTCTGGAGTTTGTACTGTTGCGCGTATTCCCCACCGGCTTCGACGAGTTCGTCGTGTGTGCCGCGCTCGATGATCTCGCCGTCCTTCAGGTGGAGGATCGTGTCGCAGTTCTTGATGGTCGAAAGACGGTGCGCGATGATGATACTCGTGCGATCCTTCGTCAACTCTTCGAGAGCCTCCTGCACGATCTGCTCCGTCTCTGTGTCGACGAGCGCGGTTGCCTCGTCGAGAATGAGAATCGTCGGATCGTACGCGATCGCCCGGGCGAAGGACAGAAGCTGCCGCTCACCGCTCGAAAGCACGACTCCGCCTTCCTGGATGTTGTGATCGTATCCATCGGAGCGCGAGGTTATGAAACCGTCCGCGCTGACGCGCCTACAGGCTTCGCGGACCTTGCTATCGCTTATCGACGTGTTCCACAGCCTGATGTTCTCCATCACGGTTCCGTTGAAGAGGAAGACGTCCTGATGCACTACGCCGACGACGCTGCGAAGCGACTTCGGCGATATCGTCTTGATGTCTTCTCCGTCGATTTCTATCGCGCCGCTCGTGACGTCCCAGAAGCGCATCAGGAGCTTGATGATCGTCGATTTGCCCGCGCCCGTGTGCCCGACGAGCGCGATTTTCTCTCCCGGCTGGACGTCGAAGCTGATTCCACGAAGGACGGGTTTATCTTCCTGGTACGCGAACACGACGTCCCGGAAGCTGATCGCGCCCCGAAGCGGCGATGGAAGGTCTTTCGTTGCGAGTAGCGCGGGGTCTTCCTTCTCATCGAGAATCTTGAAGATGCGTTCGCTCGACGCCATCGCGGCCTGGAAGACGTTGTATTTTTCCGCGAAGTCGCGGATCGGATCGAAGTACATTTTCACGTATAGAATGAACGCGAACATTGTTCCGATTTCGATTTCGCCCGCGAGAACTCCCGACGCGCCGAAGTAGATCACGAGCGCGAGGGAGACTCCCGTGAAGAACGTGATGCTCGACGAATAGACCCACCAGTTGGTGAAACTGCGGTGCTGCTTTTTCAGGTAGTCGTCGTTCTCCGCGTCGAACATCTCAAGTTGTTTCTTCTCGCGAACGAACGCCTTCGTGACGCGGATTCCGTTGATGTTCTCTGCGACGTACGCGGTCATCCTCGAAAGCTGCCTTCGCATTATCCGGTACGCCTTTCGCGCGAGGACGCGGTAAACGAGCGTCACGACGATCAGCGCCGGAATCACCGCGATCGCGATCATGCCGAGTTTGAAGTTTATCATTGGCAGCAGGACCATAATTCCCGCGATCATCAGAATGTCGGTCATTACCGTGATCAGGCCCGCGGTGACGAATTCGTTCAGCGCTTCGACGTCGTTCGAGACGCGAGTTACGAGCGCGCCCGCGTAGTTCCTGTTGAAGAACGACATCGGCAGCCGCTGGATGTGCGCAAATAGCGGCACGCGAATGTCATAGATCACTCTCTGCCCGAAGACCTGAACGAAATAGACCGACGATACTTCGCTCAGCCATTTGACGATTGCCGCGCTGAAAAAGAACACAACGAGCATGAGAAGCGCGTCCTTCCCCGCAGCGACGTCGCCGCTTTCGAGGGAGAGCTTGACCGTGTTGATCGTCTCTCCGATAAGCAGCGGGAACAGCAGCGGCGTGCAGGCTGAAATCGAGACGAGCACGAGACTGAACGCGAACAGCCGCAGGTGTCTGCGCATGTATCCGAGGAGCCGCGTGACGAGTTTCATGTCTAGCGGTTTCCCGGTTATTTCTTCTTCTTTTACAACAAGGGCGGACATAGTCGTCAGTGGTTAGTGAATTCTATTCGTAATTCGTAATTCGTCATTCAGTCAGCGCCTGCTCGATCAGTTGTTTCTCGAAGGTCTCGCGATACCACGAATCCTTCATCATAAGTTCGCTGTGGGTTCCCTGATCGACGATCCGCCCAGCCTTCATCACGTAGATGCAGTCGCGATCCCGAAGCGACGTCAGACGGTGCGTAATCGTGATGCTCGTCTTACCGGCTCGCGCGCCTTTCAGTTCGCGGGTGATCTCCTCCTCCGTCTTCGCGTCCACCGCGCTGAGGCAGTCGTCGAAAATCAGGATCGGCGGGTCGATCGCGAGCGCCCGGGCGATGCTGACGCGCTGCTTCTGGCCGCCGCTCAGGTTCACGCCGCGCTCGCCGAGGCGGGTTTCGTAGCCCTCCGGAAACGCGAGTATGTCGTCCTCGACCCGTGCGATGCGCGCGTATTCGCGCACGCGCTCGATATCGAGTTCAGGCTTCCCGAACGCGATGTTGTCCTTGATCGTCGAGCTGAAAAGGAAGCCTTCCTGCTGCACGAAACCGATGCTTCCGCGCAGGTTTTTCAGCCTGTAGTCGCGGATGCCGCGGTCGTTGATTTCGATTTCGCCTGAGTCAGGATCGTAGAAACGCGCGATCAGCCGCGCGATCGTGGTCTTGCCGCTTCCGATTGGGCCGACGAACGCGACGCTCTCTCCCACCTCGATCGAGAACGAAACCTCCGACAGCGCGGCGTGCTGCCTCTCTTCCGCGGTGTCGTACTGGAAGCTCACCTTTCTGAAAACGATCTTCGCTTTTTCGACCTTCAGCGCGGGATCGGCGTGTTCGCTGTCGACGATGCTCGATGGAGTTTCCATCACTTCGAGCACGCGCTCGAAGCTCGCCCGGCCGCGCTGCCAGATGCTGATGACCCAGCCGAGCGCCATCATAGGCCACGTGAGCATACTGAGCGTCAGCAGGAACGCGGCGAGCGTCGCGACCGCGATTTCGCCATCCATCACCATCAGCGCGCCCTTCGCGAGGATGATGCCTTCCATCAGCAGCACGATGAAGTGGAGCGTCGGATGGACGAAGCTCTGTGCGCGCCAGAGATGGATCTGTTCGTTGCGGTAATCCTCGGAGTGCTTCGAGAATCTTTCGGTTTCCGCCTCCTCGCGGCCAAAGCTTTTGATGACCTGTGTGCCGCTGAAGCTCTCCTGCGCGAACGCGGAGAGATCCGCGAGCTTCTGCTGCACGACCTTGAATCTCTTATGCACGACGTTCGAGAGCCGGCTCGCGAGGAACGGCAGCATCGGAAGCGGGATTACCGCCCAGAGCGCAAGCTCGACGTTGTAGAAGAAAAGGAACGCGCACGCGAACAGCAGGTAGAAAAACGTGTCGAAGAACAAAAGCACGCCGATTCCGAGGAAGAACCGCACGGCCTCGGTGTCGTTCGTCGCGAGGGATAGGAGTTCCCCGGTCTGCGATTTCGCGTAGAAGTCGCTTCCGAGGCTCTGGAGTTTTTCGAAGAACTGCCGACGGAGATCCCGTGCGATCTTTATGCTCGATAGAATGAATCCGAGCCGCCAGAAATAGCGCATGACGCTCTGCAGCGCCACCGCGCAGCCGAAGACGATCACGAGCATGAAGTAGAATTCTAGCCTTTCCGCTGAGCCTGAGCCGTCGAAATCGAACAGCCACAGCAGAATCATCTTCATCGGTCCCGCGGTCTCTTCCCCGGATTCCGTATCCAGGGACTGGATCGAGGTCATTGCGGTCGCGGGAAGCGCAAGCTCCAGCATATCGACGATCAGAAGCGCGAACAGTCCCATCAGATACCAGTAGCGGTACTTGACGCAGTAGCTGAGTATTCGCAACGTGAGTTTCATTGTGCCCCTGAAAAAAGTACAGGCATTCTACATTGCAGATGCCCGCTTTTACATTCGTTAGATTGTTTTTGCTGATCCGGCGTTTCCAGGTGTTACAGAGTGTTACCGAAGACCTGGGTAATCGTTCACCTTTCATTTAACTTAGACGTCTCGGAATAAATTTCCTTTGAAATCACAAGGAGGAAATCGCCTCCGCGAACGAATCGCTCTTCGAGCCGAGAATCGCCTCGAACGCGCTTTCAACCCCGTTTTCCAGAAGCTCCGCGGAACATTCTCTGAGGAACTTCTCGCGAACGAGCGCTTTCGTCACCTCGAAATCCGTTCCCGCCGCGCCCAGCGGGACGACGCGCGTCCTCTCGAATTCCCGATTGTCGTTCAGCGCTATCCTGACCCGCGCGCCGAAGTTGAACGCGATCCCTCGCAGATCGAAATCCGCGAGGTCGAACCAGAACCTTCGGCAGCAGGAGCGCAAGCTTCAGAAAATCAGGTCGCTGTTCGGAGCGTGGTCTGATTTTAATGATGACGACGATCTCCTGAATTGAAAAATCAACTTAGTTTCAAATTTCATCCAATGCGCGTTCTTCTCGATACCGACGTTTGCTCCGAGCACTTAAAGCGCAAGCTCGACATAACGGATCGCCTCAAGGAAGTCGGGCTTTCAAACGTATTCATTTCGAGAGCGACCATCGCTGAATTGCAGGTGATGCCGGCAAGTAAGTCGGATCCCGGCGTTTCACTTGAAGCTATCGACGATCTCATAAGCGCCATCGCCGTTGTCGAGATCGACGTGGCTGCGTGGAGTTTGTTTCCGTTTATAAAAGCTGCTCTTAAAAGGAAGGGTCGTCAACCGAACGATAAAAGCGGAACAATCGATATTCTGAATGCTTGTGTCGCCTTCGAATTAGGACTTTCGATTGCGACTTACAACATCAAGGATTACGAGGCGCTGCAGAAAGTGAAGGGGAACCTCCAGCTATTGAACTGGAAAGCTATATAGCGAACATTATTTGTAACTGTTCACGGGGTAGATTCGCAGTCTATAGAGAAATTCTGTTCGTAGTGTGCTCGTGAGAGCATATTTCCAGATAGCGGTGGTTCAAAGAAACGCCTTACGGCGCCACTACGAACGCGAACTACCCCGTGAACAGTAGGCATTATTTTATGCGGATCGCAAGAGTTCTTCCACTCTCGAGCGAAAGGTAAAGCACGGGTACCGGAGCGCTGAACCCCCATTTGACGTAGCGCACGTTCGCGTCGGAAATTCGCACCGGATAGCCCGCGCGGACGTTACCGTCGTCTCCGTTCGCCGCGGCGACGTTCGGGCAGTAGAACGCGTAAAGATAGCCCTCATCCGTCACCGCCCAGACGTGGCTGTTCAGACGATCGTACCAGATACCGCTCGAAAGTACGCTGCCCGTCATCATCTGCGCGTCGCGAGCGCTTGCCGCCGCGATCCAGTCGTTGTCGGTTCCGCCGCTCGTGTGATTGACCTTGAAGAGATAGCTTCTGCCGGATTCGCTGTACCCGCCGAAGATCCAGTTCGTATTAGACATGGTCCTTGGAGGAGCTTCGATCGTCGAAGCGTTATCCACCGCTGCGATGCCCGCGCCTATGTCGAACGGATCGAAAGGCGAATCGTTCGCAGGGCCGGACATATCGACGCGGTAGAACGTGTCGTCCCCGCCGAGAATCCACATTTCGCTCGTGCCGAGGTTTCCGGGCGTCGGCGAGGCCGCGATTCCGTTTACGCCGACGTTGTGTTCCGCGAGAGTCGCCAGCGTCGAAGCGTTGATCCGGACGACGTCGTAGTCGATCGCTGCGTTCGGCTTCAGCGCGCAAATCAGCTCGCCCGGCACGAAAATGCTCACGGCATATTGATAGTTGTAGTGGGGCGTGCCCGCGCGCTGGTCCGAGTCTACTACGTCGCCGTAAGTGCCCGACGCGGGGTTGTTGTCGATGCGGTACAGCGCGGGGAGTCCGTTCGCGTACGGAGTGTCCGACCCGCTAGCGTTACTGTCTGCGATGAAGTAGACGTCGAAAATCCCGGAGCTGACGAAGTTGAACGTCGGACCCGAAATCGGGCCTTCGCTGACGTCGAAGGTCCACTCGACGCTTGCGCTAGCCCATGTCGGACGGTTCGACGGGCTGAGGGTCCCGCTGTACGGAACGGTTATCTTGGAGAGACGGTCGCTACGTCCGTCGTCGTCTGAGTCGTAGATGATGTAGAGATCGTACTTTCCGGACGCGACGCGCATCACGTTGATGTAACTGACGCTTCCGGAGAACGTCAGCAGCGAGTTCGCGAAGCCCGAATTCGTGCCGGAGCCGCGTATTCCCGCGACCACCGCTCCCGTGCCCGAGTCAAGCGCGACAAGCGAGTTTGACCAGTCCCCGACGCCGTCCGACGCGGCAGTGGCAACCCAGTAGAGATTGTCTCCGGCGAAACTAATATACGAATAACTTATCGGACCGACGTTGTCGATTTCCCAGATCACTCCACCCAGGTTGGTCGAAATGCGCTCGTCGGCGCCGATGTCGGGATCTGTATCCACGGTCGATCTAGTCTGACCGTCGAAATCGCGCGCCTCGGATGACGCGGTCGCCTGGTCGATTGCGGCTGCCGCGGTGGACTTGAGGTGGAAATCATAGATCGTCGCGTTTACCCAGTAGGTTGACGCCATTACGCTTTCGAGGTTCTGATTCTTTGTCGCGCCCGACGCAAGCGTGATCGTCCCCGTGAGCAGATTGTAGTTCGCCGCGCCGTCGCCCGCGGCTCCGGTCGCGTGAATGTCACCGTCGACGCTGCAATGGTAGACGTAGCGGAACTCGCCGCCGACGCTTCCGACGTTGCCGCTGACGAAGCTGTTTCTGATCGTGACGGTGTTCACCGAGCATGAAAGATTTCCGACCACTAGAATTTCTTCGAGGATTAGCTGCTTGTCGATCGTGAAGTCGCCAAAGCAGGGAACGCCTGACGATCCGCGGATTACGTCGCCGGCGGTCGCGGCGGAAATCGCGGCGCTGAGGGAACCGTAGGTCGCGCCGGTCGTCGCGTTCGTGTATTCTGGCGAATTCGCGTAGAACCGCACCCGCTTGTTCGCGTCGATGTCGTACTCCTCGCCGTAAATGCGTCCGCCTCCGCCGAAGACGAGAACGAGCGGCGATCCGGCGCTGGCAACCTTGACGTTCCTCGCGCCGACAGTGTTGCTGGAGTTCCCGAAGTACGGATTCTGGACGTCGATTTCGCTACCGGTGAACCCCGTCTGGAAGTCGAGATACGCCGTCATCCCGCTCTGGAAGTAGTCGAACGCAACGTCGGATACTGTGACGCTTGCGTTCGCCCCGCCGCCGGAGATCGCGTAGGACGTCGCGTTGCCCGCGCCTGTGCCGTTTGTCGCGCTACTTAGCGTGAGCGACGCCGCGGAACCGAGAGCGAGCGAGAGCGAGCCTCCGCCGGATTTGAGGAGCATCGCCGGATTCCCGCTTGTTCCCGCCATCGAAAGATCGCCGCTCACGGTCGCGGTCCCGCCCACCGTGAGGGACTGATTCGCGCCGAAGGGGAACGACGTCCCCGCGCCGACATTCAAATTTCCGGCCGCGACTACGTTTCCGCCTGGCGTTTTCGCGCCGGAGCCGCTGAGCGTCAGGTTCCCGTAGGTGAACGCGCCCAGCGCCTGCGCGCCCGCGCGATTATGGTTCACGGTGGAAGTCGCGCCAAGGCTTACCGTGTTCGTGCCGGAGGGTATACCGCTCGCGCCCGCAAGGTTGATCGTTCCCGTGGTCGCGCTGATCGTCGTGGTTCCGCTTTCCGAAATGTCTCCGGAAACGTTTATCGTCTTCGAGGCCGCTGCGAGGGTTCCGCCGGTGAGAGTGATATTCGCGAACGTCGCGCTCGTCGCGCCGCTCATCGTGACGCTTCCAGTGATCGTGGCATCCCCGAACGACGTCGAGGTCGATCCGTTAACGTTCGTGGTTCCGGGGAACGTGAGGGTTCCCGCCGAATGGGTGAACGTGCCGCTGTTGGAGAAATCGCCGGAAAGCGACATAGCCCCGCTTGAAAGAGCCACAGTCCCGCCGGTGACGATCGAGGTTCCTCCGCTTACGGTGACGGTTTCGCCGGCCACGTTCAAAGTTCCGAGCGCGCCGACGCTAAGATCCCCGCCTACGGTTGTATTGAGAGCGTTACCGCTGTATATTCCCGTGGTCACGTTCAGATTCTCTGAAAGCGCGACCGCATTTGTATACGGCGTAACCGTATACGCGCTGCTGGTCATGTCGATTTCGACTCTGTAAAGCGTCTTTCCGCCCGTGGTGAACTTTGTCGGGACGTTGTTCGTGGAGGAGTTTGCAAACTTTATGACTCCTCCTGTAATGCTTGTGGTCGATGCTGAGTCGAGATAGAAAGACGGCTGTCCGCCAGAGAAGTTCTCTCGCTGAACGTTTAGCGTGCCGCCCGTCATATTGAAGGTGCAGCCGCTGTTGAGGCCGAACTTCGGTCCCGCGGAGCCGGCGTTCGCGCCGGTGAAAGATCCCGCGTTAAGAACCGCGGTTCCGGACATACTGAACGTCGACGCGTTCCATACTTTTACCTGGTCCACAACGCTCACTGTGCCGCCGCTGAAGTTCGCGGCTCCAGCCGTGTTGTACGGAGACCTTGCAATCTGAATATCGGAGGTACTGTCGGTCGCGGCTCTGCCGACGTTAAGCGTTCCGCCTGAAACATTGAGCGTCCCGTATACGAGCATTATGTTTGCAAGATTCCCGTTAATATTGAATGTGCCTCCGGATATTGTCATCGTCGCCGCGGTGGTGTTCCCTGAAACGACGACTGCCACGTTTCCGGTGGAGGTGAACGTCCCGTTCGACTGAACGAACTGCGAGCCGTTTGCGCTGTTAACGGAGTAATTCCAATTGCCGACCGTCATTCCGACGCTGGATAGAACGTCAGACGCCTGATCCAGCACGATACGTCCCCAGTGGATCGTGACGGACGCGCTGGTGGAGAAGGTATTGTTGTTGAGATCGAGGACGGCGCCGTCAGATCCCCATCCGATGTGTAGTCCCGCCGCGGTCACGTTTGTCGCAAGCTGCACGACCCGCGTGATGCTTGCCGGGGCGGCGGTGTCTCCGCGCGGCACGATAGTTCCGAGTCCGGTTCCGCCCGCGGAATGCGAAATCGTCGTAGTTCCCGACGCGGCGTCGAGATGGATCTGCGCACCGCTTCCGTTATATGTTCCCGATGTCGCCCAGTTGCCCGCGCACATCATCCAGCGGTCGGTGACGTTCACGGTACCGGTCGAGGTGAAATTGCCCGCAACGTCGAGGGCCGTCGTCTGGTTCACTGTGCCGACGTCGCCCGCGTCGAGCGTACCGCTGTTCGTGACGTTCCCGCCGACGGTTACGAGATTCGTCGCCCCCGCTACCGTGCTTAGCGACCAGCGCTGCGACGCCGCGACGGAGACGTTTCCCGTGATCGTGCATGTCTGTCCCGCGCAGTCGAACCATCCGTCGCTTACGGTGAGCGACGTCATAGAGTGCGCGCCGGAAGGTTGCACGTAGACGCTCGCGGGGTCTCCGGTGTTGTTTACGCTGATCCCTCCAAAGGCGAGGCCGCCGCTTCCGGAGATCGTCTGGTTCGACGATCCGCTGAAATTCACGGTTCCGGAGTTGTGGGTGAACGTTCCGTTATTCGTCCAGCCGCCGGTGACGTTTATCGTGGCGGAAGCGTCGGGCTTCAAAATCCCCGCCGCGTTTACGGTGACGTTTGCGAAGGCGCTTCCCGTCGCCGGCGAGAACTGCCCGTCGTTCACGGTGAGCGTTCCCGTGGCGTTCACCGCGCCCGAAGGATCGACGTCCACCGAATCGCTCGGACTGCCCGCGGTGTTGTTCACGATGAGGTCGTAGAACGTCGTCGTGGTCGATCCGCCGATGACCTGCGCGGCGCTTCCGTCGAATGTAACCATCCCGGTTCCCTGCGCGAACGTGCCGCCATTCGTCCAGTTCACGGCGACCTCCACGGGTTTACTGTTCGAGGTGAAAGTCGCGTTTGCGTTTATCGTCAGCGTTCCGTTCACGTCGAGAGCCTGCTGCCCGCCGACGTTTCTGAGAGTGACGTTCGTCGCGTTCGTGCCATCCCCCATCCCGAGGTTGTAGAAGTTGAAGTTCGTCGCTTCGCCGACCCAGATTTCCTTCGTGGCGTCGTTTCCGATCAGATTGAACGTCCCCCCCGTCGGCGTGAAGTTGCATCCCGAGTCGAATCCGGCGTTTCCGTAAGTAGCGTGACTCGCTCCCCTAAGATTAACCGTGCCGCCCGAAATGTTTTCGCTCCATCCGCTTGCGCAGTACCAGGGGCTGTAAGTGCCTCCGCCGTAACCGTTCTGACCGATGTTCATAGTGCCGCTTGCCATTGTGAGCGTGGCGCCTGAATATCCGTAGTAGACGCCGTCGGTTGTGATCGTCTGCCCGTTGACGTCGAACCCGCCCGTCGTGTGAATCAGATGATATATGCTGAGCGCGCTCGTCGCCTGCACGGTTCCGCCCGACGAAGAGTAGAGATAATTCGCGATCTTGTTGTTCGTTCCGGACATGGAGATCGTTTGCGTGCCAGAGCCGTCCATATGCAGACGCACGTCCGAAGGGACGAAAGAGTTGTTACCGCTGATCGCAACGTTCCCCGCCACGAGAAGTCTTCCGCCTCCCGAGATCGAAACGTCGCCCGCGGAGTTGGTGAAGTTGCCAGCGATGTCGAGCGCGCACGCGGCGAGCGTCATAGTGATCCTGCCTCCGGACTTTGTGCAGTTTCCGCCGATAACGTGCGTGTACGATCCGTTCGCGAGGTTTCCGCCCGAGATTGCGAAATTATTGCCGACGGTCATCGTGGCGCCTGGCGTGACGTCGTAGGACGTCGAGGATTTCGACATTATGAGGTTGTAGAAGTTCAAAGTGCCGCTCAAGGCGCTCGAAGACGAGCCGTTAAAGTCGATTGTGCTCGTGCCCTCGGTAAAGGTTCCGTTGTTGGTCCAGTTTCCCGCGACGTATATCGTTACGCTTCCCGCGCTGAGTTCGTCTCCCGCAGGAATCGAAACGTCGTGCAAGACCGTCAGCGGCTGTGAACCGCTCATAGCCGTCGGAGTTCCCGTATCGCCTCCGTCCGTGAAGAAATCGTAGCAGTACGTTCCGGCGACGTTGACTATGATCTGCGGCGAGACGCCTTCGCCGTCCGACCTTCCGCGCAGCGTGCCCGCGTTACCGTTGAAGTCGCCGTTGATGGTAAGGTTGTCGCCGACTCCGATCGTGCCTCCGTCCTGATTGACGACGCCACCGGCTGCGAGGGTGACGCTCGAGTCGGTTGTGAAGTTGCCAGCGTTCAGGTCGAGCGTACCGCTGATGGTAAGGGTTCCGTTGTTCTGATCCGCCGCTCTCCAGTACGAGCTTGCGCCCGTCATATCCACCTCCGCTCCGGCGGAAATCGACGCGGACCCCGCGGCCACGTTTAGCGTATAGAGGCTGTAGTTGTTGACGGCGAAAATGCCGCCCTGCACCTGGAAATTGCGCTCGACCTCCAAATTTCCGCCGAGTTGGGTGGTTCCCGCGTTCGACACGTAGACGTCGTAGAACCTGTATCCTGCGCCTGTTCCGCCGGCGATGATCGTTTGCGTTCCCGTGCCGTTGAAGGTAACGATGTTGCTCCCGTGTGTGAATGTCCCCGCGTTGGTCCAGTTGCCGCCGACGAGGAGGGCTACTCCGTTCATGCTTAGCTCGTCGCCGGACGGAATCGATACGCTGTTCAGCACCGTCAGCGACTGCGTTCCGTTAAGCGTCGTCGGCGTTCCTGTGGTGCCGCCATCCGAGAAGAAATCGTAGCAGTACGTGCCAGCCACGTTGATTGTAATCTGCGGCGTGGACGCGTCGCCGTCCGACCTTCCGCGGAGCGTTCCCGCGTTTCCGTTGTAATCGCCGTTGATCGTGAAGTTGTCGCCGACGCCGAGAGTTCCGCCGTCCTGGTTTACGACGCCCCCCGCCGCGAGCACCATCGCCGCGTCGGTGCTGACCGCGCCCGCGTTCAGGTCGAGCGTACCGCTTATCGTGAGCGTCCCGTTGTTCGCCGCGGATGGACGCCAGTACGAACTCGCGCCCGTAAGATCCACCTCCGCGCCGACGGAAATCGTCGCGGACCCCGTGAGGCTGTTTAGCGTGTAGAGGCTGTAGTTGTTTATCGCGAAGGTTCCGCCCTGCACGAAGAAGCTCTGGTCCACCTGCATGCTGCTCGTCATCGTGCATGTCCCGGCGCCCGTGACGTAAACGCGGTAGAACGCCTTCGACACCCCGGTACCCCCGGCGCTTATGCTCTGCGAGCCGGTGCCGTCGAAATAGACGATGGAGTTTCCGTGAGTGTAGGTGCCGCTGTTCGTCCAGCCTCCCGCGACTTCCATCGAAATCCCCTGCGAGAGGAACGTGCCGCCAGCGTTGATCGTGAAGCTGCCGTTGATGTCGCAGACTTCGCCCGCGGAGTTCTCCAGATACACCGTGCGGTAGTTATCGATCGTCAGGTTGTAGAAATTGAAGTTGGTCGGCTCCGCGATTTTAAGATATACCGTCTGCGCAGTCGTCGCGGCGTCGAGGAATCTGAACGTCCCTCCAGTAGGCGTGAAATTCGACCCTGCTTCGAACATCGCGGTGCGGTACGTCGCGTGGACTCCGTACGCATAAATCGAGATCGTTCCGCCTGTGATGTTTTCGCTCCAGCCGGAACCGTATCCGTCGGAACCGTTCGCGTGCCAGGGACCGTAGCTTCCGGCGCTGCTCCATTTCACTTGAAGATCTCCGTTCGACATCTGCAGCACCGCGCCGCCGTAGCCGTAGTAGACCCCGTCCGCGACGAAAACGTCGTCCGCGGAATTGAAGACCAGAGTTCCTCTCGTATGAATGAGGTGATCGCACCTGACTCCGCCATTCAAAGTAACGGTGTTCGCCGCCGCGGACTTTTCGACGTAGAGATAGAGAAAATGCTTAGCGCCTCCGGACGTGAGCGTTTTTCCCGTTCCGCCATCCATTATGAAATACGTATCGTAGGTGACGCTTCCGCCGCTCGAGTTCCAGTTCCCTCCGCAGTAAAGATACAGGTTTCCAGCTCCGCTCCAGTTGAAAGTCCCGCTGACGGTTCCGTTCCCTTCGAGATCGATGTTGACGTCTTTATCCATGCCCAGCGTGCCTGTGACGCTGAGGTTTCCGTTTATGTCGAGGTCCTGCGAATTCGTCGCGCCGCCCATATTCCCGTAGGAGTATGAGCCGGTGACGTTCATGTTCCGGAAGTAGGTTTCTGTGCGCTCGATGTCGATGTAGCTCGTCGCTCCGCCCTGGAACTGGATCGTCGCCGAACCGGAGCCGTAATAGATTCCGCCGTCGGTGTACTGTTCGTAGTAGTAGCCGTTATCGTAGATGGTTCCACCCGAGTGATTGATGGTTCCCTGATAGTTCGGGATGTTGGCGCAGGTTACGGAACCCGCGCTCACGTTGATCGTGCTATTGTATCCGCGGACGTTGTAGAGGTATCCGCCGAACGTCGCGGTCGCGCCGGAGAATGTCGCGGTCCCGCCACCTAGCTCAAAGGTCTGCGCCACGCTGACGGTTCCTCCCGACGCGGTGAACGTTCCGAAGCAGTCGATTCCGTTGTAGCTCCAGTACGCTCCCGACGCGCCGTTGACGTTAAGTGTGCCGCTTGTCACCGAAACGCTCGAACCGGAGTTGATAACGAGGTCGTTGGCGCAGGTGAGCGTTCCGCCCGCGACGGATATCGATGCGCCGGAGAACAAAGTCAACCGGTTGCAATTCGCGGTGCCTGATGTGAAGCTCGGATAATACGTGCATCCTCCCGGGATTACGACGTCGTTTCCCGCTCCCGGAACGGTGCCCGTGCTCCAGTTGGCTGCGGTTGCCCATGCGGTGCTCGTTCCCCCGATCCATACGTGCGCGCCGCCGTAGGTGTAGGTCGCGGTGATGTACGAACGGGTGCCGTCTCCCCAGCCGCTGATGTTGCAGTAGTCGTCGCAGTAGTAAACGTCATAAGATCTGAACCCGAATGCGAACCAGTTCGACGCGAGCAGGTTCGCCATATCCGTTCTCGCCGCGGCGGGCATGGTCCAGGTTCTCCATCCGGTCGAAGCGATACTCGCGAGCCCGTAGTACGCGGTCCCGTCGTTGATGTCGTCACTTAGCGACAATCCGCTATTATTCGTGCTTGGCTTCGTCGACATCGGCGTGATGTAAATGTCGTTCTGGACTGCGTAATCGTATTCGACGTAAAACGACAGGCTGAGCGCACTGATGGTCGAACCGTCGAGAATAGACGTCGTGTTGAATTCGGTGTAGCCGTCGTAGAAGTCGTCACAGTCCCAGTAGTCGGTAGCACCTACGGTAAAAAATGCCGAGCTACGATAGATGTTCAGATAGTAGTAGTTTACGTCGCCGTTCGAGTTCGTCGCGCTCGCGTAGTACGTCGGATCGAGGCTCACGGGATAAACGATGTCCCCGCTAGCGAGCCATTCTCCGTCGAAACAGGTGTCGATCCTGTAGCGCCCGGGAGATAGCATCTCCGCCCGAAAGAATCCCCTCGACGCCCTTCCAAAGCTCTGCGTCAGCGGCGGCGGTCCGACTGCGGTTCTGGACTCCGATTCGTCGCGGCCTTTGTTGCCTGCGCCGGAAGCATCGCTTTTATCCGCGGGCTTCTTGACCCCTTCCGCGATCGCCACGGGTCTTGGGAACGATCCGATTTCGTTTCCGTCGGCGTCCAGGACTACAAGATCGAGGTATGAAGTCCCGTTGGGTCCATCGATCGCGGGGTTTACGCTCGAAAGACTTGCGCCCTCTGGAAGCGTAACGATCTCCGAAAGCGCGAGGTATGCGCCGCCACCGGACGATTCGAGCGGATACTCCAAAATTAGCTCGTGCTTTATCGTCGCTCCGCTTACGGAGAAACGCTCCGAAGCGCCGTAGTAGACGTCGTCATACGTTACCGAGTTTCCGCTCGCGACCGGAAGACTGGACTTGCGCCCTCCGACTGGATAGCGCCCGATCCCGTCCGCTATCCAGGCGATCCCCGGCTCCTCGTGCAGAATTACGGACCCCGTATCGCCTGAATGCTCGACGACTACAGTTCCGCCTGCGTCTTTCGGAAAGAACGACCTCTGCGCGTTGGTAGTGTTCTCGAAAGCATGGTCCGGGTGCTCCGCGCTTTCACTCTCGACTACCGAGTTATCGATGGGGCGAAGGAGACCGTCCGGGTCTTTGTAATTCGTCGCTTCCGGGGTGATGAACGCGACGTACGAGCCGTCTTCCTTGGCGAACGTGTAGGAAAACTCATCCCGGAGCGCTGGCACTTCGTCTTCCCGGGAGACTTCGTTCGCTTCATAAAACTCGGAAGCAACCAGAATCGAGTCCTGAGACAGTTCCTGAACAACCACTTCCGGTTGTGAAGGAATCGGCTGCTCCTGCCCGCCCGTCGCTTGAGGCTGACCCACTACAACCCCGCCCGGCTTCGGGATCTCCACTTTCGCCGGATCGATTCCGAATTTGGAAATCGAATCGCCGCAGGCAGTCAGCGTTACGAGTGCGAGAGCCAGCGCGAAGCGTAATTCAGGCAGTAAACGCCATCTCTCGCCGCACTTTGCGGTGAGGAAATTGGTTAATCTGGTCGACGCTGCAATCATTTGGAATTCAGAGGCTCAGGGACATCTGCATCCGGCGAAGAAACCATCATGTCAGTGGGCGTTTCCGACAATTCAAATTACATATACAACTAACTATGCCTAATCCACAATGCAAAAAATTTTACCATATTCATGGTCTCGTTGGGAAGTGGGAAGGTGCAAAAGACATATCGAAACATTTGAAATAAAATAGTCTAATAGACTATTTAGATTACATTACACCCTCTTTTATGGCGGATTTTCAGGGGATGGGTCTAATTTCACATCCGGCTATTTTATTCTGATGGCGATCGTCCGCCCGCTTTCGAGCGACAAATAAATCACCGGCACCGGAGTGTTGAATCCCCATTTTATGTAGCGGACGTTCGCGTCAGATATTCTCACCGGGTAGCCCGCGCGGACGGTTCCGTCGTCCCCGCTCGCAGCCGCGACGTTCGGGCAGTAGAACGCGTAGAGGTATCCCAGGTCGGTAACGCACCAGACGTGATCGTTCAATCTGTCGTACCAGACGCCGCTCGATAGCACGGAGCCGATCATCGTCTGGTCGTCCCTTGCGCCCGCCGAGGCGATCCAGTCGTCGTCGGTTCCTCCACTCGTGTGATCGATTTTGAATAGATAGCTTCTGCCGGATTCTTCGTACCCGCCGAAAATCCAGGGGGTGTTGAACATCGTCCTTGGAGGCGCGACGATTTCCGCCGCGTCGTCGACCGCTGCGATGCCCGTTCCAATGTCGAACGGATCGAACGGCGAACTGTTTTCCGGCACCGCCATATCGACGCGGTAGAACGTGTCGTCACCGCCAAGGAGCCACATTTCCCTGGTCCCAAGGTTTGCCGGGGTCGGAGCCGCGACGAGACCGTTTATTCCGACGTCGTGTTCGTCCATCGCTGTGAAGTCCGAGGCGTCGAGGCGCACGACGTCGTAGTCTGCGCTGACGTTCGACTTGAGCGCGCAGGTGATTTCGCCCGTGACGAAAACGCTCGCTCCGTACTGATAATCGTAGTGGGGGACTCCGGCGCGCTGACTCGATGCGCTTGCCGTTCCGTATCCACCGGAAAGCGGATCGTTATCGACGCGGTAGATAACCGGGTTCGTGTTTCCGGTGCCGTTCGTCCCGGAACTATTGCTGTCGGCTATGAAGTAGACATCGAAAATCCCCGCGCTGACGAAGTTGAACGCGGGAGCGGAAATCGGTCCCTCGCTTGCGGTGAACGTCCACTCGACGCTCGCTCCGGACCATGTGGGCCGGTTCGCGGAGGAGAGCGCGCCGGAGTAGGACGCGCGAATTTTCGATAGTTTGTCGGCGCGTCCGTCTGCGCTTGAATCGTAAGTGACGTAGATGTCGTATTTTCCGGATGATACGTTCAGAACGTTCACGGAGGTCGCTGCGCCGCTGAACGTCACGAGGGAGTTCGCGAAGCCGGTGTTGGTTCCGGAGCCTCGCAACCCGGCGATGACCGCTCCCGTCCCGGAGTCGAGCGCGACGATTGCATTCGACCAGTCGCCCGCGCCCTCGGAATTCGCGGTTGCCATCCAGTAGAGGCTGTCTCCCCAGTAACTGATATAGCTGTGGTTCACCGGACCGAGCGCGCCTGACTCCCACACCACGTCGCCAAGTCCGGAGCTTATGCGCTCGTCTGCGCCGATGTCTGGGCTTGCGTCTACGCCTGGTCTTGCCTGCCCGTCGAAGTCGCGCGTCACGGTCGATCCCGCGGCGGAGTTTATCGCGCTCGCGGCGGAGGAGACAAGGTGGTAGTCCCAGAGCGACGGATTCGTCCAGTAGTTCGCGGGCGTGATGCCATCGAGGTTGAGACTAGCTGACGCGCCGCTTGCGAGGGTTACGCTTCCCGTCAGAATGTTCCAGCTAGCGGCGCCGGCTCCGGACGATCCGGTGACGTGAATGTTTCCGTTTACGCTACAGTGATAGACGTAGCGGAACTCGCCGCCCACGGTGCCGAGATCACCTTCTATGAAGCAGTTGCGGATGGAAGCGGTGTCGACGTTGCAAATGACGTCGCCTACGACGAGCAGTTCCTCAAGCGTGATTGCCTTGTCGACGACGACGTCCTCGAACGTCGGCATACCCGTGGTGCCGCGGACGGTCTGCCCCGCGCTCGCGGCAGCGATGGCGTCCGAGATTTCGCTGTACGTCGCTCCCGTCTCGACGATCTCGTACTCGGGCGGTCCGACGTACCATCGAACACGGGCGTACTGATCGACGTCGAACTCTTCGCCGTGGATAAGTCCGCGTCCTCCCATCACTATGACCATTGGCGACGCAGCATCCGCGACCTTCACGTTTCTGGGCGACGCGGCGAAGGAGTTGTTCTCGAAATCCGGGTCTTCCATCGCGATGATGTTTCCGGTGTAACCCGTTATGAAGTCGACGTACGCGCTCCAGCCAACCTGGAACTCGTCGAACGATGGGCGCTGGAAGAGTATCTGCGCGCCCGCGCCGCCTGCGGAGATCGCGAATGCCGTCGGGTCCGCGGTAGCGTCGTGATTGATGACGTCGATGAATCCGATGGTTGCGTTTGCACCCTGTACAATGGAGAGCGTGCCGCCGCCGTTTTTCAGAAGTCTGGCAGGGTTCAGCGAGTCCGCGCCGGCGATCTGCATCGTATCGTTCACCGTGACGGTTCCGCCTACGCGCACGTCGAACGTGGCGTTGTCGAACGTGCCCGCGCTTACGAGGAGATTCCCCGCTATGACGACATCTCCCGCGATGGAACGCACGCCAGTTCCGCTGATGGTCAGATTGCCGTAGGTATCGACGGGGATCGTCTGCGCGGCTCCTCCGGTGAAGTCGATCGTCGAGTTCGCGTTGAGCGTCGTGGTGTTGATACTCGCGGGGAGCGCGTTCGCGCCGCTTCCTCCGACGTTCAGGACTCCGCCCGAGTTTATCTGAAGCGTCGTGTTTCCTGCTTCGGTGAAATCGCCTGCGATCGTCAGTGTCTTCGCCTTGACGTTCAGGAGCGCGCCGGAGAGGAGCAGAGTCGACATATTAATGTTGGCGTTCATCTGGCAGTCGTCGGCGATGGTGACGTCTTCGAATGTCGTGACACTGGTTCCGCCAATGGGATCTCCGCCTATCATCATGATTCCTCCGGTCGTGTCGTCGAATGTGACCATTCCGGAGCCTTGCGTGAATCCGCCGTTATTAGTGAACGACGCGCCGAGGTTCAGGTCGTAGTTTCCGATATCGAATGTCGCGGTGTTTATCGTCATCGACCAGTCGACGTCGACGTTCCCCGCGCAGGTCTTCGTCCCGGTGCCCGCGATCTGAAGAATCTTGTACGTGAGCGCGGGAACGATCTGCGATCCCGCGCGCTGGAATACCACCTGACTCGCGTTAAGCGCGTTCATCTGCAAATCGAGAGTGTCTATGGTCGTCGGCAGCGCGTTCGCATCCGCGCCATCGAGCTTCAGCGATCCGCGTGGCTGGACAGTGACCGAGCTTGTACCGGATTCCGTGAAGTCTCCCGCAATGGTTATCGACTTCGCGGCGTTCACAGTCATCGAGCCTCCGGTGAGGGTCGTAGGTCCGAACGTGGTCGCTGTAGCGGCGGTAACTGAACCGGTTATCGTGACATCCTCGAAGGTAGTGCCGACGCTTCCGCTCACGGTCGTGCTTCCGTCGAAAGTGACGTCTCCGCCATTCGAACTGAACGTGCCGTCGTTTGAGAAGTCTCCGGAGATGTAAAGCTGCGCGGGCGCGGTGAGGGTTCCCGCGATCGTAATGCCGCTGAAGTCGTGGGTCGCTGAACCCGAGATCGCCACAGTCCCGTCAAACGTGACTGTGCTCGACCCCGGATCGAAGGTTCCGTCGTTAGTCCAGTTCCCGCCGACTTCGATCGACGCGGCGTACGCGGAGCCGCTTTCGCAGTCGATGACTCCGGTCGACGCGATCGTCAAAGCGCCCGCAACATCGAGGGTCGCGTCGTCGTCTAAAAGATTTATCGTGGCGCTCACTCCGTTCACGAGATTGACGTTCAGCGCGCCCGTAGTCAGGGTGTTCGCGCCGACGTTCAGCGTCGCCATGAGCGTTGGCGATGGCGCAAGCGTCGACGGCGCGTCGCAGGCGCCCGCGGAAATATCCGTTGCAAGATTCGCGGTACACCCTCCCGCAATGAAAAGTTGCGGGAAAACACAGTTGCCTCCGGAGTTATCCGTTATCGTGCATGTTCTTGCGGACGTTCCGACGTACTGCCCGATGACCACCGCGCCCTTTCCCGGATCGAAAACCGCGGACGGTCCGAAGGTCCAGTTTCCCTCGCAGGTATAGCCGGAATATTCATTCCCGGGCGTCGGGTGGGAGCCGCCTTCGATCGTCACGTTGCCGTAGGTGTATACCCCTTCCTGCGATCCGGCGCTCATCGTCACCTGGCCTCCGTCGACTACGAAGTTCCCGATGACCGCATGGATGAATCCGCCAGTGTTCCATTCCCCCTCCGTCAGCGTTAGATTCGAATTCACCGTCAGCGCTCCCGACGTGGTGATTACGTCGGTGACGGAGTCCTTGTCGAAAACGAGGTTCCCGAACGTCCGGCTCGATCCGCTGATGTAGCTGTTCGTCCCTTCGTCGAATGTAAACGTGCCCGAACCAGCGGTGAAAGTGCCGTTATTCGTCCAGTCGCCTCCGATGTAGGCGTTCCCCGCGGCGGTGCAGGTGAACGTCGCGCCGGTCTTGTTTTCGAAGTCTCCCGCGACGTTCATCACCGCCCCGGCGTCGCTGATCGTGAAGGCGCAGGCGTTCGTCCCGCTCGTGTCGTAACGGTTATAGAAATTCCCGCTGAGGTTCAGCGTCGCGCCTGCGAGGGTTGTCGTCCCGTCGGCGTCCCCATGGTAGCTGTTGTAGTAATTCGTTGCGCTAATCGTCCCTCCGGTGAGCGACGCAGTGCCGTCGAGACCGGACTGATTTCCTATCCTGATTTCGCCGGTGGAATTCAGGGTTCCTGAGGAGACAACGAGCGATCCGCCCAAGGTTCCGTGCCCGACGTAGACCTGCTGCGCGTTCAGCGTTCCGCCGTCGATGTACAGCGTGCCGCCTGACGTATATGTCCCCGCGCTAGCCGTGACGGTCTGCCCGTTCGTGTGGAAGCTGCCGGAGGTTCCGAACATGGGCCAGAAGTCGTTATCGACAACCACGGCGCCGTTTGCGTAGAAGTCGCCGTACATCAGCGTCAGTATGCAGACTCCGTTCGTGCAGCGCACGTTGCGGCTTGTCGCGGAGCCGTTCGAATCTAGCTGCACGTGCCCTCTTCCGGTGTAACTGTACGTTCCCTGGAAATCGAAGTTACCGCCGACGATGAGCGCTTTGTACCAGGTGTCCCAGTCGACGTTGTGATTGATGGCGCCGCGGGTGCTGCACGTGAGCGCGCCGTCGATTTCGAAATCGTCGTCCGTTGCGCCGAGCGTGAGCGTTCCCTTGGTGATCGTGAGACTTCCGGTCAGATCGAAATGCTTCGCGTTCGCGATAACCTGGTCGGCGACGTCCGTCTTCACGATGGTCATGTTTCTGAACGTGAACGTGCCCGCGCCGGAAATCGTCGTGTCGTTCGTGTCGTCGAAGGTAACAGTCGAGCCTCCCGCGTCGAACGTTCCGTCCTGAGTCCAGTTCAGCCCGACTGTGATGCTCGCGCTGTATGGAGTTCCGTTGTTGCAGTCGAGGGTTGCTCCGCTCGAAATCGAAAGCGTGTACGTGACGTCGAGCGCGGACGAATTGCTGAACATCGTCACTGTTCCGCTGACGCCGTTCTGCGTACCTATTGCGAGCGACACCGTCGAAAGCGAGTACGCGCCGATATTCAGCGTACAGGCAATCGTTGGCGCGCCCCATCCAGTCATCACCTGGATCGACGAGTTAGCGACGAGATTCGACGCGAGATTCGTCGTGCTTCCGCCGGAAACGATCACGACTGGCAGGCTGCACACTCCGGAACTGTCTGTGTACGCGGTCGTCTTCGCCTGATCCCCTTCGATCTTCCCGAAGTAGACCGCGCCGGTCGATCCCATGTTCACGTTCGCGGACGCGCCGAAGGTCCAGTTGCCCTCGCAGAGCCAGGCGCTGCTTCCGCTCGCCATAGCGCCAAATGTTCCGCCATTGATGACGACGTTCCCGAGAACGCGGATGACGTCCTGATTCCCGACGCCTGCGTTCATCGTGATGGTTCCGCCTTCGATGTCGCAGTCGCCGGAGATCCAGTGCCAGGTGTTCGACGTCGTGCCAGGGCCGACGTCCCAGGTTCCCTCGTACATCGCAAAATCGTTCGCGACGGACATTCCCTGCGCCACCGAAATCGTCTGCGCCGCTGAATCCTTCGAGAAGGTCAGGTCGTAGAACCCCGGGACCGTCGCGCCTCCGATGCTGCAACTGTTCCCGCCGTAGAAGAAAACGAGGCTCTGACCGTAATTGAACGTGCCGTCGTTTATCCAGTCCCGCTGGAGCGCGATCGCAGGCGTGTTCGTGCATGTCAGGGTCCCCCCTGAGCCGTTGTCGAAATCGAGCGCTATCAGGATCGTGCACGTGTTGCTCTGGTTGATCGCCCCGGTCGAGCTGGCGCCGTACGCGTTATAAACACTTCCGGAACAGATGATTATCGCCGCGTTCGAAATGTTGTACGTCCCGCTCGAACTCGCGCCGTACCCGACGTAGACGTTCGCCGACACGTTGATCGTACCCGCGCTCTGCGTGAGAACCCCGGTCTGGCTTCCTCCGCCGGCGACGTACAGGTTTCCCGTGACGTTCATCGTGCCGGCAGACATGTTTACAGTCGCGGTCAGACCCGAACTCCAGCCGAGAACCAGCGACGGCGTGGCGAACGTCCCGCCCTCGACGTACAGCGTCCCGCCGTTGATGTACGCTCCCGTGATGGAACTGACGCTGTAACCGTTCGTATGTAAGGAACCCGTCGCGCTCCACATGGCCCACAAATCCGCGTTGCACGAAATCGTGCCGCTCGCGTAGAAGTCGCCGTTATTGAAGCAGAGGTAGCCGAGACCTGTGCCGCGTATGTAGTGCGTCCCGCTCCCGTAAAGATATACAAGGGGGTAATTCGCCGGATAGCTGTACGTGCCGTCTATTGTGAAGTCGCCCCCTACCTGCAAGCCGTAGGTCGTTGACCAGTTAGTCTGATGGCTCAGCGTCGCGCCGCTTTCGACGATAAGATTACCCGCGACCGTCACCCAGTTGTCCGTCGCGGTTATCGTCAGCGTCGCGCCGCTTTCGACGTATATCGATCCCACGGAAGTCGACGAACTCATCGTGGGCCAGTTCTCCGCGTTCTTGTAAATCCTAACGTCGGTGCTCGCGCCGGGGACGTTTCCGTCGGCCCAGTTCGTGGCGGTCGCCCACGCCGTGCTGGTTTTCCCGATCCAGAGTCCCGCCGGTCCGCTTTCCATCCTGAAGAAATCGAACTGCGCCGTTCCCGAGCTTCCCCAGCCTGGGTCCATTCGAAGCTGCGTTATCGTCTGGCCTGTCCACCCCGCCGCGGTCGACATCGGGAAGTAGTAGTCGTAGAAGTTCGTATTGTCGGGGACGGATAGCCTTACCTTCTTCGTTTCGTCGAACGTGCCGTCCGCCGCGGTGATGAAGTAAATGTCGAAGTCGATTCCCGACGGGATGAGCGCGCGGATGTGGAGCGTTTTGTAGGTCGTGCCCGAGAACGATACCGCCGGACCATAGGTGTGCGGGTCGCTACCGCTGATGACCGCGTTCATGTATGTTCCGTCGCAGGTGAGCGAACTCATCGCGTTGCCGATGGTCCAGCCCTCCACGTTCCCGGCGCCGGCCCATTCGTAGGAAAGCGCCGGAGTCGCGTACGTCACGGTGATGTAGGGTATGTAGCTTGCGCCCGCGTCGTATCCCGAGATCGAAACGTAGTTGCCCGCGCCGGCGACGTTCGCGTACGGATCGATCCCGACCGCGAACCAGTCCGAGCCGAGAAGGTTCTGAAGATCCGCCCGCGCCTGCGATGAAAGCGTTCTCGTTCGCCACCCGACGGAGTCGACGTTGTTGTCGGTATCGTAGACCGATCCCGCCTCCGCGTCCGCGTAAAGCGCCGCGCCTGCCGCCGCGACCGGGTCCGACGAAATATCGTAGACCTTAGCGTCGACGTTGGCGTTTCCATCGCTCGTAACGAGATACGACAGCGCCACGTCCGCGATCGTCGAGCCGTCAGTCACTCCCGAAATGTCGAACTTCATCCATCCGTTGTATAGTGTTCCGCTGTCGTTTCCGACTCGTATCGCTCCGCTAGATTTCGTTCCCCCGTTATTGACGTACCCCGTCCACATCGACGCCACCGACGGATAGTATTTCGTCGTCGGATCGATGACTACGGGATAGTCCCTTTCTGGATCGTTCAGCCAGCCGAGGTCCGTAAGCACGAGAACCTCCCACACGATTCCTTTCTTCCGCACGAGGTATCGCCCAGCGATTTCGTCCGCGGCGCCATCCGGGTTCTCGTCCTCCTCCCCGCCGGCTTCGAATATTCGCGGCGCCTCGAAGGCGTACCACGGGTTTCCTTCATCGTCGTGAACGACTATGTCGCCGCTGGTCTCGAAGGTTCCCGTCTGCTTGACGCCTCCCGCGCTGAAGTACCATCCTTCCGGAAGTGTCACGTTCTCGCAGAACGCGAGGTATCCGACTTTCCCGGCCCAGAAAATTTCCTCACGTTCGAGATGGAGGTCGTACTTGATTCCTCCCGCAATCGTGCTGAACTTCTCCGCCACTCCAGGGTAAGTTTCGCTGAATGAAACACCGTCTGAGGTCGCCGCGCCGCTCACCTTCGCGGGCTTTTGCACTGCGAGCGTTTTCAGCGATTCGTCCAGCAGAACCATCTTCGTCTCCGCCCACATCTGGATTCCATCGGCTTTGGAAGAATCCACGGAAATTCCCGCTCCGCCCGAGCTTTCCGGAAGACTGACCTGCACGCTGTTCCGGGAGTTCTCCCACCCGACAGGAGTTTTGACTAAGACGAGGTCTATCGGTCGAAAGTGGCCGTCTTCGTCTTCGTAGTTGAGCGCTTCGAGAGAAATCAGCGATACCAGTTGCCCGTCAAACCTCTGAAACGTGTACGAGTTCGCCCTGCGTAGCGACGGCACTTCGTCATCGCGGGAGACTTCGTTCAGATCATAGAACTCCGCGTCGATCGCGATTTCTTCCGAGAGAAGTTCCTCCATCTTCGCCGCGGATATTTCCGGCGCGCCCTGGCTCGAAGTAAGCGATTCTTTTTCGCTCCCCGGCTCCTCATTCGTTTCCACCGAAATCGGCGCCGGTCCGACTGCCGCTTCGATTGCGCCCTGAGATTCCGAGCAGGCCGTGACTAAAGTCGCGCTGAATGCGATCAGGGCAAAATGCATCCACTGCGCAAACGCTCCGCGTTTTGCACAAAGGTCATAACGACTATTATCTGACAGACAAATTTCCATCGATTCTCGATGCAAATTCAGAATTCTATGACTTGGAAAACCGGTGTGTCAGAATGAAATTTTGATCGCTGCGTCCAACAATCATCTAATCGTCTTCTTCTTCACCGCCAGCGATTATAGCGATTCCTACGCAAAATGCACACGAAAAGATCATGTGAATTGTCGCAAAGGTTTAGACACATCTCGCCGGACGAAACTTGCGGGATACTTGACTTTATGCTCGAATTTCCGTGAATGTTCGGTGAACCACGTTGTTTGGAACGTTCCAGGCGTTTCCTTTGCGTGGCACGGTCATCCTGACCGTGAAAACACGGACGAGACGTCCGTGCCACGTGTTTCACCGAACGTTCACGATTATTTGGTACATTCAAGCGAGACGCCTATGCTGCACGTGGTCGGGAATCAGCGCTCACCCGCCGAAGATGAGGCGCTTGATCAGCCGTTTGCCGAAGCGCCATTTCTGCCCGAGCGGGGTGCGCTTGATGTTCACGCTCAGCGCGGCTTTCATGAACCGCGGCAGGCCTTTGTACACGATGTGCACATCGACGAGCACGGGCTTGCCCTTGACCGCGAGCGCCTTTTCGATTCCCGCGTCGCTCCCGGCGTCGCTCTCGATGGCGACGTATTCCGCGCCGAATCCGCGCGCGAGTCCTTCGTAGTCGGGCTGGTGGAGCTTGACGAGCGAGTCCCGGCCGTACGCCTTCCCCTGCTGCTTGCTGATCAGATCGAGCTTGCCGTCGTTGAAGACGCAGCACACCGGATTTACCTCGTTACGCGAGGCGGTGATCAGTTCGAAGCCGGTCATAAGGAAGCCGCCGTCGCCGATGATGCCGATGGTCTGCCGTCCGCGGTGCGCGAGCGCGCAGGCGACAAGCGCAGGCACTCCATAGCCCATGCTCTGGTAGTCGGCGGGAGTGAGGAAGGAGCGCGGCTCGTAGATCGCGAAATCGGGAGTCGCGATGAACTGATGATGCCCGGAGTCGGTGACCATTATCGCATTCCGCGCGGCTTTCTCGCGGAGCTTCAGCGCGAACCTCTGCGGATTCACGCCTTTTTCGAGCATCGGTGCGCTCAGGATTTCGTCCCGCTCCGCCTTCTTCCCCGCCGCGATTTTCTGCTGGAGCGCATCGCTGTTCTTCCTCGGCGAATCCTTGATCGAGGTCCACAGCTTTTCGAGGAAGTCGGTCGCGTCCGCGTGCAGCGTCTTCTCGCATTTGATGTTCTGCCCGAGGACCTGCGGATCGATGTCGACGTGGTAGACTTTGCCCTTGGGCTTCATGCAGTAGCTCGCAGTCGCAACCTCCCCGAAGCGGCACGACACCGCAAGGATAACGTCGCATTTCGCGAACGCTTCTTCCGCGGTCTTCGTTCCCTGCGGTCCGAAGCCGAAGCCGACCGCGAGGGGATGGTCCTCCGCGATGGCGCCGCGGCCGCAGATGGTCGTCGCGACGGGCGCGCCGAGTTGCTCCGCGATGTTCCTAAGCGCGTCCGTCGCGCCGAAGACTCCCTGTCCGACGTAAATCCCGGGGTTCGATGCTCCGACGACCGCGCTGCGGATAACGTCGAACGCCGCCGCGTCCATCTGCGGCTTCTCGATCACCGGCATCTGGAAATTATATTCCGCGCTTTCGATCAGCAGATTGTAGGGCATGTTGATCATCGCGGGGCCGGGATCGCCTTCCTTCGCGACCTTGTACGCCTTCGCCACCGCGCCCGCGATCTCGTTCGCGCTATTCAGGTCTATCGCGATCTTCACAAGCGGTTCCGCGGCCTTGCACTGCGCGATCTCGTGGAGCTGATACGTCTCGTTTATGTCGTTGCGGACGTCGGGAATGATCGCGATTATGGGCGCGCTGTCTAAAAGCGCCTCGCCCATCCCCGTGAACGCGTTCGTCATTCCGGGACCAGGGACCGTGGTGAACGCGCCGATCTTTCCGGTGCAGCGCGCCGTCGCGTCGGCCATGAAACTCGCGCCGACCTCGTGAGTGACGAGAATGACCTCGAATTTTGCGTCGCGGAGTTCGTCGTAGAGCTCGAGGTTCTGCGAGCCGGGGATGCCGAAAATCCGCTCGACGCCAACGCGATGCAGCGCGTCGACGAGTATTTTTGCGCCTGTTGTTTTCATTTGAAATTTGGATTTGTGGATTAGATGCGGGAAACTCTGGCTATCCGAGTTTTTCGAGAGCCTTCAGAAACTCTTTTTCGTCCCTGGACCGATTCAGCGCTAACTCGATGCCGTCCAGAATACCCTGATCGATTTTAGAGGCCTTATCGACCACGGATTGTCGCGCGGACTCGCCAAATCTGATTTTGATTGCGACCAGGAGTCCCTCGAGCTTGCCTTCGAGCTTGCCTTCGAGCTTGCCCTTGGCGTAGCTTTTATCAAGCGCTTTGTCGAACCATGTCTTTGCCATTTTCGAACCCTTTTCCGACAACTTCGATTCTATCGTTTCAATGAGCGCCTTCTTCGCAAGCTTTTTCCCACGAACAGAGTATACCATAGGCGCCGAGAATTCGTATTGCAATTCGTCATCCGGCATTCTTTTTAGCTCGTTCCTGAAGTCCTCCATCGTCATCGTCCACGAAATCGCCACCTCGAACCGATCCGTGCTCTTCAGGAGTCTGAACCCAAGTCTCAGCGGCAGATTCCCGGCGATGTCCTCGAACGACATATGTGCCAGATCAATCACTTTATACCTGAAATCGAACGGAAACTCCTCCAGCCCCGGGGCGTTCTCCACTATCTCGCCGAAGTTCTCCGGAATGTCCCAAATTTTCTTGCCGTGGTATACGATCACCGGAATCACCCTGGGCAGTTTGTCCCCCGGCCTTCTCAGCTTTTCGGACAGCTTCCAATAAATGTTTCCAAGATACCTTAGTATCTGCGCCGGAGTGCGGACCGACTTCGAACTCTTGTGCTCGAGGAGCAGATAAACGTAAAACTTGAATCCGACGAGCTTGATCCTGTACAGAACGTCGGCGCGGGCTTCTTTCAGATCGTCACCCGTCAAAAGCGTATCCAGCGAAATGATGTCGACTTTCAATACCTTCTCCGGGTCGAAACCGAGATAGTTTGCGAGAAAGCTCACCACGCAAGCAACGCGGGAAAAAATCCACCGGAAATACACGTCGTGCGGGTTATTAAGATGGGAATTGTCGTCTCTCGGTTCCGACACCGGCGTTCTCGATGAAATGTCAGGTGGAATGTCCAAAGGAAGAATGATAATGTACCACCCCGGTTTGACGATTCTCGAACCATTTCCAGTTTCGGGTGAGCCAATTGACGAATAAACTCCCAGAATTGCCAAGACTCTCTAAGATGCTCTCCGGACTCGTGGTCGTGCTCTCCGGACCGTCGGGGGTCGGCAAGACGACCATCTCGCGCTGTCTGATGCGTGATCCGCTGTTTCGCTTCAGCATCAGCGCGACTACACGCCCGCCGAGGGAGAATGAGAAGGACGGAGTCGACTACCATTTCCTCAGCCTGGAGGAGTTCCGCGCGAAAATTTCCGCCGACGGGTTCGTCGAATACGTCGAGGTGTACGAAGGCGTGCTCTACGGCACCCTGAGGGCTCCTCTCGACGAAGCGGTAGCGTCCGGAGAGGTAATGCTCCTCGACATCGACGTCGACGGAAGCGAGAAGATCCGCGCAATGAACTATCCGCTGCTGCGGATTTTCATTTCCCCGCCGGATTATGACGAGCTTGCGAAAAGACTCAAGGGCCGCGGCACGGACGATGAAAAAAGTATAGAAAAAAGGATGAAGCGCTGGAAAAAGGAAATGGAATGTGGTACAAGCTTCGATCTCAAAGTCGTCAACGACGATCTCGGCGCCTGCATCGAAAGCGTGCATCGCGCCATCGCCGCGAGATATTTGCGCGGTCCGACGGAGGATTGAATGAGCGAGTTCAAAAGGCATCTGATTGACGAACTTATCGAGGCCCACGGCGTCTACCGCCTCACTGCTTGCCTGCAGAAGCGGGTGCGGGAAATCGTCACCGGCTCGCCTACGCTCGTCGACACGTCGGATCTGCACGATCCGCTCGACGTAGCCCTGCGCGAAATCAAGGAAGGTCGAATCAGACTGCTGCTCGAAGGCGAGGAGGACGACACTCCCAGGGTCGTCAAAAAGGAATGAGTTTCGACTATCCAGTTGGAGTAATCCCCGCCCGCGGCGGCTCCAAGGGTCTATGGAGAAAGAACCTCCGCAAGGTCGGAAAGTCGCACTATCCGCCGGACGGAAAGCCGCTGCTCTGGTATTCGATAAAGCTCGCGCAGGCGGCGGTCGACGCGGGAATTTTGAAGCGCGCGATCGTGTCGTCCGAGGACGCGGAAATCATCGAGTACGCGAAGGCCGAGGGCGCGGACGTTCCGTTTGTCAGACCCGCCGAGCTTGCGCGGGACGACACGCCGGACTTTCCGGTGATGAAGCACGCCATCGACTTTCTAGCGGCAAACGGCCCGGAGCCGGACGTCTGCGTGATGATTCGTCCAACGAGTCCGCTTCGGACACTGGAGGACGTCCGCGACGTGCTCGCTACGCTGACGGAAGACGCCACCGGCGTCCGAAGCTGCGTCGACGCGCCTTCCCATCCGTACTGGTGCAAGAAGCTCGAGGATGGATTCCTCGTTCCGTTCGTGGACGGAAAGTCCGAGAAGAGCTATCCAAACCGTCAGACCCTCGAATCCGCGCCTGCGTTCGCGCTTTGCGGATTTCTCGACGCGTTTCGAACCGAGAATTTAAAATTCGACGAAATATTTGGAGGCCGCATCGCTCTGTATAAAGTAGGAAGGGACCGCGCGGTAGACATCAACGTCGAAGTCGATCTCGATTACGCGGAACTCCTGCTTGCGAGACTTCCGCACCCTCCATTTGCAATGTAGACCGAAGTCCTGAATGAAAACACTGCTCTTTCTAGAGATAGATTTTCCAGTTGTCCAGACTTGCATATTCATTACGATAGCGAGGATTCTCGACGTCACCATAGGTACGCTCAGAACCATATTCCTTTTCCGTGGAAAAAGGCTGCTTCCGACCATTCTTGCTTTTGTCGAAATCATGGTTTGGGTGTTCTCGATGAGTAAAGTCGTCACCAACCTCGACAAAATCGAGTACGCGATATCCTTCGCGTTCGGATTCGCGCTCGGCAACTACGTCGGCATTTCCATCGAAAGGTACATCGCGATGGGAAAGGAACTCTGCATGCTATTCACGCGGAAGGGCGCCGAAGTTGCGGAAGCTCTTCGCATGGAAGGATTCGCGGTGACGAGTTTCGAAGGCGCCGGCAAGACGGGGCCGGTGTCGATCATCCTCGTCCAGACCAACCGCAGGTTAACGCAGAGAATGCTCGACGCAGCGAACAGGGCCGACGGAAGCTGCTACTATGTCATAAGCGACGTCAAGACGGCGTCAACCCAGGCCCTCCGGAACTATCACCCGACCGGCTGGCGGGCGGTATTCAAGAAGAAGTGACTCGATCCACGATGACCTCAGAACCCGTTCTAAGAGTCGCGATCCCCGCTTCCGACCCAGCGTTAGAAGTTCCTTAATTGGCGATCGTTTTACGTGGAACGCAGGGCTGGGAACCTCGAAATTCAGAAGGACTCCTCGATAGTCTGTCGAATCCTCCCAATGATCTCAGATAACAGTACGTTTTGCTTAGTCCAATTTGGAGTCCAAATTGGACTAAGCAAAACGTATGAAACAATGGGCATGTTCGATGAATCGGGCCCAAGCACTTAACTTTTCTTCGAAAGTCACCTCTTTGCGATGAAATTACTTCTTGTGCGGAGATGGAAGTGCCGTGGAGGTTCAGATTACGCGCATCCTTCGCGCGGCACGATCATTCTGACCGTGAGCCGCTGGCAGCGCCGCTCACAGCCATGTTTACATGCCGCGTATCAGACACATTTCTGAGCGAGTCGTTAAAGCTCGTGGTCGAACCTGCCGAAAATGAGCTTAGCCGCGAAGTTCCGCACGGACCTCCCGCCGCGAAGTCATATCCATCCTATAGGCCTCGGAACAAAATAAACTACCGTTTCTGCATCACATCTTCACACCATATTCATTCCGCGCTCGGTCGCCAAATCCTCATCGGAACTATGGCTAC
>JANLHZ010000057.1 GCA_024653775.1 Planctomycetota bacterium | reverse complement strand
CAGCTCACGAAGCCGCTTCAGCAGATCGAGCGAGTCCCACTCTTGATCGAATGAGTAATACGCCAACCACTCAAGGTTGCCGCGTTCCGTCGGCCATCTGATGGGTTCGGGCTCGAGCGCGTCGACCTCGTTCAGCTCCTCGTCACTGAAGAGCGAGTACGGCGCGCCGATATCACGCGAGATGTAGGCGATACCCGGACGCTCGCGCCCGACGCGACCGATGCGTTGGATCAGCGCGTTCGTACCGAGCGGTCCGAGACGCACCCCGTTCTCGACCTCTTCCAAGGCCGAGTCCATGCTCACGACGAAGTCGAGGTCCGGCAGCGTCACTCCCATCTCCACGACCGAAGTCGCGATCAGGACGTAACGCACCTTTTGTTCTTTCCATCGCTTGAGATCGGCCTCGTAGGCCGCGCGCCGCTTCGGATCCCGCAGGACTTCTCCCGCGAGGGTTCGAACGGCGATCTTGTCGGCGAACGGCGTTTCCAGCAGCATCCGCTCGAGCCGCTTCGCGTCGCTGTCGTTGGCGGTGTAGGAATTCACGACCACGAGCATCCCTTTCGCGCGATCGCGCTCGAGGACGGCATCACGGACGGATCGCCACGCCTCGTCATCCTTCTTCGGGAAGAGCTCTTCCGCCTCTTCGGGATTGACGAGCGTTCGCTCCACGAGATCGACGAGGATCTGGTCGATCGGCTGCCGAAGATTATGCTTCCACACCGGAAAGCGACGCTTCTCCGCCTTCACGACCCGCGCGCCGAGGCGTTGCGGGATATCCGTCGCATCCACGGTTGCGGACATGTAGTTCAGCGCGACGCCGCGCCGACGGCAGATCCCGATCCCAAGCTCGAGCGCCTCGTCGGTCTCAAGCGTCACGTGCGCCTCGTCGATCAAGACGAGATCGCGACCGGGTTCGAACAGGCCCTTACGGGCATAGATCGAGAAGATCCCGGTCGTGATGAACATGATCGGAGCGTCGAGGTCCCGATGATCCACCTTGGTCTTGCAGCCGAAGAGGTTGAACCCTTTGAGAACAGGTCTCGCCTCGCTGACGTGCTCCGACCACCAAAGATTCATCACCTGATGCAGACTTTGCGCGATCGCGATCTTGGGTTCGACGACCCAAATCCTGGGACCAGCCTTCGCGCGCTCAGGCTGATCGGTCTGCTGGTACCGCATCTCCCGCATAAGGAGAAAGAGCGGCACGATGACGGTTTTTCCGAGTCCCGTCGACGCGATCAGGAAAAACGAATCCCTTTTTGCAAGTTGATCCAGAACATCGAAGATATCGAGCTTGTCCCGATTCACAAGATGTTCGCCGATGTCGCCGGGATCATCCTCGGTGAGCAAGGCCGTTTCGCGCCCAAAGGGGGTAAGAAAACAGCTGCTTCGTATCACCCATGTATCACCTCCCTTCTTTTCTAATGAACCGTCCGAAGCTGAACAAAATTATTTGAAGTCGTCAAGCCTATACGGCCCTTAGTAGAGAGAAAAATGATTTCTCTCCCCTCACAAAGTATTCGTTTGTCAATGCTTCTGAACAAAATTATTTCAATATTCCCTGCAATGAATCGTTCGCTTCTGAAAACGCGTGTTCACGCCATGTGACAACGGATTGGTTGCTAAAAAGTCCGCCGGAGCGGACTTTTTTACCGGAACGTTTCCAGCTTATGAACCTTGGATTCTTCCGTGTAGGCGTCGAGCCGGTCGCCGATCTGGAGTTTGATCTTGCCGGTGTACGACACGCCGCCCTCGGTGCCGCCCGCGAGCTCCTTCACCGGCGATTTGCCGCTT
>JANLHZ010000018.1 GCA_024653775.1 Planctomycetota bacterium | reverse complement strand
TGGAACGTTCCAGGCGTTTCCTTTGCGTGGCACGGTCATCCTGACCGTGAAAACACGGACGAGACGTCCGTGCCACGTGGTTAACCGAACCGATACAGTGCCGGGCACTTTTTCGTCGACCGGATTTTCCCGAAGTTTTTAACAATACCCCCTGTTTAGCGTATGCTTCGATGCTCGTTATTAACAGTCCGCGTAATGGCTGGTTTTGCCCACAAAATCGGGGTCAATCCGGTCATCGATTTACAATTCGTAACGTTTATGTAAGCTTTATCACTGGTCATTTCAGAGCCAAAATATTTACTTAAAGTTGCAAAGACTACCTGTGAAATTATACATATCCGCCTGTAGTTACCTGCTGTCTTGGAGTGTGTTTCTGTTTTTGCAGGTATATGGGAAAGGAGCTATAACTATTATGGGTACCAAAATTGTAAGTCGTTACTGGTGCCTTCTTCTCATCGCGTTCGGCTTGATCGCAGCATTGGCGCCCACTGGCGCATACGCCGAAGAAGCCGCGGAAGAAGAAGGAACTGAAGAGTCTGCGGATGAAAGTTCGGAAGAGGAGTCCACGGAATCCACGGAGGCCGAAGAGACCGACGAGGACGAAGAGGAAGAGGCCGCAGAAGAAGAGGAAGAGGACGAAGCGGAAGTTTGCGGAGAATGCGGCATGGAAGAATGCGTCTGCAATCATAAGGAGCAGACATTTGGAGTAGTCCGCGTGAATGGAGAGGACGTCACCATCACTCTTTCAGGCGACATCCGCACCCGCGGCGAATCGTGGCAGGGAACCGGGTTCAACAAGGCCCGCGCCCGCGCCGCAAACGCAGCGAGCTACGATCGCGAAGCCCGCGCGAATTTCATTCTCAGCCGCGCAAGGCTGAATTTCGACCTCACGCTGGGCGAAAACCTCAGCGCGCGCTGGACGCTCCAGGACTCCCGTCAGTGGGGTACTGAAGGCGGCGCCTTAGGGAACGTCCCCCCTCCGGCTCCCGGAACGAACGGCGATTACACGGGTTCGTCCCTCGCGGTTCAGGACGGCGACGGTCAGCACACCGACACCCGCGAAATCTGGGTCGAGTACGCGAACATTCACGGACAGGACCTCTCGATCCGCATCGGACGCCAGGCTTTCAAGCTCGGCAACGAACGCTACGTCGGAACCTTCGACTGGAACAACAACGGTCGTTCCTTCGACGGCGCGGTCCTCACCCACAATCTCGATGGGTTCCTTGAAGCTTCGCTCTTCGGATTCCGCATCGAGCACACCGACGATGACGGATACGAGTTCGGCGCGGCTTACACCTCGACGCCCCGCGCGACCGCGTACACGAAGACCACCCGTCACAACGCAACGGACCGCAAACTCTATGGTCTGAACCTCGACTTCACCCTCCTCGACGGAGTGGGAATCGAAGGATCGCACCATCAGAACCCGTTCGTCCTCATTTCCGCTGACCGCAGGAGAATCTTCCTCGGCGAGCGCGAAGTTGTTGCCGGAAACACGGATCCGAGCGGCTCCACTGTGACACTCTTCGGACTTCGTCTCAACGGCGACGAGATGTACGGTCTCGATTACAACGTCGAAGGCGTGCTCCACCGCGGACGCGTCGGATCGACGCCGCTTCGCGCGTATCAGGTCGCGTTCGAGTTCGGATATACCGTCGATATTGACCTCGAGCCGAGAGTCGCGGTCGGATACGAAAAAGGCTCCGGCGACAGCAACCCCGTCGACGGCGTCAACAATACGCCTGTGCAGCTCTACCCGACGAACCACGGTTTCTACGGCTGGGCGGATCAGCACTCGCTCAGGAACCTCACCGACTACTTCATCGAAGCGTCCGTGAAGACCTGCGACCACTTCTCCGTCTACGCAGGCTGGCACTTCTTCAAGCTGACCGACAGCTCTGACGGCTGGTACACGGTCGGCGGACCGATGATCGCTGGATCGTCGCCCGATGCGCTCACAACCGCGAACGCGGCAGCGGGCATCAGCGACAAGGTCAGCCGGACGCTCGGTTCGGAACTCGACATCAAAGGCGTAGTCACCCTCGAGCCGGATCGCCTCAGCCTCGAAATCGGCTGGGCGCACTACTTCACGGGTGCGTATCTCCGCGATAGCGCTTTCGTCCGCAACACCGCGGGTCAGGCGCGCGTCAACGACCTCGATTTCGTTTACCTCCAGCTTTCGCTTGGTTTCTAACCGAAGCCGTGGCGTCTGTGTCTCACGATGTTTCACGGGCAAGACGCCCGTGCCACAAACCAAAAGAGCGCCGGCATTCGTCGGCGCTTTTTTTTGCCTATGCACCGGGTCCGGACGGTCTTAAAATGGTAGTGGCACGGTCATTCTGACCGTGAAAACACGGATGAGACGTCCGTGCCATGTGGTTCACCGAGCCAACACTTAAATTGATTCCGATGACGGACGAATCAGGATATCGAAGCAGTTTCGCGGTGACGGACAGATCGTCCCGCGAGCGAAAAGCCATTCGCACGAGAAGAATGATCGAGCTTTACTTCTCGATTTCATCGGGCAACCTTGAAAACCTGAAGTCGATGACCGCGCTCGAAATCGGAACCGGATCGGGCGAGATGAGCCGGATTTTCGCGACGTGGTTCGAAAAGTTCGTGACGTTCGACTACATGGACTTCGTCGTGGACAGCGATACGAGGGATGCACTACAAGGTGTGTGTCTCCGGGCGGATGCGAATCGCCTTCCTTTTCGGGATGAAAGTTTCGACGTCGTTCTCTTCCAGCACGTAATCGAGCATATGGTGATGCGCGAATTTCCGGAGGAGCTTTACCGCGTACTCAGGCCGGGCGGGTTCTGCCTGCTTGCGAGTCCGAACCGCGTGAATCCGATCTGCGAGGTGAGCCACCAGAGCGTGTTCGCGTATTACTACCTGCCGAAGTTCGTTCGGAGCTGGCTGCTTAAGCGAAAAGGGGCCATTGAAGAGAACGTCAGCGTGCCGGTTTGGGGAGACATCCTTCGGACGTTCAAACGGTTCGAGATTACCGACATCACCTGGAAAGTCCTCAGAAACTGGAAATACGTCAATTCCGGCGGCGTGAAGGCGAAGGCGCTGTCGTTTGTCGCGAAGTTTTGCCCCAAATGGCTGCTGAGGACGGTCTCTCCCACGCAGCTTGCGATACTTAGGAGGCTAAAATAAATAAATCATACAAAATCGCGCTCAGATTTGCGCCAGGTTCGTTTTGCACGAGGAAGCCAAACCGGAGTCGTAGCTATAGTTCCGATGAGGATTTGG
>JANLHZ010000284.1 GCA_024653775.1 Planctomycetota bacterium | reverse complement strand
GTTCGCGTTCGTAGTGGCGCCGTAAGGCGTTTCTTCGATCCTCTACTATCTGGAAAATATGCTCTCACGAGCACACTACTACAGAATCCCGCTATAGACTGCGAACTACCCCGTGAATAGTTACCCATCGTCGCTGAGATTCGCGGAGGTTTCCAATATAACTTGCGCTGCGTTTTCTGACCACTGGTCACTGACTACTATTCTTGTATACTCTGGATATGTCCCGCGTTGCTGCGATATTCGATCTCGACAAAACCCTGGTGGCGGGGCAGAGCGGTGTCTACGCCGCGCTAAAGATGTGGCGCGAAAAGCGCGTCGGTATCGGGATAATGTTCTTCGCGGCGTACTATCTGACCCTATACAAACTCGGGATTCTCGATCACGTGCAGATGTATCGCAACGCCGCGAAGCCGTTCGTGGGGTTCACGCTGGACGAGGTCGCGAAATTCAGCCACGAACTTGTCCGAGACAAGGTTCTGCCTCGGATTTACGTCGATGCCGCGCGGAAGGTCGAGGAGCACCGCGCCCGCGAAGACGTTCTCGTACTGCTGACTTCAAGCTCGTGGTTTCTCGCGCAGTACGTCGGCAGCGCGCTCAGGATCGACCACAAACTCGGCTCGCTCCCGAAATTCGTCGACGGCAAGGTCGCGGATGAGGGACTCGACTTCATTTTCGGTCCCGGCAAACTCGACGCCGCGAAAAAACTTGCGGATAAACACGGGATCGATCTTTCGCGCAGTTTTTTCTATACGGATTCGATAAACGACATTCATCTTCTTGAAAACGTCGGCGAGCCGCGAGTGGTAAATCCGGACCCGCGGCTTCGTCGGATCGCGTGGCAGCGCGGCTGGAACATCGAGCGGTGGACGAAAACCGTCGGCGCCGACCACGGCCTTTCCTGCGAACTCGCGCTGCCGCCGATGCTATGACGTCGACGCGTTTGGACGATTGGCGGATTCTGACATTACAATTCATCGAGTCCAATTTGGACTCCAAATTGGACTCGATGAAAAGCTATATTTGTAGTGTCGGTTCGGTGAAACACGTCCTCCGCGGGAATCAAAAAATTTAGATTAACGCATATCTTAAGCGCAGAGACGCAGAGGGCGCGGAGCTTCGCGG
>JANLHZ010000328.1 GCA_024653775.1 Planctomycetota bacterium | reverse complement strand
GCAAATGAAAAAATCGAGGCAAAAAATTCCCTCGACTCTGGCTGAAATCCCCGAAATCAAAGGGAAATCGGGTACTCGATCAACCAAATCAACTGATGTAGAGTGAACACTGTCGATCCACGGATAGATTTTGGTTCCGACTGCGCATCGTTGTGGTAAGCTGATTCAGTCGGCTTTTAACGGAGCAACCTTACGTGGCGCGAAACATTCTTCCCATAGTTCTCGGACTCGCGATCGTTTCGATGTTCGCGTACCATCAGTTCATGGAGCCTGTCGGGTATGTCGACGATCCGGAGAATTATTCCGACGTCATTGCGGAGGCCGCGAAGCACGTGGGCGCCGGCGAAATTCAGCTCGCGATCGATGCGCTCGAAGGCGCGTACCGAAGGGGACTCGGGACGAAGGAGCTTCACCTACAGCTTGCGGAACTCTACCTGAAACTCAAGAATGGAAACCGCGCGCGAAAGCACTTTCTTGAAGCGATGCTGAAAGGCGAGAATCCGCCCGAGACTTTCGTGAAGATTTCCGCGCTGTTTTCCGAGGCGAACGATTTCACCCAGGCGCGAACCTTCGCCCACCACGCGATCGACCGCGCGACGGAACTGAAGGAAAGCTGCTACTCCGGGTGGGTCGCGCTCGGCTCCGCGGACTTCTACGACGGCGAGCTTGCGCTTTCACGGTTCACCATGCCCGAGACGGAAGGCGTGGATACCTCGCAGCTCGATCAGACCATCCTTGACGTCAAGGCGTGGGCGCAGAACAAGTTCACCGAGGCTTACGACAGCTTCCACAAGGCGCGGGAGATCGACGACACCGCGGAAATCGAACTCTGGCTTTCGCGCATCTCGATGCGGAGGTCCCAGAGCGAAGAGCTGACCCTGTCGCTGCAGGAGGTCGCGTGCGACAAGGACCCCGGCTTTTTCCAGGCCCACCTGGAGGCTGGTTCGTATCGCTGCGAACTCGGGATGTTCGACGAGGCGGAGCCGTACCTCGCGCGTGCGCTCGAAATTCGTCCCGACGATTTCAGCGCGCTCTACTACTTCGGCATCTACTACACCGAACTCGGCTACAGATACAAACACGAGGCCGCGGGAAGGGAGGCGGAAGCCCGCGGGATGTTTCTGAAGGCCGCGGATTTTTTCAAACGCGCGTCCATCCACGACGGCAACAGTCCGGAGCTGATCCGCTACGTCGGAAGGCTCGCGCTTTACCAGGACGACCTCCTCGCGGCAAACCAGGCGCTACAGGCGCTTATCGCGATGAAAAAGTACCGTCAGGCGAACCAGCTTCGAAGAGACATCGCGATTTACAATTCCGAAAGGGGTACGCGCAACCAGACCCCTTCTGAAGGCGCATTCTCCACAGGCGGAAACTGACGTGAAATTGTTCCAGATAGGAAAGGCAGCGATATTGTTTCTCTTCGGCGTGGCGATCGCCGGGTCGGGATACATCCTCGCCACCGGCGGCGCGGGGTTCTTCGATGCGCCCGAGGAGCCGGGGTTCACCGAGCCGGAGTTCGATTCGGATAAGGCGGAAACCCTCAGCCGTCCGGAGGATTTAGAATGGGCGGAACACTCCCTCGAACCGTTCGAAGGAATCAGGGCGCGAATATCGATTCCGGATGGCTACAGCGTTCTCGTGGACAAGATCGTGCCCGAGAACGATCTCGCGATGTATCTGATCGCACGGGACGACACGGTGGTTTCCGAAGGAAACTTTTCGACTCAGATGCAGATTTTCGTCACGAAGCAGCCCGCGAAGATCGAGCCGGGAATCGCCATCACTAGCGTGTGGGTCAACCGTCGGCGGGGATTCTATTTCAAGAGTCCGCTGCCGCTGCCTCCGCAAGGCACGGGACTTGACGCAAATTCGAAGCTAGACACTTTCGATCTTCTGGTGAAGGATTTTCCGGACGGGTGGTACGTGCATCTCTACGCGTGCTGCCTCGCGGAGGATTACGATCAGCTTCTTCGCATCGCGTCGACGCTCCGGTGACGCGAAAATTTTCTAAACTGTTCATGTGGTTTCCCTCTCCATTCGAGGCTGTCGATCAGGTATTGGAAATTAAAGGTGCCCGGCACTTTCTCCGTTCATACCGACCTTACTTGACATCAACGCTTTGCTTGCTACTGCACACGCGCCAAGCAAATCGCCGCTGCATCGCCATATTTTCCAATATTCCTGCTTCGCGGCGGGTCGCCTGGCACGCGTTCGCTACGCCCTCAAAGCATGCCTGCCAAGTAAAAGGTCGGTATCAGAGTTGCTTCCGGACGTTTACGCGTACGTGTTTGGTGCCGTTCCGATATTCGGCGCGCATCATCGAACTGAACGGATGTGCGCAACGGTAAATGTTCGGTGAACCACATTCCCTGAATTACAAAACCGGCGTCCTCGCAGTTCTTCAGCGCCGAGACGCGGAGAGCGCGGAGATTCGCAGAGAAT
>JANLHZ010000327.1 GCA_024653775.1 Planctomycetota bacterium | reverse complement strand
GCAAATGAAAAAATCGAGGCAAAAAATTCCCTCGACTCTGGCTGAAATCCCCGAAATCAAAGGGAAATCGGGTACTCGATCAACCAAATCAACTGATGTCGAGTGATCACTGTCGTTAATTCCCTTTGTCGTCCTTGACCTCGAAATCCGCGTCGACGATGTCGTCACCGGCGTCCGCGTCTTCGCCTGGGGTCGGGCCGTGATGGTGGCCTTGGCCGCCGGCAGCGCCTCCGGGATGCGCTCCGTGCTGCGCCTGTTTGTACATCGCCTCGCTGAGCTTCTGCGCCGACGCTTCGAGCGCCGCGCGGGTCTCCCTGATGCGGTCGATGTCGTCACCTTTCGACGCCTCCTCGAGCGCCTGGGCCTTCTCCTCGATCTCCTTTTTCGAAGCGTCATCGAGGTTCGCGCCGTGCTCCTTCAGCATCTTGGTTATCGAGTACGCGAAGCTGTCGCCGTCGTTTTTCGCGTCGATCAGCTCTCTGCGCTTCGCGTCCTCCGCGGCGTGTTCCTCGGCCTCCTTTTTCATCTTCTCGATCTCGATGTCGCTTAGTCCGGAGGACGACTGGATCACGACCTTCTGCTCTTTGCTCGTGCCGAGGTCTTTTGCGCTGACGTTCAGGATGCCGTTCGCGTCGATGTCGAACGCGACCTCGATCTGCGGCACGCCGCGCGGCGCGGGCGGCAGGTCCGCGAGATCGAACTTCCCGAGCGTGCGGTTGTCGATCGCCATCGGACGTTCGCCCTGCAAGACGTGGATCGTCACCGCGGGCTGGTTGTCCGCGGCGGTGCTGAAGGTCTGCGTCTTTCGCACCGGGATCGTGGTGTTGCGCTCGACTAGCACCGTCATCCGTTGTCCGAGGGTTTCGATTCCGAGCGAAAGCGGCGTGACGTCGAGCAGCAGCAGCTCCTTGTCCTTGAACTCTCCCGCGAGGATGCCGCCCTGGATCGCGGCGCCTATCGCGACGACTTCGTCCGGGTTGAGGCTCTTGTTGGGCTTCTTCTGGAAGATTTCCTCGACGAGCGCCTGTACCGCGGGTATTCGCGTGGAACCGCCGACGAGCAGCACTTCGTCGACTTCCAACGGCCGCAGCTTCGCGTCTTCGAGCGCCTGTAAACATGGTCTCCGGCAGCGCGAAATAATCGGCTCGATGAGCTGTTCGAACTTCGCGCGGGTAATGTCGATCTTCAGGTGCTTAGGACCGGAGGCGTCCGCGGAAATGTATGGCTGGTTGATCGTCGTCGTCTTCGACGAGCTGAGCTCTTTCTTGGCGCTCTCCGCCGCGTCCTTTAGTCGCTGAAGCGCGAGCACGTCTTTCTTGAGGTCGATGCCGGTATTGCTTTTGAAATCCTGCGCGATGTAGTCGATCAAAACCTGATCGATGTCGTCGCCTCCTAGATGGGTGTCGCCGTTCGTCGCGAGCACTTCCGTGACGCCCTCGCTGATTTCGAGGATCGAGATGTCGAAGGTGCCGCCGCCGAAGTCGAACACGGCGACTTTCTGTTCCTTCTCGCCCGCCTGCTCGAGACCGTACGCGAGCGCCGCCGCGGTCGGCTCGTTGATGATGCGCTTGACGTCGAGTCCCGCGATCTCCCCTGCGTCCTTCGTCGCCTGGCGCTGGCTGTCGTTGAAGTACGCGGGAACAGTGATTACCGCCTCCCGGACTTCCTCGCCGAGATAGCTTTCCGCGGCTTCCTTCAGATAGCGCAGGACCATCGCGCTGATCTCAGGCGGAGTGTAGTCCTTTCCGAGCACGTCGACCTTCACGAGATCGTGCTCGCCGCCTGTGATTTTGTAGGGCACGATCTTCTCTTCGGAATGAACCTCCTCGTGCCGACGACCCATGAAGCGCTTGATAGAGTATATCGTGTTGGTCGGATTCGTCACCGCCTGACGCTTTGCGACAATGCCCACGAGCCTTTCCCCGTTCGGCTGGAAACTCACCACCGACGGCGTCGTCGGGTGCCCCTCCGGATTGACGATTACCTTCGGCTCGCCGACTTCGGTGATCGCGACGACGGAATTCGTGGTTCCAAGATCGATCCCAATTATCTTTCCCATAGCTGCTCCTTATTCCATAGCTTGCTTTCAGCGTATTCTGAAAGGACTTGTATCAAAAGTCGTTCCAAACGCCGGAAATCCGGAAAACAGCGGGCGTGGGCCGATTTGCGGCATTTTGCGTGTTTCATTGGTTTCGATAATACTGACAATATGACACCTCAGTTTAGTGTGCAATCTTCTCCTGTCAGGTTGACATTTTAAAAATCGCCACAAGGTTTCGGCGAATCACGGCGATAGGTAACTGTTCACGGGGTAGTCTGCGTTCGTAGTGGCGCCGTAAGGCGTTTCTTTGATCCACCACACCGCGAAAACATGCTCTTACAAGCTACTACGAACTGATTCCCGCTATAGACTGCGAACTACCCCGTGAACAGTTGCGTCGATAGAAGCGTCTACGAAGGTTTTTGCGCGTGGCACGGTCATCTTGACCGTGAAATCGCGAATGGGACTTCCGTGCCACGTGGATCACCGAACTATTTCGATTTTGCGTAAGGTATCGCCCCGCTTATTTTTGCTAAGAAGCTATCTCAAGTCTTCTGGCTCCGGCTGTGAATAACTGCTGGTGATACGTATAAGCAAGCGACATCGATAATTCGGAGCCGTCAAACGAGACGTTTGACGGCTTTTGCGGGCGAGGACGTCCGCGGTCCCAGGTGCCTGCGATAGTTTCTAAGCGTCGGGCAGTCATGGGTAAATCGGAAACGGGTTTTAAAAACCGGATGAAGCAGATAGCATCTGTCTGTTCTCGCTGATGGATGGAACGATGAAATCCAGACGTATTCTTTTGCCGCTGATTTTTGCGCTTTTTTCCTGTGGAACTTTCGGGTCGTCCGGAGATTCAGAGCTGGAGGCGCTCGAGGAAATCAAGCGGCGCGACGAATGGCAGCAAACTTCGAAAATCCTCGAAGAATTCCACGTCGATTACGGCGACAACGCGCTCATTTACACTTCTGACAGCCTCTATTTCGCGCCGCGTCTTTCCCCGGCGACAGTGACGATATACGAATCGAGGACTGAATATGTGGACAGAATAATCGAAAAGTCTATGGCGAACCAGGCTCACGGCCTGATTGTAAGTCCATTTGTGCTCACCGGCGATCCGATGAATCCCGTGAGTGTGACAACCGGAACTGCCGGGGCGCTTCCAGCCGGTGGTTTCGAAAAAATGAAGTTCGATCTTGTTCTGATCGAGGGCAGGTTTGCTGAACTGACGTTTCCTGCGAATGTGCTTTATTTCTGGCATTCGCTTCTCGCGGATGGAGGAAGGATTTTCGTCATCGATTGGAACGAACAACCTTCGATGCTTTCAGGCGGCGTGGTCGTCGGCCCGCAGGAGCGGAAGCAAAATATCGAAAACGCGATACTCCTCGCCGCGAAGAAAGCGGGTCTTGCGTGCTTGCCCTGCCTCGATTTCCTCGAACATCAATTCGCGTTCGAACTCGTTCCGCTGGACTTCGATCGATTCTCGGTGGAGTGATTTCGCCGGTCGTGCGCGATATCCGGAGGCTGAGCGTGAAATCGCGTCGTCGATTCAATCGTAATTATTGTTTGAACGTTAGACAGTTTTATTTATCATCGCTTTCTGCGGCAGTTCCTTCCTAACGCGGTGAATTCAATGACAGATTTAGCTAGCAAGACCGACGAAGAGCTTATGCACCTCTGCAAGGTCGGGGACGAACCAGCGTTCACGATCCTCTACGAGCGCCACAAAAGCCGGATCATCAATTTCGCGTACCGTCTGCTCGGGAACTACGAGGACGCGGTCGAAGTGCTTCAGGAGGCGTTCACATACGCGTTTCGCAAAGCTGCCGACTGGGAGGAGCGCGCGAAGTTCACCACGCTCATGTACAAAGTCACGCGGAACCTTTCGCTGAACAAGCTCGAACGCGAGAAAAAGCGCAGGCACGGCTGTCTAGAGGAAGCGCTCATCGTCACCGACGGCGCCGACGACGCGGGTGAGATCGCATCGAAGCGGGAGCTTCACAAGAAGATTCTCGGGATTCTCGACGAGATGCCGCAGCACTATCGCGATGTGATCCATCTTCGGATGTTCGAAAGCCTTGCGTATAACGAAATCGCCGAGGTCGTGGGGATTCCGGAGGGAACGGTAAAAAGCAGGCTGCACAACGGTCTAGAACTTCTTAGGCAGGAGTTCGTCAAAGCGACGGGGGCGGTGATTTGATTGCGGATTTCAGAACTCGGATTGCAGATAGAAATTTCTGCCAGACGGTTACTCAGAATTGAACTTTTTAGCGCTCAGTTATCTTAAATTAAAGACGAAGGAAAATTTGAATGGAAGCGGCAACTGAAATCCGAACTTTGGTGGAAAGCTGAAATTTTAGTTTCTTTAACGGTCTAAAAGACGAATGGAATTCTCGAACGATCAGATTCTCGATTATATCTCAGGCGGTATAGACTCGCCTATGGAGCGCCACGTCAGAATCGGGATCGAAGAAGACGTAGACGCCCGCGCTGCTTTCGAAGAGTTGAGCGAGCTTCACGGCATCATTAAAGAAGTCCTCGCCTCGGCGGAGCGAGTCGAAGCGCCCAAGAGGTCGCTCGCGGCTCTGCTGCGCCATGAGAAGGACTTGATGTCGCCTTTGAAGCTGATCGATCACTATCTTTTTGGCGAGGAGTTGAACGATCACGATAAGGAGCTTCTTAAGCTCGCAAAAAGTTCCGGAAAGTACGCGGCGCGCGTGTCCAACTACCGATCGAGAGAAAATCATAGCGACTCTTCCGCGGCGGGAGCGACTGCAGGGGTTTCGCTGATGCGGATTATCGACAGTCGCGCGGATTTTATTTCTGCGCTCGCGGAGGTAGTGAAGGAAGTCAATTCGTCGGGCGCTAGAGTCGATGCGCCGACGGGATCGGACGAAAATATCTTAGCGGCGATCGCGGAGTCGGCTGAGCTTGCGAGTAACGACCTTCTCCATGTGGCGTCGCGGCTGGACGAAATCCGGCAGGAAGCTTCGTGCGTTGACGCGAGCGAGATTTCTTTCGCGTTCCGGGAGCCGTCGCTATCGAATCCGGAAACGATTACGGAGGATTCGGCGGACTCGAAAAAGCCAATCGAGATCAGCGCGGAGGATCTGGAATCGGCTCTCGAAGCGCTTGCGCCGAAGTTCAGGACAGTGGAGCCGCCTTCGTCCGCGGATGAATTCGTCCGCTTGGCGGTGTCGGAAATGCTTCGCCCGAAAGAAATCTTGCCGCAGAAGAAACCCCGTGGCGCAATAGTCAGTTTGTTCGGCAATGCGATTGCCTCTGCGCTCGGGCGTGGGATCGTCGCTTCCGTCGCGGCTGTTTTGATCATCGCGGTGACGCTTCCTTTCACCGGGATTTTCGATTCCGGTTCCAGCAGCGCGCCTTCAGAAACGGCAAGCACCAAGGACAGCGGAAAACCGAATCCGTCGGTGGTCAACGTTTTGATTGATGAAAACGACGATGTTGAATCGACGCAATCGGACCTCGGGACGAGTTCGGGCGAGGAGTCGGTGATGAATCCTGAAAACGACGATTCGACTCCGACCGAGATCAGCGACGTTCCCGAATCCCCGGCGGCGGCTGAAGAGTCTGTCGCGGCGACCGAGGAAACGAACGCGAATTCAAACGTGCGGGACGCGTCGATGACGAGCAGGTCCGGGACTTCATGGCGGGAAAGCTTCGCGTCGCGGGAGCAGGTGCAGGGAGATCTGAACGGCGACGGCCAGGTGACGGTTGCCGACGCGATGATAATTATGCAGATGATCCGGGGTCAGCGGACGCCTTCGCGAACCCGCGCGGACATGAACGACGACGGTCTTATCGACACCGCGGATGTGCGAGAACTTCTCGAACTCGGCGCGAACGAGGCATTCAAATAACATTAAAGCAATGAACAGGCTTCCCCTCACAATTCTGAACTTCATACTCACCGCGGCAATCGGCGCATGTAGCTCCGCGCCGGGCGATCCGCAGATTTACATTGGCTCGGAATCGATGCCGGACTCGGGCGGCTCCGTAGGCGGGAGCGCTTCTTCGACTGAAGGACTTCTAAGCTGGATGATCACGCCGCACAACGTGGTCTCGCTCTACATCGACACCGGAGGCGTCGCGCTCGGCTCGTATCAATGCCTGCTCGAGTTTGCACCGGAAATCGTGTCGATCCTGAAAGCCGATGCTGGCGAGGTCGCGGAATTCGGGCCGCCGCATATGAAGCGGGACGAAGCCGCTCAAGGCAGGATTTCGCTGCAGGGACTTTGTATGGGGGAATCTGGACCTCGCGGCGAATCTCACGTTGCGACTCTGATCTTCAGTCCTGAAGGTCCGGGCGAAACCAGGCTGAAGGTTTCGAACCTCCGCGCGTACGATTTATCGAGTCGTCCGATCAGAGCCGCACAGGCATTTCTTGCTCCCGCGCTGCTCGCGGTCGAGACCGTGCAGAAATTCCAGAGCGCTATGATCGCAGAAGCGTCCACGGCAGGGGAGCGCTAGAAACTATTGCAGGCTCCCAGAGCCGAAGGTTTTTGCCGGGGGCGACGAATGCCCATTGAACAATTACAAATATATATATAAACGATCAATACATATTCTGTGGCACGAAACTTGTTTTAGAGTAGGTCTGGAGGAACAATTCGTTCCAGGTTGAATATCGATTAGAGTAGTTGAGTATCAGTGTGAAACGCAGATAGAGGATAAAGTATTTTATAATATGCTTTTTTGATTGCTTTTATAAGTAGGGCACTCGAAGAGCGGGCAAAATCAGCGGCGTTTGAAGTTTTTCTCGAGATCCTTGAGCGTGATGACGAGTCTTGTCGGTCTTCCATGGGCACAGCAGTAAACGCTTTCGCTTGAGAACTCGGCCTCCCGCATCAGGTTCGCGATTTCCTCGCGGGGAAGTTTCATCCCCATCTTGATCGCGCTTCTGCAGGCCATCATATCGATCATTGCGTCGACGAATGCCGCGTCGGTGACGTCGCTTTCGTCTCGATCTTCAGATTCCGCAAGGAAGCCGCGGATGAAATCGGGCACGTCCATTTTCGACGCGATCACGGGCGTGCTCTGGACCGCGAAGGTGTTTCCTCCGAAGTGGGAAAACTGGAAGCCGAGCTTTTCGAGTGTCTCGCGCTCCTTGCGGAAAACGATCTGCTCCGCCGGCGTCAGGTCGAGCAGTATCGGAAGCAACAGCCGCTGGCTTTCGAGCCTTCCAGCACTGAATTTCTTCTTCAGTTTGTTGTACAGAACCCGCTCGTGAAGCGCGTGCTGATCGATAACGCCTATGCCTTCGGGAGTTTCGAAGACGATGTAGCCTTCGTGGACCTGGATGAAGTTGTCGATGGCGAATCCCGCATTTCCGGGTATGACTCCAGGCTTCGCGGCTTTGGAAGACGCGTTAAGCGCTTCAGACAACTGGCGTTCGATCTCGGTGATTTCCGGTTTCTCCTCGCGGCTCATAGCGTCTGGCGGTCCGGAGTCCGATCTTCCAGGCGCTTCTGCGAATCCGTGTTCCGGACTACCGACCGAGAAACCTGCATTTTGCGCAACCGTTCCGGCTGAAGGTCCGGAGGACTTCGACGAAAATCCATGGCCTTCGTCGAAGCGAAGCGCCGGGCGGCTCCTGGCCTCGCGATTTCGTTCGTAGAGTTCGTTCACCGCGGTTTTGAGGCTTTCGATCTGCGTCTGCTTTTCACGGCTTTCGAGGTCCGTTCGATCGACGTCGGTCAGCGGCAGGACCTGCTGCTCTGGCATTCTCGACGGCGCGTGCGGATTCACCGGAATCTTCGGCGCGGCCTTGCTGTGAGAAAGAGTCAGCGCCACCGCGTCGCGAAGCAGCGCGTACACAAGTCGCGAATCCGCGAATCTCACCTCGAGCTTTGCTGGATGGACGTTGACGTCGAACTGCTCCGGGCTGATCGTCAGGAACAGATAGACCACCGGATATTTCCCGGAGGGAAAGAATTCGCTGTAACCCTGGTTGACAGCGCTAATGAGCACGCGGTCCTTGATGAATCTGCCGTTGAGGAACAGATACATCTGCTGGGCGCCGGGTCTTTGAAGTTCTGGCGCGCCGATGTAGCCGACCACGGTGGAGCTGAGGTCGGTGCCCGGCTTGACGCCGTACTTCTGGGACGTGTTCGAAAGCGGTCTGACTTTCAGGAGCTTCGACGAAATCTCGTCTCCGACGAAGTTTTCGATTCGCTCGATGGGCAGGTCTGCATTCGGGAGTCTGAATACTTCCCGGCCGTCGCGGTGCAGTCGGAATTCGACCTTGTAATTCGGAAGCGCCACGCGTTGAAACGCTTCGAGAACGTGTCCCCATTCGGTGTTGTCGGTTTTCAGGAATTTCCTTCGCGCTGGGATGTTCGCGAAAATATCCCGGACCTCGATCGTAGTGCCGCGGGCTCTCGCCGCGGGTTCTGGTACTCCGACGATGCCGAGGACGCTTTCCACGCGAAGCGCCTCCTCCGCGTCCTCGGTCTTGCTCGTTATCGCGACGTCCGCGACACTCGAAATGCTCGCGATGGCTTCTCCGCGGAAACCCATCGTCGAGATGGCGCCGAGATCCTCTGGATTTTGAAGTTTGCTCGTCGCGTGGCTTTCGAACGCAAGGAGCATGTCGTCCGCTTCGATGCCGCAGCCGTCGTCGACGACTTTGATCAGAGTCTTGCCCGCCTTTTCGATGAACACATCGATCCGCTTCGCGCCGGCGTCGATCGAGTTCTCGAGCAGCTCCTTCAGAACCGACGCGGGTCGTTCGACGACTTCCCCCGCGGCGATTTGATTGACCACAAGTTGCGAAAGTTTTTTTATCCGCCCCAAAATTTCCCCTCGCTCAGGTTTTCAGTAAGGAGTCGCAAAGAAACAAGTCTTACAAAATCGCGCTCGGATTTGCGTCAGGTTAGCTTTGCGCGAGAAAGCGAACCCGGAGGCGTAGCCGTGGCTACGGTGAGGAATTCGCGACCGAGCGCGGAGTGAAAGTGACGTGAAGCCGAGATGCGAGATGTATTACTTATTTCTTTGCGACGCCTAACCATAATAAGAGCCGCGCGAGGGCGCAACGATGAAGTGAGCGAAATGCGGAATTCAAAATAGTAGTGGGTAGTGGTGAGGGAATGCAGAAGTCAGAATGCAGAAGTCAGAATGCAGAAGTCAGAATGCAGAAGTTCAATCTGAAATCTGCAATTCGGAATCGTCATAAGGATCATCCGAGGTTGTAGAGTTGCAGCACCTCTTCGTCCCGAATGCGGTTATAGCACATAAGCGCCGCGACCTGATTCCGCCACTGGACCTCGATTACAAGCTTCACGGCAGGGAGCTTCGCCTTGATCGCGTACCACCAGCCGTAGATGATCATCTCCTTGTCGCTGTCGCGGGTGAGAACCCACTCGCCCGGATCGACGACGACTTCGAGCCTGGCGCGATCGACCGTCGATTCCGCGCCTGCGAACCAGACGTTGTCCGCGGGGATTCCCGCGATTCCCCGGCGGTACTGGGTCTGGAAACGCAGCGTTCTGACGATCGTCGGCGCGCCGGGACGGTTCTGCGACGTGACCTCGACCAGCCGTCCGCCGAGTTCCGTAGCGAAAACGTTGTTTCCTTCGATTCTCGGCGTGAACGCTGGAACGAGACCTCGCGGGAGGTTGCCCTCGCCACCGTCGTCGTCGTAGTTTGCGGGATCGTCTTCCGGGTTCTGGTCCTGCGCGGGCGCGGGCGCGGTCACCGGAGCCTCTTGCTCCGGCGGCTGCGGCAGGTTCGCAAGTCGCTCTGCCTCGTCGATCTTCGCGATGAGCGCGAGCGCTTCGTCTCGTTTTCGCGTGCCGCGCCTGTCAGCGACGTACCTCGCCTGCCTGCGGGCGCCGTCATAATCCTTCGCGGCGAGCATCACTTCCGCCATCGCGAGCCTGATTCCGTCGTCCCGCGGAAAAAGCAGCATCGAACTGCGGATAAGACCGTACGCGCCTTCCACGTCCCCTTCGCCGACCATCGAGCGCGCGATGCCGATGTACGGGTCCGGATATCGCCAGTTCTTTTTAAGAGCCTCATCGAAGCACCACCGCGCTTCGCCAAAATCCTTCGTCGCGAGGAAGCCGTTGCCTTCGTCGATCATGTCCCGAAAGCTCTGTCTGCGTTCGTAAATGCGATGGATTCGCGACCTGCGAATGGTCATCGTCGCGGTTCCAGTGTCCACGGAGATTTCCATCTGAATCTTGTCGTCGTCCTGGCTGACCATCCGTCCCGAAATCCGCGCGCCGTTGTTTAGCACCACTTCTTCAGCGAACGCGAGCTGCGCGAACCACAGAAATCCGAGACAAAGACAAATTGTTTTTACGTTTCCCATAATGCCTTGGAAATCCGCTTTACGTTAGGGCCGAACTATTGCCCGGCTGGACAAGGAAGCAAACGTCATTCCTTTTTCATCCGGTCGAGAAGTTTTTCGAACTCCTTCGCGCTTCTGGACTGAGCGAGCAGATTCTGAACATTCTCCAGTTCGCCAAGGTCCGTGATTTTCTCTATCTTGTCCGTGGCAGACTTTCCGGAAGCTCCGAATCGTAACTTCACGGCGAAGAGCAGTCCTCGAAGACGTTCTTCGAGCTTTCCTTCGAGTTTTCCTTCGAGTTTTCCTTCGAGTTTTCCTTCGAGTTTTCCCTCCTCGAAGCCTTTATCGAAGACTTTGTCGATCCACGTTTTCACCATTTTCGATCCTCTTTCCTTGAGCTTCTTCTCCATGGCCTCGGCTATTGACTTCCTCGAAGTTCTCATTCCCCTTACGGAGTATAGCATGGGAGCGCTGAATTCAAACTCCAATTCGTCGTCCTTCATCTTCCTTAGTTCCGTTTCGAATTCTTCAGTCGTCATTACCCAGGACCAGGCAACCTCCTTCGAACTCGAACTTTTAAGAAGTCTGAATCCGAGTCTGAGAGGTAGATTTCCGGATATTTCATCGAACGTCATTTTGCTCAGGTCGATAACCTTGTAGTTGAAGTTGAATTCGATTTCTTCGAAGCCTTCAACCTCCTCCACCATCTCGCGGAAGTTTTCGGGAATGTCCCATGGTTTTGTCCCGTGGTAGACTACCACGGGAACGATTTTCGGGAGTTTGTCTCCAGGTTTTTTCAGCTTCTCGGAGAGCTTCCAGTAGATGTTTCCGAGATATCTGAGAATCTGTGCCGGGGTCCGACGCGACCTCGTACTTTTGTGTTCCAGCAGGAGATACACGTAGAACCTGAAACCGAGAAGCTTCACGCGATAGAGTACGTCCGCGCGAGCTTCGTCCAAATCCTCGCCTGTTAGCACCGTGTCGAGCGAGACGATGTCGATCCTTGCAAGTTTCGACGGGTCGATGCCGAGATAGTTCGCAAGAAGGCTTACGACGCAGGCTATTCTCGAGAAAATCCACTTGAAATACGCGTCGTGCGGATTTGCCAGAAAATTATTGCCGCTGTCGATTCCGTTCATTGTTCCTGCTCCTTTGGCTCTCCCGGTTTCTCGATCTTCACGAAAATGACTACCAGGATTCCGACCAGGATCACGATGCTTCCCGTGATTACGAAGAACAGCTTCGGGTCGACGTGAGGTATTCCAAGCAGAGGAATGCCGTCGCCGAACGCGATCGCCCTTCCCATAAACGGCGCGGCTATCCCGCGGATTCCGGTCAGAAACGTATGCACGCCCTGAAGCAGTCTCGCGCGGACGCCGCGGGAGAAGCTCAGCGCCGCGAGGAGCCACGCGATGTGTCCTCCCGCGTGACCGAATCCGCGGATCATCGAAGACAACGCCGCGACGAAGAAAACCCCGCTCGTCATACCGAGGATTTCGTAGTCTTCCACGTACTCGCACAGCGCCACGAGAATCGTTCCCGAACCCATCAGAATGTTCGTCAGCAGTCGAAGCTGAACTATGCCGAGACGGTCGTAAATCCGGCTCCACATTCTCAGCGTCAGGATTTCGATTACGATCCATATCGCCCCGCCTCGGACGATCCAGCTCGCGTTTGCCTCGTCGATTCCGAGGTAGCCCGGATCGAGTATATAGACTGTGACGACCGGCAATGACGCGAGGTTCGCGAGTCCCATTATGAACTGGAAGAACTCGAATATGTAGAACGCGCGGACGAGACTCTTCGAGGAACCTTCGTATTGTTTTGCGGACGTGGAAGCCGCTTCGAGTTTCTGGGAGGTCTTCCCACCTTCGCCAGACTTCGTACCTGGGAGTTTCAGTGAGCAGAAGTACATCGTGGAAGCGCAGCCGAGGAGTCCTATCGCGGGATAGCACCAGAGAATGACCCGCGGGTCCCCTTCGAGCATATTCCCAGCGAATAGAATGTAGAAAAGCGCGAAGAATCCGCCGAACGCGCGACCTACGGCGATGAGGCTCGCGCGAAAGTTCGTCGGGAAGAACTGTTCGTACACGGTGCTCGTCACGGGGACGCTTATCGAATACATCCCGTGGCTGAACACGATAATCGCGGTGAAATGCCAGGCCTCCGTCGCCAGCGGAATGAGTACAATGGAAAGCCTCGAAAGAAGTTCCGGATACCGGATTAGCGAAAGCTGTGAAAACCTCTGCCCCAGCATCACGTAGAAGAAGCTCAGCAGGAGTCCGAAGAACGCCGCGGAGTTCACCCAGGCGATCTGAAGCGAAAGGTCTTCCTTCTGCAAACCGTAGATGGAAACCAGTGCGAGACTGGCAAGCGCTCCGTACGCGACCTGGTTTATGTATCTCACCGTCTGGCCGAGAAAATCCCTCTTGAATGCGGGCTTGATTTCCCTCGGCATGGCCGGAATTAAAAACTCTGCGAAATTCATTTTGCGAATTATAGTCGGCGCGGGGCGGGATTAGAATCCCGATTATAATTAGCGCCTATCGGCGCGGGGCGGCGCGGGGAATGAGAATTCAAAAAAGCTCGTTGTCATAAGTCGGCGAATGTCGCTAATCTATCCCCACAGTCAGTTGGAGCGAAGTAAAGATGGAAGACGCCGCGACAAAGGAAAGCGCTTCGGGGTTCTACACCGACCCGTGGTTCGAGAACTACAAACAGCTCGCGAGTGGGTATACTCTCGATGAGCTGCTAACCGCGCGCGCGTCCATAGACGAACTCGCCTACGCCGAACGCACGAAGTTCCTGAGCGAACTGATCGAGCAGCGAAAGCTGGAGGAAGAATCGAAGGAACCCGCGGTAGTCAGGCAGACGGAAGACGCAGTCCCCGCGGAACCTCGGAATGAGCCGCTGTCCGCCGTCGCTAAATGGTCCTACGCCATTTTCGGCCTGAGCCTTGTCTGGCTGTCGATTCTCGCGCTCCAGTGTCACTTCGGAAGCAAAATGATCCAGGCGCAGCTCGACGATCCGGACGCGCTCCGCGGAATGAAAATCAGACGACAGGTGAGTATCGAGGAGGACATGAGGTTCGCGGACGAAGCAGAGAGGCTGAAGGCGCTCGATTTCGACGTCGAAGCGGAATTGTTGAACCAGCAGACCATGCTGCTTGCTCAAAGGGATATGTACGTAACGCTCGCGATTATGGCCCAGGCGCTTGCGTTGCTTCTTAGTCTTTTTGCCACGTATAAAAGGTGGAAATCGAAAAAAGAGTACAAGTGGACGAATCAGTCGGCTGCGGTCGGTCCCGCTTTGTTTTACGCCGCGGTTGTCGTGATCTTCGTTTGCGCGCTCGCGATTTCATTCTCGGCGTATCTGCTGATGCCTGAGTCTGAGCCGTCCGGATTCCCCGGAATCCAGCGCTTCGGCAGGTAGTTTGCGGTCCTGGCAAACAAAGCCGGTTCCGAAACGTTAGAAATCTTGTATGAAAAAATCCCGCGTCATTTTCCCGCTAGCGATTCTTTCGATGCTCGGATTGTTCATTTCGATACTGGCAGGCGAGGAGCGCGTGGATGATCGGTTCCGCCTGTACGAACTCGACCTCGGCAGGGAATTCGACGGATTCATCCTGGCGGACGTGGACGGAAACGGTTTCCAGGACATCGTCGCGCGAAAGAACCGCGAACTCATCATTTTCTATCAGGACGAAAGCGGGTTTGGCACGGAGGATCAGAAGGTCTACAAGTTCACCGCCGTGAGCGATGCGCTGTTTTTCGACATTGCGAACATAGATGACGATCCGCAGCTCGAACTCGTGTATGCGAAGCCATCCGGAGTCTTTTACTACGACGTCATCCTTCCAGGAACGGGAGCGGGTCCGAAGGTTCCGTGGTTCTCGTTCATCCAGGATCCGCTGATAGCGTCGAGCTGCGTGTTTCAGGAGGCGGACCCCGGAAACCTGATGCAGATCGATTTCGCGATCGATCTGAACGACGACGGTCGCGACGACATTCTCTTCCCGAAGCGTGGAAGGTTCGAGGCGTATATGTACCGCGAGGCGAAGAGTTTCGCGCTTCGTGAGCCTGCGCTTCGCTTCCAGGTCGAAAGCCGGATTTCCACCGGCATAGACGGCTTCACGGGCAAGTTCTCGCTGAGCTACTGGTTCCCGCGGGTTCTCACGGCAGATTTCAACGGCGACGGGCGCGTCGATCTCGCGCTGACCACCAGCGATATTTTAAGCATCTTCATCCAGAGCGCGGACGGAGCGTATTCGGAAACGCCTAACTACCAGATTCCGCTCGACCGCGCGGAAGACGATCCGCCTTTCGGACCTCGCAGCCAGCAGAGCGGCGGGCAGGGACCGCAGAGGTTTCTGAACGTGCCGCTGATGCTCGAGGATCTCGACGGCGACAAGCTGACGGACATCGTGCTCACGAATCCCTTCGGCGGAAGGATCGAGGTCTTTCGCGGCGAAGAGCGGAGGCGCAGCATCGAAACTCCGGACACCGTAATCCAGATCGACGGCTGGGTGATGGTCGCAAGGCTGAAGGATCTCGAAACGGGGAAACTCAAGGACCTCGTCCTCGGCGTGACCGACGAAATCGGAATCTGGGACGTCTTCATGATCTGGCTCAGCAAAGAGGCGAGCGCGCGGATCGAGATTTATCGCGGCAGGGAAAGCGCGGGCTTCAGTTCGCGGGCGGATTTCATCCAGGATATGACGATCCCGCTGAATTTCAGCAGCGGAGGAGGCAGCGTCAAGATCGGAATCGCGGTCTTCGTCGAAATCGACGGCGATCTCAATGGCGACGGCAGGCTGGACCTTGTGCTTCTCGACGAAGCGGACAAGTTATCCGTACGCTCGGGACTCCGCGAAGGCGTGTTCTCGCAGGAACCGACCTTTATGCTCGATATTCCATCCACCGCGGATTATCGGAATCTGAAAGGCGACGCTGTGGATATGAACGAAGACGGAATCAGCGACGTCATCATTCATTACAAGGGATGGAACGACGTCACGGATAAGTTTGTCGTGCTGGTTTCGAAGAAGTGATGTATAATGGTCCGGATGAACAACAATGAGGAAGTGTACCGTCTCGATAGAAGCGTCGTCAGACTCGGAAAGATGACCGAAGAGAAGAAATTTCTCGCTCCGGGGACTGCTGAGGAGCGACTTGGATGGATGTGGCGAATCACTGTTGAAATGTGGGGGATCGCTCATGGAGAAGACATTTCTGAATCGAGACTACAAAGACATGTTGCGGTGCTTAAACGACCACGGAGTTAGATACATCGTGGTTGGCGCGTACGCGCTCGCGGTTCAAGGATTCATTCGTTACACGAGGGACATCGACATCTGGGTCGAATCGACCGAGGAAAACTCGATACTGATTTATAAAGCACTTCAGGAGTTTGGCGCGCCGATGGAGGAAATCGACAAGACTACCTTTGCGGAAAGAGGGACTATTTTTCAAATAGGGGTTGAGCCGACCCGGATTGATTTGATTACAGAGATTTCCGGTGAAGTCAATTTTCAGATCGCGTTTTCAAGGGCCGTGGAAAAATACGTGGATGAAATACCCATAAGGTTTCTCGGTGTTGAAGATCTGATTGAGAATAAGACCGCGACAGGAAGAACGAAAGATAAATTGGATGTCAAGGAACTGACCGACAGAATCGTGAATACCAAAGATAAAAATGAAAAACAGAAATGAGTTTAATGGCCGCGATGGATTCGTCCTCATAATCTGCGTTGGAGCGATTCTGTTCCTTACGCTTATAATCTATTCGTTCACTCTCGCGACGAATACCAAGGACGCGATCGCAAAGAACCAGACCCAGGATTTCGAGACCACCGTCGCGGCGTGGGGAGGCATCAACGTCGGTCTCGCAAGGCTCCGCGCCAAGGAGTATCAGGAGGAAGCCCCCGCGTGGGATTCGCTTCACCAGAGCTGGGCGAAGGAGTTCACCGTGCCGGAGATGCCTGGGATCACGCTGACCGCGAAGGTCATCGACGAGGAGCGCAAGATAAACCTTAACTTCCTCGGTCCGGACTTCAAGGATTCCGACGTCGAAGCCAACAGACAGAAGTATCAGGTCGCTCGCTACGCGCTTATCAAGCTGATAATGCTTCTTCGAGGCGAGGACGGCAAATCCGGCGAGAATTTCAGCGACGATTTGCCGGAGAACTATTACGCCGCGAAGGATCTCATCGACCGCCTCGAGGACTGGCTTAAAAAGAAGGGCGGCTCACAGGACCAGAGCGACAACGCGGACTTCGGAACCGCCAACGAGGAAATGCTCGCGTCGGACAGCGCGTACGAGTCTGATATGAAGAAGGAAAGCCCGTTCGCGATAGTTTCGCTCGGAGAGCTTGCGATCGTCGGATTCGACGAGGACCTTCTCTACGGAGATCAGCGCTATTCGAATCTCGTGCATGACGGAGATGAGGAACCGGAGAACTGGGAGGACGAAGTCCAGCCCCGCGCGGAGGACGCGCCCTGGCGCGGCGGCGCGTTCCTCGACTACGTCACAATCTATTCGAGAAGGCGCGTAAACGTGAACACGACGGACGCGGTCACGCTCGCGGTGCTTTTCTACGGCGCTTCGGTCTCCGAACGCGTGAAGAACGACCAGAAGGTAGACGTCCGGACCGACGACTTCGATTTCGACAAGTGCTACGACGAAGCGCTCAACGTTACCAACATCCGAACCACCGGAGATCCGAAGACGGATAAACCCGTCGATGAATACGGCTATCCGGTGGACGATCCAAACGAGGGCCCGGCGGACGCGCTTGCGTACAAGGATCAGAATCAGGAGCAGCTTGACGAGAACGGCGAGGCCGTCGATCCCGACAAGGATTATTCCTTCCACACCGTCGGCGCCGGACAGAACGGCTTCATGTCGAGAATCGCGAACGAGGACGTCGCGCCGAATATGGTGCCGTACGCGACGGTGCTTAACGCGCTTGGAATGCTGACGGTTTCGAGCAGGTTCTTCATGGTCACCGCAACCGCCGAGAAAAGCGGGATCGACCCCGATACCGACACGCTTTCGAGAAACGGCATGCGAAAGACTCTCCGTGCTTGGTTCGAGCGGGATTCGAGCAGTAACTTCCGGCTGATCATTTCGGACGCCGAGTGACAAAAATTTCGTACGTTATATTCGTGCCGTCTACGAATTTTTCGTACGACTATCGCGGAAGAAAATATATTACAATAAATTCGTAGACGGCACGAATATAATGTACTGACTAAAATCGAAAATCGAAAATCGAAAATGTCTATCAGTTTGGTATCGTGTCCGCGATGAGCATTATCTCGGAAATAAAAGAAGCAATTCTCGATGCCACGAAGAAACTCGCGGACGAAGGCGCGATTCCTTCCGCCGCGGAGGGTTCGAAAATCGAGATCGATATTTGTAATCGTCCCGAAGTCGGCGAGTATCAGACGAACATCGCGCTGAAGCATTCGAAGGACTGGAGGCTTCCGCCGCTGGAAATCGTGGAGAGGCTCGCCGGCGCGCTCGACGATCGTTTCAAGGGAACCGCGACGAAGCCGGGGTTTCTGAACCTCCGCGTTTCGGGCGAAGTGCTTTCGAGACATCTTTCGAGTTTGTTCACGGACGAGAGTCTCGGCGTCGAGCGAACTTCCGACAAAAGGCCGGTGATAGTTGACTATTCGAGTCCGAACGTCGCGAAACCGCCGCATGTGGGACACCTGCGCTCGACAGTCATAGGCGACGCGATCCTGCGGATGCTGAAATTCAAGGGACACGAAGTCATAGGCGACAACCACTTGGGCGACTGGGGCACTCACTTCGGGAAGGTGATCGTCGCGTTCAGGAATTTCGCGGATCAGGCGGAATTCAGGCGCGCGCCGCTGGACGAACTCGCGCGGATTTACTCGTCGTTCAAAACTTTCGCGGAGCAGGATCCGTCTCTCGAAGACAAGGCGCGGGAGGAGCTTGCGAAGCTTCAGGCGAAGGATCCGGAGAACTACAAAACCTGGCAGGAATTCGTCGAGATTTCCAAGAATGAACTCGAGCGCATCTACGATCGCCTCGAAGTGAAGTTCGACCACTGGCACGGCGAGAGTTTCTATCACGATCTGCTCTCGCCATTGTGCGAGGATTATGAGAGGCGTAAGGTCGCGCGGGAAAGCGACGGCGCTCTCGCGATCTTCTTCGGAGATTTCGGCGTGAAGTTGCCCACGGATACGCCGCTTTTGATCCGAAAGCAGGACGGCGCGTTTTTGTACGCCACCAGCGATCTCGCCGCGATCAGGTACAGGATGCAGACGTGGAATCCGTCGAAGATTCTTTACGTGACGGACGTCCGCCAGAGCCTGCATTTCGAGCAGGTTTTCGCGGCTTCGAAAATCGCGGAGAACTTCGACACCGAGCTTGTGCACGTTCCTTTCGGGATTATGAAGCTCGCGTCGGGCGCCGCGTTCGGCTCGCGGGACGGCAACGTAATCAAGCTCGACGCTCTGCTTGACGAGGCGGAGGAGAAGGCGCTCGCGCTGATACGCGATTCGAAGGGCAAGGTCGCGGTTCCAGAGGAGGAATGGGGAGCGCTCGCGAAGACGATCGGAAATGCCGCGGTGAAGTACGGCGATCTGAGACAGAAGCGCACGTCGAACATCATTTTCGATTTCGACGAGTTCCTTTCCTTCGACGGCGACACCGGACCGTACCTGCAATACGTTCACGCGCGTATTCACGGCTTGTTCCGGAAAGCGGGGCTGACCGTCCGCGAGTGCGAGCCGCGGGAAATCGACTTCGACGGAGAAGGCAGCTCGGAAAAACGGATCATCGCGTCGACGCTCCTCAGTTTCGACCGCGCGTTCGAGAAAGCCCTCGCGGACCTGACGCCGCACGTTCTATGTGGGTATCTGTTCGAGTTGTCGCAGCGGTTCAATTCGTTCTACGAGAAATGCCGGATAATCACGGACGACGAAATCGTCACCCGCGAGCGGCTGTTCTTCTGCGGCCTCGTGGCGAAGATCATCAAAACCGGACTCGGCCTCCTCGGCATCCAGGCGCCCGAAAGGCTTTGACGGTTATTTTGACACGACACCTTATTTCGCGTGAACGTTCGGTGAAACACATTCCCTGAACGTTCATCACAAAGATAACGTTACGTTCGTTATTATGGTGATATATCTTTCAAATTTATTTCAAATTTGAATCTATAGAGGCAATATTTAATTGCTATACGTGCTAAATATCTGATAAATCTTTCGATTAGCAACAAAGCAGGTTTGCTCGGATAGTATATAACTGCACGTGACACGGTCATCCTGACCGCGCCACGAAAACACGTGCAAGATGCCTGTGCCACGGGGTTCACCGACATGTTTACTATTTCGCCGCCTTGGCGGCGCGTTTGCGCCTGCGATCGTACCTGGCGCTATGCCGTAGCAGCGAACGCGTGGCGTCGTCGCAGCTAAGATTTGCGGCGTTGTCGTAGCTCCACGGGTGTATGCTGTCTATCGCGAACGCCTCGAACCGGAGCATGCAAAGATCGAGAGTTTCGTCGTCCGTGATGTCGCTAAGCTGCACTCCGGGACAGAACCCGATCAGTTTGTAGCTTTCGCCGGCGGGGGGCATTCCGTAGGTAAGCTCGAAGAGTTCGTAGAAGTTTCCGTTGACCACGACGGTCGGGCACGCGAAGCAGAACCATCCCATCGGAATCTGCGCGCAGAATTTGTTTTCGCCGCTGCCGATGACGAAGATGTGGCTTTCGAGACGCAGTGGCTCATCGCACCTTGGGCAGAGTCCGGGCTGACCGACGAAGTCGATAATGTACGCGGTGAGGATTCCGCTCCGCGCGTGACGCGCGTCCGACTCGTTTTGGGCGGCTTCGTCGGAAATGTCGCTGCAGAGGTATCCGATGGTGTCCACGATGTTCGCGTTTTGCGCTTCCTTCCTGAATATATGCTGCGTGGACTTTGCGTTTTCCTGGTGGGTCATTCTTGGCTCCGGCGAGATGGACTTTCGATTTCGGCGAGGATGAAAGAGATTTCCACACCAGTTTGTCGCCCAAACCGGAAGGAAACTTTAGTCTGCCTGTTGACCTCTGATCGAGGATTTGCCCCTAACTGTCGAACCTGCAAAGGCAGGCTCATGCTTTGTCATGAGCGAAAAGTAATAATCGTCACGACATGGCTAAACTGTAAACTACGAAATAGCTATGTTCAACTCATTTCGAAAAGAATTTGAGAAATAATAATCAAGAACCATGTATCGGTTCGGTAAAGCACGTCCCCGACATTTACTTTCGTCAGTAGAATTCACTTCCACTCACCATGGTTCGTCTGGGAGGGCTGAAAAGTTCAAGGAGAAGCGCTATGAATCGATGAATCGACACAACAGTGTAGGCATATGGCATATCAAAATATTTAAGTCTTATAGTCATATTAATCGACCTATAAACAGACATTAACTACTTTTATAATGCCTTATAAGATTACGACTAAGGCTAAGTCTAAATTTATGTATACAAGATAATCCGAAAAAAGGTCCTTATTTTGAGTAGCGTCTGGTTTAGTACGATGGCTTCAGTATTAACCCAAGTTGACCAGGTAGAGCGCTAATTTGTCGGTATTCGGCGATTCGAGGCCGAGTAGCTCAAAAGTTTCTACTACATTTTGGGGGCAGGTTTC
>JANLHZ010000322.1 GCA_024653775.1 Planctomycetota bacterium | reverse complement strand
TCGGACTGCGCAGGGGAAACGCGTCGATCACAATCGAGCCGGGCGGACAGTTCGAACTCTCCGGCGCGCCGCTCGCGTCGATAGAGCAGACGCGGATCGAACTCGCCGGGCATTTCGACGAACTCGCTACGATTTCCAAGCCGCTCGGGATTCGCTGGATCGCCACCGGGACGCACCCAACCGCGACGCTGGGCGATATCCCGTGGATGCCGAAGTCGCGGTACGCAATCATGCGCGAGTATTTCGTAGGCCGCGGCGCTGGCTCGCACCATATGATGAAGCGCACCTGCACGGTACAGGCTAACTTCGATTACGAAAACCCGGAAGACGGCGCCCGCAAGCTCCGCGTTGCGATGAAAGTCGGACCGTTCCTATCGGCCCTTTTCGCGAGGAGCTCCATCTCCGCCGGACGAAAGAATAAAAGCATTTCGGAGCGTTCGCTCATCTGGCTCGATACCGACCCGGACCGCACGGGGATACTTGGTTTCGTTCTCGATAAGGACTTCCGTCTCGAAGAGTACATCGAGTACGCGCTCGACGTCCCGATGTTCCTTATCATCCGCGACGGCGAAAACATCGATATGACCGGCTGGACGTTCCGCGACTATTTCGAGAACCGCAGCCACGGGTTCGTCCCGACCGTCGACGACTGGGAAATCCACCTTTCGACGCTTTTCCCGGAAGTCCGGATAAAGAAATTCATCGAAGTCCGCGGCGCCGACGCGGGACCGATTCCGATGATGCTCGCGCTTCCAGCGGTGTGGAAAGGAATTCTGTACGATGGCACCGCGCTCCTTGCAGCGGAGGACGTCGTGCGGAAACTCGATCACAGCGGGCTGCGATCGGCGTTCAAGGACCTCGCCCGCAAGGGACTCGGAGTAAAGACCAGAGCGGGAACCGCCATCGACGTCATCCGGGAGCTGCTTTCGATTTCAGCGGAGGGACTCAAATCGCAGCGCGTCGAGTTCGATGTCTCCGAGGACGAAACCGCGTATCTCGATCCGCTGCGCGAAATCGCCTCGGCGGGAGAAAGCCGCGCGCAGTCGGTGCTGCGTGAATTCGTGAACGACGACGCGTCCTCGATCGAACGCTACCTCGCGGAAAACGAGATATTATAGTCTCTCCAGAAAAACTTCGATAAAAGAAGCAGGCGCCTCCTGTATATTTCAAAACCTCCCCCAAGTATTACTAAAAAGTAAGGCCTGTCCCGAATTATC
>JANLHZ010000308.1 GCA_024653775.1 Planctomycetota bacterium | reverse complement strand
AATCGGGGTTCAAAAAACGCTACTTCGCCCCGAATCGTCGCGTAGCGGGCAAAAAAAATTTCACTTTCCCGATTTTTTCGATTATCTGGTCAACTTGGGTTAAATAGGTGGATGAAAAGTTGATAGACAATTCAAGTAAATTATCTGTGAATGGCCGAATAATTTCCGGAAACAAAAAGGGCGGGAATCATCCCGCCCCTTGGTGTAGTAGGTCCGATGCGAACGGAGTCAGAAACTCTGGTTCAGACTTAGAGTTACGCTGACTCCGAGCCTCTGCGGAATGTCCTTCGAATCGTCCGGACGGTTCGGATCGTCGGACTGAATCTGCACGTCGCTTGGAGTGTAGCTAGCGCCGACTTCAAGCTGGAGGAAAAATAGCTGCAAGCCAATGCCCGCGCTTATTCCCATATCGTCGTTCTTGTCCGCGAGATTATCGAAAACTCCTGCGCGGAGAGAAAGGCCGAACCAGCCGGTCGCGATGGGAGTGATCTCGAAGCCCGCTCCAGCCATCTGTGTGTCGTAGCCGGGCAGAAGGTCGGAACTCGCGGGATACAGGTCGGTCTCCGCGGTGAAAACGAACCAGTCGCGGAAGAAGTGTAGCTCCGCGCCTACGCGAATCTGCGGCGCGAGTTCGACGGTCCTTACCCTCACATTGTCGACCTTTTTCGAGCCTTTAGTGGTCTGGGTTCTTTCGAAATCGAAAGACGGAGTATTCAGATTCTTGCCGACGATTCCAAAACGAAGCGTGTCGCCGAGATTGATAACCGCGCCAAGATCGAGCCCGAAGTCGAAAGCGGTCTCGTCGGAGCTTGTGAGCTTGTCTTTCGCTTCCTTAAGGATTTCCTCGCCGTCCTGGTTTTCGAGATCCGCGACCGCGAACCTGCGGGAGTACGTGGAGCCTTCCATAAACTTGAGCGCTCCGCCGATGCCGAGTCCGAACCAGCCCTCCGAGAAGTTCAGATAGGTTCCGTAAGCGACCGCGACTTCCCTGACGGAAAGTATTCTCAGGTCTATTCCGCTCTGGTTATTGAAGAAAACGTCTTCGTTGTTTCCGGCCGGGGCTCCCGGATTCGAATTCGATCCCGTGGCCGTGACCATACTGTCGATCGCCTGGTTGAACTGCGGGTCATTGACATCGACTCCGGCGGTTTCCGCCGCCGCGGCGATGGCGTCGGCGCGCTGCTTGTTCGTGACTCCGCCGGACGAAGTCGCGGCTCCGACGTTATTGAGAAGAGTTTCGATTCTGGAAGAGAAGTTCTGATACACCTGGGAAGTCGGAGCCGAGCCGACAGGGATGCCGCCTCCGCCGCCCTGGGAATTTTCGAAAAGGTTCTCGATGCCGCCCGCGACAAGGGCGCTCGCACTGCCTCCAGCGGAAATATCGATGACCGGATCCGCGGCAGCCCACGCGAACTGGTGGACTCCGATGCCGAAATCGAGAATACGGAGATCGACTCCTCCGGAAAGCGTCGCGTAGACGCCCTGCCCGCGCTTATCGAGGTCCATAATCTCGTCGACGGCTCCAAGCAGCGTCGAGAAGGTTTGCGTCGCTTCCGTCGGCGTCAGCCCGGAATTCGCGGGATCTCCAAGGAGCTTTTCGATGTTGTCGAACGAACTGGAAGTCTGATTGATTTTGTCTGCAACTTCGTCGAGTTCCGAAAGCACGCGACCCTGGACGCTCGCCTCGGCGCCGACCCCGACTTGCAGGTGCCAGCTCGTGTCTTCGACGCGATTCGGGTTCCAGTCCTCCTCGTCGACGTCCTCAGGCTTCTCGTTGAAGCGCGGGAGGTTCGCCGGATTCCAGTAGATCGCGTCGGCTCCCCTCGAAATCGTGACGCCGTTGTTACCAAGAGCGCGTTGCCTCGCGCCATAGGTTATCCACTCTTCCGCGGATGCGAGCGGCGCAAACATAAAAATGACAAATACGGATAGAAAAACCTTGTTTCTAATTCCAGTACCCATAACCAAACCTTTCTGTAAAGCACACACACCGATGTACCACTTGGATTGTGAATTAACATTGCCACGGGTAAAAGTCAAAACTTCAATAACAGAGGTAATCAAGTTTACAACTCGTCCGCTTCAGAACATTACGGCTGCGCCGAGGGTGATCCCGCTGAAGTCGACCTTCAAAATTCGCTTGTCGAGATTCGCGTCGTCTTCCGCGCTGTAGACAAGCCTTTTCCATCCTGCGCGAAGTCCGACGTTATCCCAGATCCTCCATTCGAACGTTCCTTCGAGATCGAATCCGAAACTCTCGCCGCCGATGATGCTGGACGGAAACATCCGTCCCTCCGCGATGAGCCTTATGTTTTCGCCCATGAATACGTCCGGCACGATAGCAACCACGCCGAAGACCGGAGTCAGCTCCGTGTGACGGTGGGAAACCGACTTTCCCGTCACGTCCGCCACGCGGACTGTGGAGCCGAACCTTCCCGCGCCGAACTGAAGTCCGACGTTCATATATTCCTGGTTCATGAAGGTGTACGTATAAACGAGGGTTGGAAAGCCGATCTTGTACCTGCTTTCGATCACGCTTCCAGCCGAAAACGGCGCGATGGCCTTCTGGAGCGGAACGCTGGTGCTTTCGGAATCGAGGGTCAGATACTCCGCCTCGACGAGGGCGCCGCTCGAAGCTTTCCAGCGGATGCTGAGGTTCCAGTTGCGCTCGACCGGGCCGAGATCGAGGTCGTGCCTCAGGTTGAACCTCTGGGGCTGCGCGTTCTGCTCGCCAAGCAGCGCGTATCCCGCGACCCGGTAAGGCCACCACGCTCCAGAAATCTCGAACGCAGGCTCCGTTTGGGCTAGCGCTTCACCGGCAGTCGCCGAAACGATCGCGATCGAAACAAAAATCATCGAAGCTTTGATTCGCACTGATTCTCCGTCTGCGGGGAGCTTGTAGAATCGGGGAGAGGGGTTCAGTTCTCGCTGCTCGCGGCGTCGAACACATGTCCTGAGACGTAAAGAGGGATTCCGGTTCCCGCGGATATGGCAAGAGCGTCGCTGGGCCTCGAATCGACGTGAAACTCCTTGCCGTCGACCAAGATCACGATCACGGCGAAGAACGTGCCGTCCTTGAGGTCGCTTACGACGATCCTTTCGATGGTCCCGCCGATGGAATAGACGACGTTGCGGATAAGATCGTGGGTCATAGGTCGCGTTGGCAGCGGCGTCGTGAGTCCGCGTCTGATCGCCATCGCCTCGAAGAAGCCTATTACTATGGGAAACGAGCGTTCGTCGCCGTTACGCTCCTTCAGTATCACTACCTGATGGTCCACGGTTTCGCGGATGATTATTCGGCTCAAATCCACTCTGACGAGTTCCGGCTCCATCTTGCTCCTGATGTGTGGAACATAGCGCCCGACCGGGATTTCCGGGAACGATTGCGCTTTCTAGCAGGAATTATAGTGGTCAGTAGTCAGTAGTCGGTAGTCAGTAGTCAGAAAAATACAGATTGCGGAGTGCGGAAGTCAGAATGTGAAATGCAATCGGCATTCTACAGACCACGATAGATCACGATTCCTGATTTTTTTAAGAATTTCTTCTCAATAACTGTCTTATGGGTGTCGATATATCAAATAAAGAAACTGTACTAATTTATAACGGTTGCCGGATCGAAAAATTCGGCCAGGGATTTTATCGGCCTACACAACTTTGTCGGGCCGAATCGCGAGGAAAACTTTGGTGGTTCAAGGCGTATTAACAAAACACCTGAAGGCGCTGAAGCCCAACAAAAGCCTCCTGATGCTCAATTTGCTCATGATGCTCGAGTCGAATCCAAGCTGGAGCCAGCACCGCCTCGCCGAGGAAGTGGGGACGTACTCGAACACCGTCAATCGCATTATGAAGGGTCTCGTTGACGACGGACTCGTGGAGATGCGCGGCTCAACTAATCGTACGACTACTTATCATATTACCGAAGAAGGCCGCGATCTCAAACGAAAACTCCTGAACGCCTTCTCCACCGAAATCATCCAGCTCTACGGCAAGATCAAGCGCGACATCGAGGGAACCCTTGCGCCGCAGCTTCGGGGATTCGAAAAAAAGAATATCGCGGTTTTCGGCGCGGCCGAGACGGGAGAAGTCGTCGTGCAGGCCTTAGTCGACCTCGGCTACCCAATCTGCGCGGTGTTCGACAACGACGTCCGCAAGCAGGGTCGTCATCTCGGAGGAGTCAGGATCGAATCCCTCGACCGGATTTTTTCGAAGCCCTCGGAATTCGACGCGCTCATCGTCGCGAGCTACAGCCGTGGCGCGGAAATGTTCGACGAAGTTTGTTCGCTAATCGCAAAAGGAATCAAGGTAATCAGATTACAGGACTGATCAAATTAATCGGTGACTCTATGAAGACCATCAGAATCGGAAGACACGTAATCGGACCCAACCAGCCCGCGTTCATCATCGCGGAAGCCGGGATCAACCATAACGGCAGCATGGAGCTTGCGAAGAAACTCATCTTCGAGGCGTTCAAGGCCGGTGCCGACTGCGTGAAGTTCCAAAAGCGCACCGTCGAGCGCATTCTGACGAAGGCCGGACTAGACGCGCCTTACAACTCTCCGAACGCGTTCGCGCCGACCTACGGCGAGCACAAGAGATTCCTCGAGTTCGGGAACGCGGACTTCGCGAAGCTGAAGAAGTACGCCGACAGCCTCGGCATCACGTTTCTCGCGAGCGTATGGGACGAGGAGGCCGCGGATTTCTGCGAGACGCTCGATATGCCCGCGTTCAAGATCGCGTCCGCGGACTGCACTAACCTTCCGCTGCTGCGTCATATCGCGTACAAGGGCCGTCCGATGCTGATTTCCACCGGCGCGGCAGAACTCGCGGACATCGACAGCGTGATCCAGGAAATCGAACTGATCAACCCGAACATCGTAATCCTCCACACGACCTGCGCGTATCCCGCGGCATACGAGGACGTCAACCTGCGCGTTCTGAAAACGCTTCGCAAGCGCTACCGCAAAAACGTCGGCTTCTCCGGACACGAGGTCGGCGGGCACGTTGCGCAGGCGAGCGTCGTAATGGGAGCGAGCGTCATCGAAAAGCACTTCACCCTCGACAAGACCATGAAGGGCAGCGACCACGCCGCGAGTCTGAACCCCGAGGAATTCAGAAACATGGTGTTCCAGATCCGTTCCATCGAGAAGAGCCTCGGCACCCGCTCGAAGCGCATCCTCTCTTCGGAAGTGAAGAACCGCCAGAAACTCGCGAAGAGCCTTGTGTCGAAGGTAGCGATTCCCGCGGGAACGAAGATCACGAGGGACATGCTCACCGTCAAGGGGCCGGGAACCGGAATCAGCCCGATGTACTTCGAAAGCCTCATCGGCCACCGCGCCCGTCGCGACATCGAGGAGGACACGCTCATCCAGATGAACGACCTCGAAAATCCGCAGCTCTTCAAGCCGGCGGAGATCTCAGCGAAAGCCGTCGGGCAGAGCCGCGCGCGCAGAAAGCTCGGCTGAAGAGTTCAACCACGGAGTTCACAGCCAATCGAAGCCTGAACCAAAATTCCCCAGCGTGGAGACGCAGAGGACGCGGAGACACGCAGAGAAAATTTCCCTCTCCCGTCGGGAGAGGGTGCCCGAAGGGCGGGTGAGGGCTTTTTGATTCATGAAAATCTTTGCAAGAAACGAAGAAACGGGAAGTTAGTAATACAGATTTACACAGATTAATTTTCGAGTACCGTGGCACGGACATCCTGTCCGTGAAACATCGGCGAGACGCCGATGCCACCCTACTGAAAATATGTCTTTATCTGCGGCTCAAAAATAACTCTGTGATCTCTGTGCCCTCTGTGGTTTGATTCTTATGCGTGTAGTAATGATCAGCGAGAACGACCCCGCCGGAATGGGTATTGCCTTCTGCAGGGCGATCAACAACCACTCAGAGCACAGTTGCAGACTCATCACGAGAAGTCTTCGGTACAACTTCGACTTCGAGAAGGACATCCACGTCGAGGATTTCTGGAACGATGACGTGCGCGACGAATCGAAAGTCGACGAGGTCCGTCAGATTCTGGAAGACGCGGACATCGTGCACTTCCACATTCTTCTGGACGAAACCGCTACGCTCGGCCCGCTGACGATCAAGGATCACGTCGCGGGCAAGACGATCGTCCACCACCACCACGGCCATCCGGAGTTTCGAAGCGATCCGATGAAGTGGCAACGCAAGTATTCGGACCTGCGACGGATGTTTCTTGTATCGACTCCCGATCTGAAAGCGATGGCTCCCGAAGGCTACTGGGTGCCGAATCTGGTGCCGCTGGACGATCCGGACTATGCGTTCATGCCCGACGCGCAGCTCCCGCGGGACAGGATGATCGTGTTCCAGAGTCCGACAAGGCTCGACCTGAAGAACACCGCGGAACTCGATGAGATGCTCTCGAAACTCGCGCTCAAATATCCGATCGCTTCCGACATCGTCCAGAACACGAATCACCGCGAATGTCTGCGGAGGCGAAGAAATGCGCACGTCAGCTTCGATCACCTGCAGGGCTATTACGGCGTTTCGAGCCTCGAAGCGCTTAGCCAGGGAAAGCCGCTGATCGCGGGACTCGACTCGTGGAACCAGCGGATGATAAAGGAGTTCACCGGAGTCGATACTCTTCCGTGGATCGTGTGCCACTCGATCGAGAAGGTCGCAGGAGAGCTTCTTGCGCTGTGTCACAGTCCGGAGACCCGCGCGGTGAAAGGCGTGGAGGGTCGCAGGTTTATGGAAAAATGCTGGAGCGAGAAACACGTGATCGATAGACTCTTCGGCTTTTACGAACGAGCGAGCGCCTTATGACAAAAAAAGTCTCCATCGTTATTCTGAGCATGAACCAGATCCAGTTCTCGAGGCTGTGTCTTGCCAATATCCGCAGGAAGACGGAGGTTCCGTACGAGATCGTATGGGTCGATAACGGCTCCTGGGACGGCACAGGCGAATGGCTCGCGGGAGAGAAGATCGACACGCTTATCCGCAACAAGGCGAATCATGGTTTCGCGGGCGGCTGCAACCAGGGAATGAACGCGGCGAAGGGGGATTACATCCTGCTGCTGAATAACGACATAATCGTCACGCCCGGCTGGCTGGAAGGGATGCTTTCGGCGCTCGAATCCTCCGAAAAGATGGGAATCGTCGGGCCGATGACGAACTACATCAGCGGCCCGCAGAAAGTGGACGAGGCGCAGGGCCTGTACACGGATTTTTCGGACGAGCTTGACACTTACGCGGAGAGGTTTAGGGACGCAAACCGCGGCGTGGTCGAAAAATCGAATCGACTCGTCGGATTCTGCATGCTGTTCGAGAGATCGCTGATCGACGAAATAGGCCTTCTCGATGAGCAGTTCGGCGGCTGCGGAAGTTTCGAAGACGACGACTTCTGCATCCGCGCGATGGAGGCAGGGTACGAACTCGCGATCGCGCGGGAGGTGTTCGTCCACCACTTCGGGCACGTGACGCTAGACGACCCCGCGAACAATCTAAACAAGCAGGAATCGAGCCGGAGGAACTCGAAACTGTTCCTCGAAAAGTGGGGCCAGGCGATAGTCGACAAGTACAAACTCACGATCTACGCGCCGAAAGCGGATTGAACTTAGCAACTATCGTGGGCACCTGGGACCGCGGACGTCTCGTCCGCAAAGGGCGCACGCAGTGCGCCCCTACGAAAATTCTTCACCGGCGTACTTGGCGCTTTATCGCCAAACACACCAGCGGAAGCTTGACCATCTTCACCATCAAAATCAGGTATATAAAATTTTTAATAAAAATTTATGAGAGAGCATAACAACTGAATTTCGATAACCAAGTGGCGACAACGGCATAGACGATTCGTAAGTGTTCACGGGGTAGATCGCAGTCTATAGCGGGATTCTGTTCGTAGTGTGCTCGTGAGAGCATATTTTCGCGGTGTGGTGGATCGAATAAAC
>JANLHZ010000288.1 GCA_024653775.1 Planctomycetota bacterium | reverse complement strand
AATACACAATGAAATCATCAATAAAAGAAGCAGGCGTCGCCATACATCTCAAATCTTTCTCAAAATATTACGAAAAAGTAAAGCCTGTCCCGACCGACCTTCTGCTCGACCTGTGGGAAGCGGAGACCCGGAAGAAGGTTTGCGACTAGTTGCAGTAGGATGGTACCACATATTGGAGATCACGGAAGCGGCGTTTAACGCAGAGGCAGAAGCACAAGGAGAAACTGAACAAGAAAACGATTAGACATATATTTAAAATGAACTTGCTTAAATCGTTCTTAATTACTATCGCAATGTACGTACTCGTGCTATTCTTCGATCCCGTGCATGTCAACGACATAGTCGAAAGTTTCATCTGGTTTTTTATCTTTGTCTTCCCTGTGATATGGATCGTAGTAAGGTCGTTTTCGGTTGTTCGACGACTCAAGGACACGGACCCCAAAACTAAGTGACCAGCGCACCGACTACTACTATTCTGCCTCTCTCGGAACTGGACAAACGGCTGTTTGGGATTAGTATAGTTCCCAGACAGGAGGTTTGTCATGGCCAATCACGCAAGACGTTCGTTTTGGCGGAGGAAAAGGTAAGGATTCTAAGGCTGCATCTACTCGAAAAGGTGCCGGTTTCCGATGTTTGCGATCAGTATAATCTGGCGCCAAATCTGTTCTACCGCTGGCAATGAGAGTTTGGGGACGTCTGATTTGAAATTTAATGATTAATGCTCATAATGTTTAAAAATATCATCGATGCCGACGCAGGCGATCGCGTTACGAAGCGCTTCAAGGTCGCGGGCGCGGAGCCGCAATACTATTATTACGATCAGGAGGCGCGGACCACGGAAATTCGCTCGACGACCGCCGCGCAGGAGCGTTTCGCGTGGGATTCGGTCGGGATGAAACGCTCGCAAAACGCGGAATACTACACCTGGGACGGCGCCAACCGGCAATCCGTCCACGACGAGAACGGCGACGCGATCACCGTCGCCGCGTACGGTCCGCAGATCGCCCCCGGCATCGGCGGTTTGGAATATACCCTCGACGCGACCGGCGCGCCCGACAGCCTCGAACCTGTGCATCTCGAGGACCAGGTCGGCACGGGCGGGCTGGTTCTCGCGGACGACGAATCCACGCTGCAGGACTATAATTTTGAAAATCCGTCGCTATCTTCCTTCGGCGAGATGGAAATCGGCTCAATCCTCGACGGAAAAAGGGTTCTAAGCGAAAAGGAATTTTTAAATCCCTCGACCCTCATCAGCGAACGCAAAGTCAACCTCTACGACTTCGGCGCCCGCTTGTACGACCCGAGCCTCGGCCGCTTCCTCATCGCCGACCCACTCCTCACCGGTATCGGGCTCTCCGGCCTCCGCATGAATCCGTTCCAAGCGGTGCGATTCGCCGCCTTCGCTCGCTCCCTCGGCGCGGGGATGAAGACGTTCCAATACGCTTCCAGCAATCCTGCGAACCGTTTCGATCCGCTTGGATTAAACGACTTGATTGATGCTAAAATTGAAGCAATTCAGGAGCGCTTGGAAGGTTATCGTGAAGAATTGGATGCATATACAAATCCTGGAAATCCGTTATATCAAGAATATCTAAGGCATCCTCCTGAAGGAAGTCGTTCAATGGCGATGGATTTTTTAAGAAATCAAATTAGACAATTGGAGGCGGAGCTATCGCATTTCATATCTGTGAAGATAAATGATACTGAGGTCGTCATTGAGCTTACGGACGAAGAGTTGCAGCTTTATGAACAACTGTACCGTTTTATTAGCGGCAACGAAGAGGCTCTTGGAATGCTTAGAGAACCTTTTGAAGAGAGAGCTAGACAGCTAGGTTTCTCCTCTTTGGATGAAGCATTTCGTGCATCTGAAAATGATCCCGACCTCCGAAGGCGCCTAACCGAAGGCTTTGATTTACGTGGTTTAGCTTTTGGAAGTGTATACAGGGAGCGTCTTCTACAAGAAATCGAAAACTATAGAAGACAACTTAGGGAGATTTTGTATGAAGCTCTCAGAAGGCAAGGTCCAGGCCCAAACTATAGGTCACGGGGTATTTCAACAACGGGCATATCATTGGAATTTAACGCAATCGGGAGGGTAGAATTAGTTTCTGGTGGGTACACCTGTGATTGCGTTGGCGGGTGGGAACAGCATGGATACTACAGAGGGGAAGTAGAAGCGTTTTCAACAACAATTGGAGTTTCATTAGGATTCGAGTGGGGTTACTCGGCCGGCGAATGCCCAACGTATGGGGCAAGAGAAAAAGGCACCATATTTGGGGTTGGAGTAGGTGCTGGACAAGCTATATCTTTAGATTATGAATTTGCGGTGCAAGTTTCTGACAAAACACTACGTGAAGCACAAGAGATGCAGGGAACATCCGGAGGGTTACCATTATGGCTTCAACGAGTATTGTATCTGTGGCAAAACTCGACTGTATCGCAATCTGTTTCGGGTGAGGGAGGATTTGACATACCATTAGGTCCTCTTGGTATCGTCGGACTCGATATAGTTCCCATAGGACGTTATGAGATAACATTTGTTCCCACAAGAACAGACCCTTGCTGTGCAAATGCAGAGGATATTGTGCTACCAGAGTAAAATGGCATTACTAATCTAAATGTTGCTTTTAATCTTTTGATCATGGCATGAAACGTTTTTTCATTCGTTATTATTCTTCTCGAAGTATTAAGGCCCAAAAGAGATTCTGGAACTTCTGTATCATTGGATTTGTAATAGGTGCTTGTCTTACTATAGGATTTTACTTCCTAATATTCTTTTTTACTTGATTTTTCATAGTGCTTCAAAAACAACTCGTCCATAAATGCGAGCAATGAACCTTTTGAATTCAACCGGAACTTATTGACCGCAGGCGACGCGAGTGTGGTATCATATTATCGTTACGACAGTCTTAACCGCATGCTCAGCCAGAGGACGGTAAATGTTCCAAGTCCCGACGCAAACTACTATGATTATGACGCCGTCGGAAACCGCACACGAATCGCCATCGATCCGCAAAACACCGGCGTATCGTACTACACCTACGACGGAGGAGGTCGCATGACACGCCTCGACGTCGCAAACGCCGCGCTCGATACCTTCTACGCGCTTCCGCACGAATACGATCTCGCGGGAAACAAGATTTACCAGCTCCACCCCCACGGCCCGCAGAGCTACTTCGAATACGACGCCGCGGGAAGGCTCGACGATCAGCGCACACTCGACTCCGGACTGTCCGAAATCGCGCACCTCGCGTACTCCCGCGACCCCGTCGGCAGTATTTTGCAGATCGACAAACCCGCAGGCGCCGCGGCGTACTACCAGTACGACACCACCGGACGCGTCCTCGTCGATCACCGCTGGAAACCAGGCGGTCCGCCCAACCAGATCGATTACTACCAGTACGACCTCTCCGGCAACCGCCTCTACCGCCGGACGCTGGGCACCGCCGCGCAGCAGAGTTACTATTATTACGACCAGAACTCGCGGCTGACTTTGCATCATAATCTCGCCGCGGGAACCGTCGAATACTATAATTACGATTCAGGCGATAGAATCACCGAGCGTTTCAAGGTCGCGGGCGCGGAGCCGCAATACTATTATTACGATCAGGAGGCGCGGACGACAGAAATTCGCTCCGCCGCGGCCGCGCAGGAGCGTTTCGCGTGGAATTCGGTCGGGATGAAACGCTCCCAGGGCGCGGAATACTACACCTGGGACGGCGCCAATCGGCAATCCGTCCACGACGAAAACGGCGACGCGATCAACGTTTCCGTTTACGGCCCGCAACTCGCGCCCGGCATCGGCGGACTGGAATATACCCTCGACGCGACCGGCGCGCCCGACAGCCTCGAACCTGTGCATCTCGAGGACCAGGTCGGCACGGGCGGGCTGGTATTGAAGGACGACGAATCAACTTTGCAGGACTATAATTTTGAGTCGCCTGCATTATCTTCCTTCGGCGAAATGGAAATCGGTTCTATAGCTGACGGAAAAAGAGTCCTGAGCGAGAAGGAGTTTTTAAATCCTTCGACCCTCATCAGCGAACGCAAAGTCAACCTCTACGACTTCGGTGCCCGCCTCTACGACCCTGCTCTCGGCAGATTTTTGATAGCCGACCCACTGATTACGGGAATCGGACTTTCTGGACTCGGCCAAAATCCAACTGGGGAAGTTCGGATTGGCTCTATTTCATTTGCACGTTTGTCCAGTGGAGTTTTTGCTCCATTTCAGTACGTCTATAGTAACACCCCAAATAATGTGGACCCGTTTGGGCTCTGGACTTGGCAGGAACTTTGGGAAGACATTGAGCATATGTTCGGTCCTAAAGTAAAGGATTGCATTGTGAGATATCAGCAAGCTCATTCTACTCCTGTAGGATTTGGTTACATCAATGCGTCACAGGACAGTAGAGACAAGCCTAGCCATAGAGATAGGATAATATTTCTTGCAAACGATCTTTCATCATTTGCTGCGGCAATTTATGTGGTTCAGTTTGCGATGGAAGATGGAGTGTTTGAGTGGTGTGGTACTGCTTTGCCTTCTGATGAAATGCTGCATGATTTTGAGCGACCTTCGTTAGATCAGATCAATACGCTTGCCGGAATACTTGCTCAATTCGTGGGCGTAATCAGCATTCCGAATGCTCCCGGAGGTACCGGATCACTAACGACACCAAATGGTCCATCTGGCCCGCCGAACTTGTTTGCTGTACCGAATCCTGTTCCTACTCCTCCAGGCTTTCGTGCGGAAAGGTTAGTCGGTTCCTTTGAGGAGGTCGCTGAGCATTCTTGTGATGTTGCTAATCCATTCCCTTGGTCACCCAGCGTACCTTTCGGCTGGGTCTCATTTCCAGCGCTTTGGGATGTCCAGATACGATCCATGTACAAAACTCGGGTACTAGATGGTGTTGATAAAATATTGGATGCTTGGCGTAGCGGCGTTTTTGGTCCGATGGAATCTCAGGAGGCCTGTCGAACCGCTATAGATGCGCTATATGATTTCAGAAATAGCGCACGAACTACTGCCCGTCAATCAAACACAGGATCGGGCAGGGCTTTTGCGACGGTTGCAGACCGATATAGAGACCTCAGAAACGAACGATCTGGTCGAACTACGGCGCAGCAGCGTTATCAGGCAGCACGAACGAACGGCGCTCCCGCCGATGTCGACGATTTTGCTCGAAGCGCTGCCAGATCAAATACTACAGCTAATACTTTGGCAAACTGTAGCCGCGTCGTGAGCGTATTTACAGTTCTTCTGCAGATAAAGGTCTCAATTGATATTTGCAACGATGCTCCCAGCGAACAGAGACCTTGGGTGGCTGGAAGGGAAGTTGCTGGAATTAGTGGTGGAACCATTGGCTCGATAATTGCTGCTTCAGTCACAAATGCAGTCTTAACATCCTACTACGGTGCGCCGGCTGGCCTGCCAGGTGCGCTTGCTGTTTTTGTCGTAGTGACATTTGCGGGTGTCGTTGGAGGACTATCAGGCGCTCAAGGAGCGCAGGAGTTGTACGACGAAACATTTGATCGACCGGATTGTTCTCCGTGTCCCCCTAAAGAAGATATGCTTCAGCCCACGCAGTATTTTATGTTAAACGGTGATGGAAGAACTTTGACACCTGTTCGACCAGAGGACATACCACATGATCTCGACATAGATCTTAACCCATTCGATGTCGAAGACCCAATACCCAACATTCCTCGTGCAAATAGTAGCGAATAATTGGTGATATATGGATCGTTCAATAACAAAAGAAACGATGCCGGTGATCCATGTGTTTGACGGTAAGACTCATTGGATAACTTCTACTGAATTGAAAAAATGGGTCGAGTTAAAAAAAACTGAATACCGATTTAACAGAAGGATCGGAAAGATTCGAAATAGCGATTGGATTGACGGTGTCGTACTTTCTGTTGGTGGAGTAGAAAGTCTATATGACTCACGCCTTCAGCTTACCAATAGCTTTAAAAATGCTCTGGGGCTAAACAATGGCCTGTACTTTCCGTGGGCATTTGCCTGCTATGAGCAAACTGCTATTGCAGTTGATGAATCAAACGAGGAACGGAATGTGAGAATCACGACTAATGCAGGAGAAAATTGGAATACACTTGAAATTCCATATGAAAAATTTATTATTAAAAATCGCAGTTGGGCTAAAAAGTGCGTCGCTTGGCCGATCCGAGGAAAATGCAATGTACACGTCGCTTCCGCAACAGCTTGGACATTACTTTGGTTACCTGAATACGATACGGGTTTTTTGGATTCAAGATATAAAGAAGAAATGCCTTTTCATCCTGGTTACTCATGGATTGAATACTTAATTTGGAACCCTCGCACTTATGTGATATATACTTTTGATGCGGGTAGTGAATGGGGCTTTTTTTCAATTAATAGATATATGTGCGATGTTAGCACAATGGACAACGATATTCACAAGCTCCATTTCCTCTCCGGCGACTGGAACCCAGAAACTGAACATTACTTACAGGTCCACGACTTGCAGTTGAATACTTGGAGCAGAAAAAGGCGAATTTGCTCAACGCTCGAATGGGAATTGCCTAATTGGTGGAATCGCAGAGTCATATATGGTTGGTTGTGTTTGTCTCCTCTGCACTGCTTGGTATTATTCGGAGCAAGATTCCCAATGGGGAGTATAAGATTACCAATGGGGAGTATAGATAATCAAGAGTCCTATAAGAATAGTATATGGCTACTAGAATCTCTGGATGGGGGAAAAAATTGGAATGTACATTCTCGGTTCGATGCACAGCCTAGCGTTGATCCGTTTATTAGTTGTCTCGAAAAGATTTGAGAACTAAGAAACTGCTCCTTAGCCTTTGTCCTAGATGGGATCAAAAACTAATCGACCGTAAAAGCAAGCAATGAACCTTGAGTTTTCGATCAATGCCGCTTCTTGAAAACAGAATCCGAAACTACATGTATGACGCAAGCGATCGCGTCACCGAGCGCTTCAAGTCCGCCGGCGCGGAGCCGCAATACTATTATTACGATCAGGAGGCGCGAACCAAGGAAATCCGCTCGACCGTGGCCGCGCAGGAGCGTTTCGCGTGGGATTCCGTCGGGATGAAGGCGAGCGAGGGTAATGGGTACTATATGTGGGACGGCGCGAATAGTCAGAGCGTCCACGACGAAAACGGCGACGCGGTGACCGTGTCGGTTTACGGTCCGCAAATGGCGCCGGGCATCGGCGGCCTGGAATACATTCTCGACGCGACCGGCGCGCCGGACAAGCTGGAGCCGGTGCATCTGGAGGATCAGGTCGGCACGGGCGGGCTGGTGCTCGCGGACGACGAGTCGGTGACGCGGGACTACAACTTCGAATTGCCGTTTTTCTCCGCGTTCGGCGAGCAGGAGTACGGGAACGTCATCCCCGACGGCGCGCGCGTGCTCTCGGAGAAGGAGTTTATCGGCCCTTCCGCCATCACCGAAGACCGCAAGATCGACGTCTACGACTTCGGCGCCCGTCTCTACGACCACTCGTTGGGCCGATTTTTGATCGCCGACCCGCTCATCACCGGTATCGGGCTGACAGGATTCAGGATGAACCCCTTCGCCTCCGTCCGCATCGGCTCGATGAACTTCGCCCGTTCACATGGAGGCATACTCGCGCCGTTCCAGTATGTTTCCAATAATCCGGCTAACTTATTCGATCCACTCGGTTTACAAGGAATGGACGCCGGTGCGGAACAGATTCAAAATCCGGAAGGAACGTTCGATCGTGATATGGCAATAGTTCAAATCGGAGACAGAACGCCCGGCCGCGAGTGTAGGAGTGCTTTTGATGCTCTTCGAACGCTTTATCTTATTGCACACCTCAATGCACAAGAGAGGGGAAGGGGCGACGAGGTTCCGTTAGATATACCCGGAGGCTTTACATGTAGAAGTATAAATGCGTTCAATTACTTGAGCGAGTATTACAACGATGGCTTACCACTAGATAGACTTTTCAAGGAACTTTGCAGTCGCCTGGAATTCAACAGCCCTCCTGACTGTAGACCACTTTATATTTGGAAAGATGGAACGTTGAACGAGGTTCGTGAACCTGCCCCTCAACCACCTTCTCCTAGACCTCCTTATCCTTCAACGCCGGGATTCAGCGGGGTTGGTGTCACTGGATCGTTCGCACTTGGGATTACCTACGGTTTTTCTTTGGGAGAATACGAATGCGCTTGCATTAACAATCGCAAACTATATGGAACCTATTTTACGTCGTACAAAGCTATTTCTTCGTCCCTATCCATCTCTTTGGGTGGAGAATACTTTGAGTCTCCTGGGTTCTGCCCAACAACTTACACGGTTGAGGAAGGTGTTCTTATTGGGTTTGGAGTTGGAGCAGGGCAAATCTTGTCAGTGGACTATGAACAAGTGTATCAAGTAGATACAGAAACATTTGCTATAATTAAATCTCTTATTGAAAATGGAGACTATCTCGATGCGGTAATAACAGCGCAAGAAAGTTCAGCCGTTACACATTCACTCGCGGCAGAAATCGGTGTTGACATACCACTAGGCTCTACCGGTTTAGGGCTAAATCTAATTCCATACGGCACATACAAAACAACATATACTCCAACAGGCTTCTATTTTTGCTGTTCAGAGGAGGATGAATAATCTTCCACTTTTTGAGGACATTTTGTGTACAGACCAATGGCGCATCTCATTGAAATAGGACATCTGGGCACTTTTGGAGAGCTAATTTTTTTTGTGTTAGTCTTAATATTCCGAAAGCACATTTCACGCATGTTATTTCCAATTTACGAAGGACGAGGTCTATTTGTCGAGATTACCGAAAAGAGGATTGAATTGCTGGTTACTGTTGTTTGCTTGATGCTTATAGTCATTACCATATTGAAATGTGCGTTTTGAAAAAAGTCTATCGATTTAAAAACTACTACGTTTGGGACGGCGCGAATCGGCAATCCGTCCACGACGAAAATGGCGACGCGATCAACGTTTCCGTTTACGGCCCGCAACTCGCGCCCGGCATCGGCGGGCTTGAATATACCCTCGACGCGACCGGCGCGCCGGACAGCCTCGAGCCGGTACACCTCGAAGATCAGGTCGGCACGGGCGGGCTGATCTTCGCGGCACTCAGGGCAATCTATGCTACGGGCTGACTTTTTCCAGCTTCGGCATTACAATTGTCCCGATGCTGATTTTCGAAGGACTCAGGTTTCTGCCATACGCCATCGCGGGTTTCGTGGCGCTTGCGAGCGTCACGATCTTCGCGCTGGCGAAATCCGGACGGGTTCGCAGCCTTCGGATGAAGATCGCTGTGGCTTCGGTGCGGATCGTCACGCTCGCGTTGATCGCGTCGCTCGTCCTGAAGCCTTCTCTTGTGAAGGAGATAAGAAGGACGCTGCCGCGGTTTCATCTCGTTCTTTTCGACGGATCGAGCAGTTTCACCAGAGGCGCGGACGACGGAAGCGGCTTTCTCCGCGACTCGGCGGAGACGCTACTGGAAGCGGTCGCCAGAGGAGGATTCTTCGGAGAGGACGACACGATTCTGATTTCCGCGTTTGCCGGGGAAAGAGCATCCATCGCCGCGATGAAGTGTTCGGAGATCGCGTCGATGGTCGCGGAAGAGTTCGCGGACGCGATCGAACGCGGATCCCGGAATCTCGGGCAGGACGAAACCCGCGCGATCGAGTCTATCGCCGCGGTAGCTGACGGAGGTTTGTACCTCGCGCGGGACATGATCGTGTTCAGCGACTTCGCTGATACAAAAGTACTTGATAATCTCGAAGGCGTTTCGAGAGCGCGGGTGCCCGCGGATTCGGAAAGCGAGATCGTTTTCACTACCGGCGGGGTCCGAACGCCGGTGGAGGTTCTGAGCGCGAACGAAGAGCAGATTATCGGCGCGGGCGACGCAGGCGAGATAATCCGCGACCTTGCTTTGGCGATGAACGTCTCGAACGCTTCGGACGGAACGCGGCCAAGGATGATTTTCGCGGCGCCGCGGAGGTCCGCGCGGAGAGCGGGCGCGCCTGACCTCGCGGTGGCAAACGCTTCGGCGCGGGAACTCGCGATTATCCGCAGACCGGCGATCGTCGAAGTCGCGCTTCGGAAGCGCGGTCCCGGAGTTTCGCGGTGCGGAGTCGCGCTCGATATCGAAAGCGTCGCGCGGCTCGATATCGAGCTGGAATTCCGGGCCGACGAAGTCAAGATCGTGAGGTTCCCGGTGACTTTTGAAACCCCCGGAACCTTCGGAATGCGCGTTACGCTGACTCCAGTGGGCGAGGACGAGGATCCCGCGAACAACGTTTTCGAGACATTCATCCGTGCGTCGTCCACTGAGGTTCGCATCGCGATCGTGAACTCGCGCCCGAGCGTCGCGGTGAGGACTCTCAGGCAGACTTTCGCGCGGATTCCGGACGTCACGATCCAGGAGGTTCTCCCGTATTTCGAGAGTGCGCAGTTGACCGAGCAGAGACTTCGCGATTTCGATCCGCTCGCTTTCGATTTCGTGGTGGTGGGAAGCATCGAGGATTCCGAGGCCGCGTGGGAGTTCGAGGCGAAGCTCGCGGGCGCGATCGATACGAGCGGCATAGGCGCTTTGTTTTTTCCGGGAGCGGATGCAGAATCGCGAGTTCTGAAATCGGGCGGAAGGCTCGAAAACGTGCTCCCGGTGAGCTTCGGATCGAGGACGAAACTGTCGTCACGGGAGATCACGCCGCTTTGGAATACCGCGGCTGGGAGCACGCTCGCGGAAGGTCCGGGATGGATTCTCGCGGAGACTTACGACGAGCTTCCGCCGCTTCGGGGGATGATCGAGGGAGTGAACCCGCTGCCAGGGTCGATCGAGGCGATTCTTGCGCCCTCGAATTCCGCCCTGCTTGCGACTCGCGTCTGCGGGCAGGGGCGCACCGCGATCTGGCTCGCGGACGGCGAGTGGCGGTGGAAGCTCGCGGGAGGCGACGCGGCGAGGCGCTACGACGCGATGTTCACGCGAGTTGCGATGTTCCTTTTGAAGAAGGAACTCTCCGGCGCGTCGTCGGTGAGCGTCACCGCATCGAGCGACCGAATCGAAGCGGGCGGGATTCAGAGGTTCAGCGCGACCATCACCGACAAGCGCGGCGCGAACGTCAGCGACTCCGAGGTCACGCTCGTCGTGCAGGAGGACGACGGCGAAAGGCTGATTCCAGCCTTCTTCGATTACGAATCCCGCGCCTTCACGGCGGAGGCGAGGTTCGACGATCCCGGACTGTACCGCGTCAGCGCAAGGGTCGATCCCCGCAGTGAAGAGACGCCGCTGCTGCCCGCGGGGTTCGTCGTGTACGCAAAGTCCGGAGAACCGTCCGCAGGAGAAGTTTCCCACGAGGTCGCCACCGGGATTGCCAACGCGTTCGGCGCGACTTTGACGGACCTTGGCGGTCTCGAAGAAGTCCTCGAAGCCCGCAAAACCCCGGCAGAGGAGTCGATCACCCTCGAACGCGAGCCGCTGATTCCGGACATTGTGACTGTTTCGATTATTTTCGCTCTGTTTGCCTGCGAGTGGATTCTGAGAAAAATTCGCGGAATCGACTGACTAATTCGGCGGTTTTGTTGTCATACCGCGGTTCGCGGGGTAACGTTTAGCAGGCAACATTGGGTGGGAAAGGAACGGTTATGCAGGAAAACGAATTCAGGGACATAGATCCTAAAATCGAAATTTCACAGGAAAAGCATCAGCGCAAAATCGAGGTCGCTGAATCCGGAAGCGGCATCAGCCCGCGAATCGTGATCGTGATCGTGGTTCTGATCTGCGCGGCCGGCTCGATAATGCTGATGAGCGCGGAATCCACGCCGCTGATGCCGCTTGGGCAGTACCTTGCGGATCACGGGCAGACCGCGGGCGGGCCGTACGTCGATCTCCGCGGCTTCGTTTCGAGCGGCGTGAAGTTCAACGAACATGGGCAGGCGATTTTCAAGCTCCGCGATCCGACGTACTTCGGCGGCTCTAACGAAATAACTGTGATCACCGACCAGGAACTCCAGAACAACTTCGAGACGGACAAGGGCATACGAATCCAGGGACGGATGGTGAAGGAAGGCGAGTTCTTCGCGGACAGGGTGATCGTCGAGTGCGAGCACGCCTACAACCCCGAAACCGGCGCTCCCGCCGCTCCCCCGGTCAAGCCCGCGTCGTGATCCGGAGTGCGACTGAGAGCAAAGCGAGCTGTCGCCATTATACGGCGTGTTTCCCGTCCGCCACAAAATAAAAAGTATCCGCAGATTTCGCGGATGACGCAGATTAAAATCGCCATTTAGGCTTTGATGTTCGTAAGAGTTTACCGCGGTCCCAGCAAAATTAATTCGCGTTCCGTTGTGCAGGTTCCCGGTGCGACCTTAAACTACAGACCATCAGGATTTTCTAACCCCTAATCCCTGTCCCCTAATCCCTAACCGCCGATGACTCCCGCGCAATATATTCCGCTCCTCATCTTCATCGTCATCGTGTTCGTTTTCGGGTTCGGAATGCTCGGAGTCAGCCATCTCGTCGGGCCGAGGAAGCGCACGAAGCAGAAATTCGAGCCGTACGAGTGCGGGAAGGATCAGGGCGAGGAACCGCGCAAGAGGTTCGGGATCAAGTTCTATCTTATTGCGACGCTGTTCATTCTTTTCGATATTGAAACCGTGTTCCTGCTCCCCTGGGCTGTAAGTTTTAAAAGCGCGAGCGAAAGCATGGGATTATTTGTCGCGTTCGAGATGTTGGTATTCATGGCGATACTTGTCGTCGGCTACGTCTACATCTGGAAAAAGGGAGCCTTCAATTGGGACTAGAACGACTTCTCGGAAATGAAGGATTCGTCGCGACCAAGGTCAGCGCGCTCATCAACTGGGGACGCAAGAACAGCCTTTGGCCGATGCCGTTCGGGACCGCGTGCTGCGCGATCGAAATGATGGCGACCGCCGCGGGCAGGTTCGACATGGCGAGGTTCGGCGCCGAGGTGCTGCGCTTCTCGCCTCGACAAAGCGACCTCCTCATCGTCAGCGGACGAATCAGCATCAAGATGATGCCGGTGCTGATCCGCATCTGGGAGCAGATGCCGGAACCGAAGTGGGCGATCAGCATGGGCGCGTGCGCGTCGTCGGGCGGCGTTTTCGACACGTACACGCTTGTGCAGGGCGTCGACCGTTTCATCCCGATCGACTGCTACATTCCCGGATGCCCGCCAAGGCCGGAAGCGCTGATCGACGCGCTGATGCGGATTCAGGAAAAGGTCGGTCAGGAACATCTAGTGGAGGCTAAGCACGGTGTCTAAACTCGCGGAGAGAATCACGCAGCAATTTGGTAGCGTCCTCGACGGTAAAGTCGGCGCGAGGGTTTTCCAGTCGAACGGACTCGACATTGTCGAGACGCCGCGGGAAAAGCTCATCGAGATGCTCACGTTCCTGAAGGACGATCCGGAATGCGACTGCGATTATTTCATCGATGGCTTCGGCGTCGACTATCTCGAACTCGAGGACGCCTCGTCGGAGCGCTTCGGCGTCTGCTACCAGGTGATGAGCAAGGCGAAGAAGCACCGGATCGTCATTCGCACGTTCGTCCCGGAGACCGACGCGAAGTGCCCGAGCGCGACCGCGGTCTACTACGGCGCGCTCTGGCCCGAGCGGGAGGCGTTCGAAATGTACGGCGTCATTTTCGTCGGGAATCCCGACGGACGCCGGCTGCTGATGCCGGAGGACTACGACGAGGGTTATCCGCTACGCAAGGACTTCCCTCTCCGCGGCAAAGGCTGGCGGGACAGTTTCGAGGTCTACGAAGGGTACGAACCGAAGATACCGACTGAGTTCAATCGCCCGCCGCCGGGGAAGTATTGAGCACGGGTTGCGTAGCGCTTCAGCGAGGAGTTGCGTGCGCGGCACGCAGAGACGTCAGCGATTCTGCGTTGACCGATCTCCGAATTCCGATGTAGAATTATCGAAGCGGTAGAGAATCCGCAGCGCAGAATGGAGTGAAGATGCCCGTCGACGGAAAAACAATCGAAGCGCTCAATCTGGAGGACATCAGAGACAATCTTCCTTCGGGAATCAAAGTTATAGGTCTCTGGGTCCAGAACTATGTCGATTCCACCGGGGATGAAACAATCAGGGTTCTTATTGTCATCGACGAGAGGACGAACGTCTACAAGATTTCAGGCAAGGACGTATCCGATCTAAAGTGGGCAATTCGCGAACATTTGAAAGAAAAGGGAATAACGCAGTTCATCTATTTCAAAATCGGCAAACCAAGTGAGGTTAGGGAAGAGAATCTACTCGAATGGACCTCTACGAAGACCTGATAGAACAAGCCGAAGCGCTCGCTACGAAAGATCGCAGAAAACCGAAGCAGGCGAACCTAAGACGAGCCGTATCGTCGATGTACTACGCTCTCTTTCATTTTCTTGTGGATCAGACCTGCCAGATAATGCTTGGATCGAGCAACTCACAGACGCCTTACAGACATGTGCTCGGCCGGGCGTTCGTTCATACCGTAATGAAGCAGGCCTGCACTAGTTTCGGCGGCGGTACGCTCAAAGATTCCGTCATCAAAGGATTACCTCGAAACAAGTCTGGAAATTATGTCATCCCGCCTGAAATACAAAAAATCGCTTCCCTGTTCACCGAAATACAGGATTGGCGTCATCTTGCAGACTACGACTTGTCGGAAAAGTTTATTCGATCGGACGTACTGACGTTGATCGAACAATCGAAGCACCACATGTCCCAGTTTTCATCTTCGAAGAACAGTGACGAAAAGAGGTTCTTCCTCGTTTGCCTTCTCGCGTGGAAAGAAATCAGCGGCCGCTGATCATTTCTGCGCGACGATCTCGCCCGAAGACAGAAGCAGCGCGCGAGTCTTCCTCTCTGTCACCATTGCGTCCGCGAGTTCCGGTAGCGGAGACGCCCGAAGTTCCGCGCGGATCTGGATCGCGGTAATCAGATTCTGATCCCACCACGGGCCTTTGTCGTTCACGAGGTTGTCGCGAATTTTTCCCGCCAGAGTCCACGCCTGCTGGTAGTAGCCGCCTGAGAGAAGGATTCGCATAAAGAAGAACTCGATCCTGCGCTGGTATCTCTTGGAGAGTTCCGCGCTGACTTCGATCTTCTCGGGATACTCGCCGGTGTCCATTTCCTTTATGCGATCGAGGTAGTAATGCATCGCGGAGTTCCAGTCGCCGTGGCGGATTTCGTAGTTGCGCGCGGCGCCTAGCTCGGTTGTAACCTGCGAAAACTGCGCCAGGTTGCGCTGCTCGGTAGAATTCCCGCCGACCTCGTCGAGGAACTTCTGGCGAAGCAGCGGCAGATCCCAGATGTCCACCGTCACCGATTGGATCGTCGTTCCCGAGGGGAACTTGTCCACCAAGGTTCCCGCGCAGACGGTTTCTTCTAGTTCGCCCTGAAGATCGAAGTAGAACTTCGGAGCCTCCCTGGACGCGAGCACCCGTCCGACAAGATCGTCGAGACTTCGGAACCTCGGGCTGTACGACCTCGGGTCAGCCGCGACGAGGAGCTTCGCGCCAGCGAGAACCCCCTTCCAGCTTTCGAGCGGAAGCAGGCGCTCCGTGTCCGACCACTCGCTTCGATCGGGCTTCAAAAACGGGTCAGACAGCTCCAAGGCGGTCAGATACTTCACGTTCTCGCTGAAGAAAATACCGGCGATTTCGCGAAAGTACCTGTAGCGATCCTGATGCTGCTGGTGCTCTTCGGAATTCTCGCCGTCATCGTCCTTGTGTTCGTGCCGCTCGATTCTAGTTTTCGAAATTATCTCGCCTCGGACGTGAAGCCCGTCTTCGCGCTCGCCTATGACCTCGGTAATCCGGAAAATCATCTGCCAGCCGCAGCGGAACTCGAGTCCCTGTGCCGCTTGCGGCATCGACCTCGGCCAGAGCACTTCGTAGAGTCCGAGGGAGTTTTCCTGCGTGCCTTCTGCGTACGACAGACATTTCGCCTCCGGCGCTGCGTGGGTCATCGCAAGTCCCGTTTCGACGTCGAAACACATCGGGCCGTCCGAAAGATGCACGTACACGAATCCGCTCCCCTGCTCCGGGTCGCCCGGCTCTATCAGGAAACCGTGGTAGCCTAGCTGGCGTAAGAGGGCGATGAACATCCACGCGATCTGCCTCGGCGAACCTTCGCCCTTGAAGAGCGTGTTCGCCGGGAAACTCGCATTTTCGTGGCTCTGCGGGTCGGTCTCGGTGACGACGAAATTGTCCGCCACGAAATCGAATATCTCCGCCACGCGATCCCTGTCGGAATAGACTCCAGCGACGATGCGCCTGGCGAGCGCGTAGTAAGTCTGCGCGCGATTGAACCAGCGAAGGTCCGCGACGCTCGCGACGCTCTGGTCCGTAACCCCAGGCGGGGCGGCGTGCGCGTCGAAAATGCGGCTCCGATAACTCGGAGGAGCGTACCCGAGTTCTTCGAGCCGGTTTTCGATAATGTCGACCTCCGCCGTGTCGATGCCGGACTCGGATTCGCTCTCGATTTTCTTGCCGAGGATTTCGAGCGCGTTCGAAACTTCGACGGACATCTGGAAGTGCAATGATTCGTCCTTTGTGAAAAGAAGCGCCATTACAGCGCAGGTAGTCCATTTTTCAAGGTAAATTGTGCTCTCAGGCACAATTTCGGCAAGCATTCCGTATAGCAGCGCGGCGTCCACCATGTCCCGCGACTCGGGCGAGTTTTTCGCCGTGCCAAAGAAATGGTCTGCAAGTGTTCTTAGAAGAGATTCGACGCCTTCCGCCCGTCGATCGATCATGAAGGCCTGCTGCGCCGCGAGTATCGCGTTCTCGACGTCGCCGTTTCTGAAGTCCGCTACGCCTTTCTCCACGTAATACGTCGCGGAGCCTTCTTCCGGACCATCAGGACCAAGGAGGAATTCACTCAAGAAAAGCCACCCAAAAGCCGATAACAGACTAATTGTGAGCAGAATCAGGACGAGATTGGTTTTTCTTGGCATTAATCGAGATTCGTTTTGAGGACGCTCGCAGGCGGATAAAAAATTCGACTTAAGATTATCACGGATGATGATTAAGTAAAGTCAGGTGCGTCAATTGTCTCGCCGTCAGGGAGGGTGGTCGGACGATATGAAATATAAGTTTGGAACAATCGCATTTACGATTCTGCTTTCGATTCTCGCTTCCGGAAGCGGATTCGCACAGGAAAACGTCCTAGCGCAGGAGGAACCCGAGGAGAGCTTCGCGAAGTTCCTTCAACTCATCCGTTCCGAGCGCGAACGGGATCAGGCGCAGCGCTACTTCAACGCGGAAATGTACATAGAGAAGTACAACGAAGCCGCGCGGTCGGATAATGCCTTTCAGCCGGTCGCGAACAATTTCCGGGATCGGTTCATCGAGGATTTGAAACGCAGCTTCAGCGCGAGCTTCTTCACCGCCTGGGGAGAACCCGAGATCGAGCGCGATCGCGCCGACAACTCGGAAACCGAGATCAGAAGGAATCCGCAGGAGGCGCGGATCGTCGTCACGCGCACCGTCTCGGTCGTGAACGAAGAAGGCGAAGCCGAGAATCAGGAGATGGTGTACCGCGTTCACCTGCACCTTCAAAGACGACGCGGAATCTGGCAATGGTACTGGATCGAGCGCATTCAGGTGACCCCAGACGTGAATCCCGACGTCGAGCGCGGAAGGGGAATCCCTCCGATGGAAGTGGGGGACCGGATCAGGCAGCTTCGCGAGGAAGAGAGCGTTGTTTCGAACGCTCAGGTCCGCGCGGAAAGGAATCTTCGTACCGAGGAAAGGCAGATCGAAAGGTCGAGCCGTCGACTCGATGAAATACGGGCGGAACTGATAGAAGTCTACGAGACCGATCGTCCGCTCGGAACGCCATGGAAAGCCGTCGCGGCTGCGATCGACGCTCTGAAGCGCGGTGAGTTCGAGGATTTCCTCGCGGCGCACACCGAAGAAGCCCGCGAATCCTTCATCGACGATCCGAAGACCTTCGATAATCTTCACGCCGCACTTGGCGCCTGGGGGAGCAGACAGTTCGACAGACCTTTCACGGAGCCGGTGCATCAGATGTGGATCGACGAGGGGTCCGCCAGGGTCCGGGACGAGGGTGAGCCGGACTCCAGGCAGATCGTATCGTTCTACGTGCACCACCGTCTCGGCTCGCAGGTGAGCTACATAGTGCTCTTGGAAGTGGTGGTTAAAAAAGTCGGCTCTGAGTGGCTGATCGAAGGCGGACTCGCCAAGCTTGACGCAGCGTGAATATACGACGAAACCGTTCGGCGAAACACGGTAGAAAAGCCATAAATTAGTGTTCCGAGTGCGCGGTGCGGGCATTCGGCCAGGGAACGCGGCATGTGAACGTGACGTATTGCATCGACCTCGGTGCTTCACTAAACAGATTCTATAAACGAGACTCTTTGTACAGACGCATATGCGAGTATCAGTGTGAAACGCAGATAAAGGATAAAAACATATATAATATTATTATCTATACTGATAGTGGCGAAATCGAGCCTTCACTCAGCCGGAAACCATAGCGGCTAAGCCCGATACCACTTGGTCGCTGGAGTGCTCGCGCGACTTAGGCCGAACGCATACGGACGCACCTCTGCCGGGGGACTTCGTCTATCGCGTAAACCTGCGGATGTATCCAGGCGGCGAAATCAGAAATTACTCAAAATCCCTTTGACTCGCAGTGGGCTGAAAAATATCATTCTTTCCTTTCTCTGGACTCGGTTTATGGAGATACACGTCCATACGATATTTCCTGAGCTGTTTTCGGAGTTCGTCAAGACAAGCATCGTCGGTATCGCAATAGAGCGCGGCCTTGTAAACGTTTATGTTCATGACTTCCGGGATTACTCGGATGACAAGCACAGGAAAGTGGACGACACGCCGTTCGGCGGCGGCCCTGGAATGATACTCAGATGCCAGCCTGTTGTTGACTCAGTGAGGGAGGTTGAAAAGAAGTTTGGCTCATCCAGAAAGATTCTCCTGACGCCGTCGGGGAAGCCGCTTTCGCAGACGATGCTCGCGGAATTGTCGCGGGAAAAGTCCATATCGCTGATCTGCGGGCGGTACGAAGGCTTCGACGCGCGAATACGGACGATACTAGGCGCGGAGGAGGTGAGCGCGGGCGATTATATTCTTTCTGGCGGGGAGGTGCCCGCGATGCTGATCGCCGAAGGAGTGACGAGACTGATCGAAGGAGCGCTTGGAAGCGAAGAATCGAAGGAAAAGGAGAGTTTCGAAGACAATTTACTGGAAAGTCCAGGATATACGAAGCCGAGGGAATATGAAGGCCACAGAATTCCCGGAATACTTTGCAGCGGCGATCACGGGAAAATCGAGGGCTGGCGAAAAGAACAATCGAAATTGAAAACACGGGAGATTCGTCCCGACCTTTACGAAAAACACAAAAGGCAACACTGCGATTAGAGGTGCGTTATGAGGAACAGACTTATTGAACTCGCGGAGAAATCCTCCCACCCGGTTTCGAAGCATCATTTCGAAATCGGCGATACCGTGCAGGTATTCGTAAGAATCGTCGAAGGCGATAAAAGCCGCGAACAGAGGTTCGAGGGCACCGTTATCCGCATCCGCGGCGCGGGCACTAGCGCGACCTTCACGGTTCGGCGCGTCGTCGGCGGCGCGGGAATCGAGCGCGTGTTTCCGCTGCACAGCCCGAACGTCGCGAGCGTGAAGGTCAAGGGCCACGGCAAGATCCGCCGCGCGAAGCTTTACTTCCTGCGCGAACGCGTTGGCAAGCGCACGAAGCTGAAGGAGCGCATCGTCCGCAAAGTCGCCGCGGAAGGTTCGAAGCCGAGATCCAGGTCCAGGTCGAAGTCGAAGACCAAATCTTCGGAAGCGTCGGAATAATCGGCTTCAACCTTTGAACCACGCGATCAGGCCTGCTTTGGACTTCCGGCAGGAACTGCTTTGCGCGAATATGAAGATTTCGAAAACGAAGTCAAAATTTTCGGATTGCGTTGCAACGCCGCAACTTTGTTCCTTAGCATAGCGTCAAACTTCTACTGACAACTTTTGTTTGACCAAATTGGAGGCTTTGATGCGACGCACCGGGGAGATTGTAATACTACTTTGCGCTTTGATCGGATTGTTTCACGCTGAAGCGAAGGCGCAGTCCACGGAGCACCGCGGGGAACTCACCACGTCTGACACGCCGACTTCGGACGGCAGGTTCGCGGACGTCTACGAGGTCGAATTCGACGCCGGAACGGTGCTGACGGTCGAAATCATCGCTGACTGGGATACCTTCCTCATCATCGAAGGGCCGGATGACTTTCGCGAGGTCGACGACGACGGCGGCGAAGGCCTCATGTCCAGACTTACCGTCGAACTGCCCCGCTCAGGAACGTATCGAATTTCTGTAACCAGCTACGGCGAGGGCCAGAACGGCGAGTATACGGTCCGCTGGTCCACGGGAGGAGAAGCGGGACCGTCCATCGTCAGCGAGCAGCCGGAAGTGCTGTTCTCGGAAGGGAACGAAATCGTGTTCGATGGCGAGATCGACGAGCATTCCGGAATCTCGATCTTCCGCGAGGGCTGCTACAGCGTTCACTACGAGGTTGAAGTCGCGGCGGGAGACAGGTTCGTCGCGGTAGTCGAGAGCGAGGATTTCGACACCTATCTTTACGCGCTCGATGAGGATATCGAAATCATCGTTGAAGACGACGACGGTTTCTACAACACGAACAGCGGCATTCAGTTCGACGTCGAATATGACGGCGCAGTGCGGATCGAAGTCACGTCCTTCGAGCCGGGACAGTCGGGCGCGTTCACTCTTCGGGTTTTCACAGGAAACGACGTTCCGACATTCGATGAACTTCGTGGCGATGGCGAACCTACTGTGGAGTGGGGACACGCGGAGATGGTCGATCCGAACGTTCATACCTGGAGAGTTGTTCCGAATTTCGACAACCCCGCCCTCGACCAGACGATTTCGTGCAGCTTCAGCGAAGCTCCGCTTTCAGAAGTTCTTTCATCGATATTCGAACACACGGAAGGGCTTTCCTATATTCTGAACGCGGGCGCCTCGCGGATGCAAGTGACTTGCGAACTGCGCGAAATTCCGGTAAGAGACGCGCTCACTGCAATCTGTCAAGTCACGGGAACTTCTTGGTGGATGACGGGCGAGAGCATCATCGTTGTGGGATTCGAGCAAGACTATTACCGTCAGTCCCACATTGGCGAGCAGAACCAAGTAATCGAGATATATCCGTCGGAAGAAGGACCATGGAACGGGCCGCACATCGAGGAGTACTATCCCGAGGAGAACTACGAAGAATTTCAGGAATTCGCGCCGACGGATAATCCGCTTGCGCGGTTCGGGTTCGAGATGCGGATGCTTCGCGAGAGGATTCGCGAGGCGCTCCGTAGAATCAATCCGTTCTATCGCCAAGGTCCGTCGGAATGGAACGAAGGTCCGATGATCGAACCCGCCAGGCCTTGGGGCGAGGGTCCGCGGGGCGAAGCTCCGGGGTGGGAAGAGCCGATCGAGGAGCGCGGATGGGACGAATCCGGATCGATAGTCGTCCAACCGGAACCTGGATTCGACGGAGACTATTCCGATAACGGCGCTTGGGGCGATCGTCCGCGTGTCATCGGAGGAGAAGAACGCGTAGTAACCCGCGAAGAAACCGCAACTCGCAGCGAAGTCGTCGTAGGCGAAGGCGGTCCGGTGCGCGAGTTCAGGCTTCGCGGCCCGAACGGCCCCGCCGGGCGCACGGAACAGCGAATCGTCGAGATCACGCCGGACGGACGCAGAATCGAACGCGTGATCGTCACGGAAGAATCCTCGGACGAAGACGAAGAAGAGGAGCGCGAGAGGGATCGCCGGCGCGAGGAAGAGGAAGGCGAATCCCATCAGTTCTGATAACGCCCCGCGCACTGAAATTCATACATTATATTCGTACCGTCTACGAATTTTGTGCAACATTTTCTGGTTACAGGCATAATCGTACATTAAATTCGTAGACGGCACGAATATAATGTGGAATCTCTGGATACGTGCCAGGCACTTTGGAAGTGACTGGCACGTTTCGCTAATCTTCCAGACGGATCGTCTGTGCGCGGCCGGGGCCGACGCTGACACTCGTGAACGGAATTCCAGCGAGGTCCGAGATCGTTTCGACGTACCTGCGCGCGTTCTCGGGAAGGTCGTTCATCGTCCGCGCGCCAGAGATGTTTTCCGTCCAGCCCGGAAGATCAAGGTACTCGACCTCGAGCTTCTCGAAATCCTTCGTACACGCCGGCGGAGTCTGGATCGACTTCCCACCGAGCTTATAGCCGACCGCGATCCTGATCGTTTCGAGGCCGCTCAGGACGTCGAGTTTCATAAGCGCGATGTCCGTAACTCCGGAAAGATTGATGGTGTAGCGCAGCGCGACGACGTCGAGCCAGCCGCAGCGCCTTGGTCTTCCGGTGGTCGCGCCGAACTCCTTGCCGACGTTTCTGACGCGCTCGCCCGTGGCTTGGTCCATTTCCGACGGAAACGGCCCGGAGCCGACGCGTGTGGTGTACGCCTTCACGACTCCCGTGACGCTGCTAAGCTCAGTCGGCGCGATTCCCGAGCCGGTGATAAGCCCGCCCGAACTACAGTTCGAGCTTGTCACGTACGGATACGTTCCGAAATCGATGTCGAGCAGCGAACCCTGCGCGCCCTCTACGAGAATCTTCTTCCCGGAATCCACGGCCTCGCGGATCATCGAGTACGTGTCGCATACGAAGGGACGGATGACTTCGCGCTGCTCCGCGATGTCGTCGCAAATGCGGTCCACGCTGATCTCTTCGCCGATGCCGAAGTAGCGCAGCATCGCGCTTTTCTCCGCGACCAGCGGCTCTAGCTTCTGACGAAGGTTTTCCTGATAAAGGTCCCCGACGCGGATTCCGATGCGCTGCGCCTTGTCCGCGTAACACGGTCCGATGCCGCGTTTCGTCGTTCCGATCTGCGAACCCTTCTTCGAATCCATCTCCTCCCGCGCGCCGTCGAGCAGCTTGTGATACGGCATGACGACGTGCGCCCGCTCCGACAAAAACAGGTTGCGATCGCTGATCTCGACCCCGTGGCCGCGCATCTCCTCGATTTCGTCGATGAGCTGCTTCGGATCGACGACCACTCCGTGGGTTATAAGGCATTTCACGTTGGGACGGATGATGCCGGAGGGAAGCAGATGCAGGACGTACTTCTTGTCCTCGATGATGACGGTGTGGCCTGCGTTTGCTCCGCCCTGGGTGCGCACGACGACCTCGGCCCAGTCGGAGAGATAGTCCGTGACTTTGCCCTTGCCCTCGTCGCCCCATTGCAATCCGAGTACGAAACGAACGGTCATTGGCTTTCTCCCCGATCGCGGTAATGACCGCGGGCGCGAACGAGTTTCGCGAACTTCTCGAAATAGAAAAGCGAATCGTGCGGTCCCGGACTCGCCTCGGGATGGTACTGCAAGCTGTACGCCGGGAATTCGCGGTGGGCTATTCCTTCGACGGTTCCGTCGTTGAGATTCAGATGCGTAACCTCCGCGATCTCGGGCAGCGTGTCCGGATCGACCGCGTAACAATGGTTCTGGCTCGTTATCTCGACCTTGTCGGTCTGGAGGTTCTTCACGGGATGGTTCGCTCCGTGGTGGCCGAAGTCGAGTTTGTAGGTCTTAGCGCCGAGTGCGAGGGAAAGAAGCTGGTGGCCGAGGCAGATTCCGAAAATCGGAAGCTTCCCAACAACCCCACGAATCATTTCGATTGCGTATGTGCAGGCCTCCGGATCGCCTGGGCCGTTCGAGAGGAACAGTCCGCCGGGGTTCATCGCGAGGATGTCCTCCGCGCTCGTCGTACCTGGAACGACCTGCACTCGAAATCCCGTGTCGCGAAGGTCGCGGAGTATCGCATATTTGATTCCGAAGTCCACTGCGACTATAGAAACCTTCTCCTGCAATACCCGCGGACAGCGTGCGCTGAACTTCGAGTTCGCGCCTTCCTCCCACGCCATTCCCTCGCGGATAGTCACTTCCTTCGCGAAGTCCACCTCGCTCATCAGCGGCATCCGGTCCATAGCCGCTTCGAGTTCGTCCTGCGACTTCGACGCGCTCGCGATGATTCCGCGCAGGGAGCCGAACTCGCGGATATGCTTCGTCAGCGCGCGGGTGTCGACGTCGGTGATTCCGACGACGTTTTCGCTTTTCAGATAGGAGTCAAGGCTTTCGAAACTGCGATGGTTCGAAGGCGCGCCCGCGAGACTCCGCGTCACGAATCCCCGCGCGAACGACCTTCGGCTTTCGAAATCTTCCGCCGCGATGCCGTAGTTGCCCTGCTCCGGATAGGTCATAACAACTATCTGCCCGGCGTATGACGGGTCGCTCAGGATTTCCTGGTATCCGGTGAGCGCGGTGTTGAAGACGACCTCGCCGCTGGTTTCGGCTTCCGCGCCGAACCTCTTGCCATAGAACGTCCGTCCGTCCTCGATGTATAGAACCGCGTCGTGCATCTTATTACGAGACAGGGTTAGGGGACAGGGGACAGATTTTCTCCCTCGCGCCCCGGAATTCAAAGTACGTATACTGCCGAAAACCCGCGCCTTCCGCAAGCCGCGAGGGAGAATAAAACGTCGCCATCGGCTTCTCTATCTTTGAATATCCTGGACCCTGTGATATACTGAATTCGTCAATCGGAGACCGTAGTTATGAGCATAGTTGAACGGGCAATCGAAATTTCGGGAACGATCGGTGAGGATAGAAAACTCATCCTTGACGGACCCTTGCCGATTTCCGGTCCGAAACGCGCGAAGGTGATCATACTCGTCCAGGATGACGACATCGACGAAAACGAGTGGCGGATCGCGGTCAAAACCAGCGCTTCGTTCGACTTTTTAAACGACCCCAAGGAAGATATCTACACCCTCGAAGACGGCGAGCCTTTTGTCGATGAAGGGTAAAGTTGTGCTAGTTCCGTTTCCATTTGACGACCTCGCTTTCGATCTGCCAACTACTTTAGCAGCCTTCCGCTGCGAAGGCTCTGGAGGATCACTTCCTCGAAGGGCGAGTCCGTCGAGACGAAAAGCGAGCCGTAGCCGCGCTTGGCGCAGAAGGTGCGGATGTCGTTCTGCAGGTCTTCGAGGTTCTTCTTGTAAAGATCGAGCAGCGGTTTCGTGATGCTGACCTCCGTGTACACGCCGGTTTCGACGTCCACGAGTTTCAGATCGCCCGCGTACTCGGGATTCAGCTCTTCCGGCGAAAGCACCTGGATCGCGTACATATCGAGGTTCAGCGTCGTAAATGGCCTGAGGCTGTCCTCGATCTTCTCCGGACTGAGGAAATCGGAGATAAGGATAAGCACGCCTGGGCGCTTGTTCGATTTGATGAAGTCCTTCGCCGCGGATAGGAGGGACGTTTCGCCGTCAGCTTCGAGCGCCGCGATGTGATCGAACAGCCGGAACGCCTGGCGCTTGCCACGCACTGGTCCGAAGGGTCTATCCAGCTTCGACGACAGGCTGTAGAAAGTGAAGCGGTCGAACTTCGAAAGACAGATGTACGAGATCGCCGCGGCGAGCTTGCTCGCGTACTCGAACTTGTTCGGCGAGCCGAAGTTCATCGACTTAGAGTTATCGAGCAGGAGGTACACGATAAGGTCTTCCTCCTCCTGGAACAGCTTCAGGAACAGCCGGTCGAGCCTCGCCATTATCTTCCAATCGATGAAGCGGAGGTCGTCGCCGGCGACGTAGTCGCGAAAGTCCGCGAACTCGACGCTCTGGCCCTTCTTCTTCGACTTGCGTTCGCCTTTCATCTTCCCGCGGAAAATCTTTTTTGAAATCAGCTCGAGTCGATCGAGCTTCCCGAGGAAGTCGGCGGTCAGAAGCGAATTCGTTTTCTCTGTAAGCGTCTGTTCAGCCATCGGAAACATTTTACCACAGCGAACGAAAACAAACGTCGCCTGAACCAAAAATCTATCCGCAGAAACGCAGGCGTCTTGTAGCGCAGGTGTCCCGTCTGCATGTGGCACCTTCGTCTGATACAGACATTTTATTCGTGCCGTCTACAAATTTTATGTAATATTTTTGCCGACCCTGATAATCGTACAAATAATTCGTAGACGGCACGAATAAAATGTAACTCGCCATCCGGGGGCCGGCTGCGGTACATCTAATTCGCTTGGCGCGGACTATTGATGACTCAGTTTCGAGTCTTTCGAAGAGCGTTGATTCGCCTTCTGATGGTTCGAATCTGCGCGCGCACCGACGACTTCGACGTGCCGCCTGGGACGGAGCGCCTTTCGATCGCGTTATCGACGTTCAGCCACGAGTAGACATCGCCTTCGATCAGCGACGACAATCTCGCGAAATCTTCCGGCGTGAAGTTTTCGAGTCCGACGCCGAGGAGTGTCGCTTCCTTCACCGCCTCGCCCACGAGGTGGTGCGCCTCGCGGAAAGCCATTCCCTTGCTTGCGAGGTAGTCCGCGAGTTCCGTCGCGAGCAAAAACGACCCAGGCGCCTCCGTTGCCTTGCGCATGGCTACGTCGTCGATGGTCATTTCTTCGAGCATCAGCGTCATCAGTTTCGCCGAGTCCTTCGCTGTTCGATACCCGGAAAGCAGCGGCTCCTTGTCTTCCTGAAGGTCCTTGTTGTACGCCATCGGAAGGCCCTTCACCGCGGTGAGCAGACTCATCAGATTTCCCGCCGCGCGTCCCGCCTTGCCGCGGATCAGCTCCGCGCCGTCGAGGTTTCGCTTCTGCGGCATTATCGAGCTTCCCGTCGTCACCTTGTCGCTGAAGCGGACGAATCCGAACTCGTGGCTCGACCACAGAATCAGTTCCTCCGCAAGCCGGGAAAGGTGCGTCTGAAGCACGCTCGCGGCGAACAGGAATTCGAGGTGCGAGTCGCGACTAGAAACCGCGTCGAGTGAGTTCTCCGTCACGGAGTCGAAGCCAAGCTCCCGCGCGACGAACTCGCGATCGATAGGAAACGTCGTCCCGGTGCAGGCGCCCGCTCCAAGCGGACACTTCCGCGCGTTCTTCCGGACGCTTTCGAACCTTGCCGCGTCCCTCTCGAACATGAACGCGTACGCCATCAGATGATGCGAAAACAGCACAGGCTGCGCGCGCTGCAGATGCGTATACGCGGGCATCACTGTCGCGATATGTTTCTGAGCGCGTCTCGCGAGCGTTTCGAGCAGATCGCCGATCTCCTCTACGATCTTTCCCGATGCGTCGATGATGAAAAGCTGCATGTCGAGCGCGACCTGATCGTTTCTGCTCCGCGCAACGTGCAGCTTCCCCGCGACCGCGCCTATGCGGTCCGACAGCGCCGCCTCCATCGCCATGTGAATGTCTTCCTCCGCGGGAAGTTCGAGAGTACCCGCGTCGAGGTCTTTCAGGATGGAGTTCAGTCCTTTCACGAGCTTTGCGGAATCCTTAGCGCTGACGATTCCCGTCTTCCCGAGCATTTTCGCGTGCGCGATCGATCCGAGGAGATCGTACCGCGCGAGAAAGGAATCTATCGCAAGGCTGGAATTCACCTGGGCGAGAAGATCGTGTGCGCCCTCGTCGAAAACTCCGGAGCGAGCTTTGTGCGTCCCGGTCATCCCGTGCTTATACTGTTTCATAGCGATATTGTACCACGCCTCGATTGTATGAACCTCGCCGTCCCGGTATACGCACGCGAAAAGACCCGCGATACAACCTGGCATCCATCACTTGGAGCTTCGTTTCGGAGGCGTACTCCCGGCGTGCGAGAGTTTACTCGCCACTCGCCACTCGAACCTCGATCTTCATTCACTACTAAAAAACTATCTCAAGCAAGCGACATCGATAATTCGGAGCCGTCAAACGAGACGTTTGACGGCTTTTGCGGACGAGGACGTCCGCGGTCCCAGGTGCTTCGGATAGTTTCTAAGGCGTGTAGAACGCGTAGATCAGCCAGCGCGGCGGAACCTCCTCAGTGGTGCCGTCGTCGTGGACGATCGTCTGCGAATCCGCGACGAGCCTGCACTTGCCCCAGGTGTAGCCTCCTTGCGGATTCACGAGGGTGAAGGTCGCGTAGTTCGGATTCGTGATGTCGAACTGCACGTTCACCGTGTTCAGAACGTTCTGAAGCTGGTTGTACGTGAGGTTCCCCATGCCGATGCTGCGAACGAAAATCTCCTGGATGTCGTGCCTGCGGGTCTCCGTGGCGTTGCGGAAATCGCCGCCCAGGTAGTATCCGTTAAGTATCAACTCGCTGAAATCTATGGTTCCGAGAATTCCCGCGATTTCGCCGGCGAAAATGCTCGCGTAGAGCTGCTTCACCGGAAGCGCCGCGTACTGAAGGTGCGCGACGTATCTGCGGTAATACTCCTGAATCGCGGCCTGCTGTTCCTCCGTCATCGGCGGGGCGACCTGCGTCTGGTTCTCCGCGGGTCTCGGCGCGTTCTGCGGAGGACTCGGCGGCGGCTGCATATGCGGCGGAAGCTGCCCGCCCGGCTGGGGCTGGTTCGGCCCCGGCCTACCGGGTTCCTGCGCGAAAGCCCACACGGTTATCGCTCCGCTGATCAGAAACATAAATGACAGAAGTTTGAGAGTTCGGTTCATGGTCGCCTCATATTGAAGTGGGAATGTTGCTGGAAGGTTGGCATCAGTATGCGGATTGCAGTACAAAAACTCCAAAGAAAAATTCGCGGAACCACCGGAGAACTATGACGGATTTCATTCACGACAATCCTTACTACTCGTGCGTAGTCGAGGAGAACACCATGCGCGGCCTCGAAGGCTCGGCGTACTACGTCATCGCAATGAAGAAGATGTCGTCGTTACTTGCCGCGCGGAGGACGAGCGACGGCAGATTCCTTATGGTGAAGGTCTATCGGCACGTGATTCGGGAGTCGCGCTGGGAATTTCCCGCAGGCCAGCGGGAACCGTCGGAGTCGGCCCGGGAAGCCGCGATCCGCGAAGGAGTCGAGGAATCGGGCTACCGCGCCACGAACGTGCGGGTGCTCGCGGAGTTCTCGCCCGCGTACGGCATAATGCGCCACACGGGTTCGCTCTGCTTCGGCGAGGTGGACTCGGAACCGGTGGGGGACTTCGATACGACTGAAATCGACAGCGTCGGCTGGTTCGATCCTTCGGAAATACTCGCTATGATCAAATCCGGCGAAATCGTCGACGGCTTCACTCTGAGCGCGGTTTCGGTGCTGATCGCGCACGACCTGTTTGAGTAGTATATTATATTCGTGCCGTCTACGAATTTACTGTACGATTTTTTGCGTGAGTCGATAATAGTACATTTAATTCGTAGACGGCACGAATATAATGTCAGATGTCAATTTCGAGGTCGCGAATCTTGTTGTACAGCGACCCCCGGCTGATCCCGAGTATCCGCGCTGCTTTGCTTTTGTTTCCGCCGGCTTCCTTGATCGCGCGGTAGATGTTCTCGCGCTCGATCCGTTCGCGGACGCTCGAAACTTTGCTGCGGAGCATTCCGCCTCCTGTGGATTCGAAATCGTTCTCGGCTTTAGCGTGGGGAATCTGCCCCATCGACTCTTCGCGGAACGCGTCCTTGTGAATCACCTTGCCGTCGGTTATCAGGACTGCCCGCTCGATTGCGTTCTCGAGTTCGCGGACGTTTCCTTTCCAGGGAGCGTGAATCAGCATGTCCATCGCGTCTTCGCTGAGGGTCATGTCTCCGCGCAGGTTGACGTCGCATGCTTTGCGCAGAAATTGTCGAACCAGGAGCGGGATGTCCTCGCGCCTCTCCCTCAGCGGCGGAATCGTTATCGGGACTACGGAAATCCGGTAGTAGAGGTCCTGCCGGAAGCTTCCGTCGTCGATCGCTTTTTCCAGCGGCACGTTGGTCGCGCAGATCACTCGAGCGTCGACCTGTATGCTTTCGTTTCCGCCGACGGGTCGTACCTCCTTTTCCTGCAGGACGCGCAGCAGCTTAAGCTGGACCGACTGAGTGATGTCGCCGATTTCGTCGAGGAAGATGGTTCCGCTGGACGCTTCCTCGAAAAGTCCTTTTCTGCGTTTGTACGCGCCGGTGAACGCGCCCTTCTCGTGTCCGAAGAGTTCGCTTTCGAGAAGATTTTCGGGGAGAACTCCGCAGTTGATCGCGAGGAACGGCCCCGTTTTGCGCGCGCTCGCGTGATGGATCGCCTTCGCGACGAGTTCCTTGCCCGTGCCGCTTTCACCCACTATTAGAATCGTCGCGGCGGAATGCGCGACGCGCTGTACGAGTTCGAACACTTCCCGCATCACTTTCGAGCGGCCGACTATGTTCTGGAATCCGAAGTTGCTTTGGAGTTCCTGCCGAAGTCGCACGAGCTCCCGTTTATCTTCGCCGAGGCTTATCGCGCGCTCGACGATCATCATGAACTCTTCGCGCTCGAAAGGTTTCGTGATGTAATCGAAAGCGCCGCACTTCATCGCGCGAACCGCGTCGAGCGCGCTAAGAGCTTCGCCTGTTATCATCACCACGGGTAGCGTCGGATCGTGTTCGGTGACGAATTTCAGGAGGTCGAGGCCGGTGCGGTCGTCCTTGAAAACGTAATCCGAAATGAGGACGTCGTAAACCTGATCCATCAGCAGACGCTTCGCGTCATCCACGTTCCCCGCGGTATCGATCACTACGCCATCTGCCTGGAAAATCCTTCGAATAAGCATCCTCATCGGCTCTTCGTCATCGACGACGAGGATTCGCTTCTGCCGTTTTCCCTGAGAATCTGGCGTCAGCAACTTTTCCATCTGAAATCTCGTTAACTTCTCTATCGTTTAGAAAAGGAGTGCCAATTATGATAAACACAATCGAGCAAGAAGCAATATCAGATTATCATGTGAATTTTACAACATATATCTAATAGTAAAAGAACAAGTATTTGTTGGTGAACTGCGTGGCACGGACGTCCCGTCTCATCATACTACACATCTTTCCCCCGCCGCCCACACTCTTTGGGATTCAGCCAAAGTCCCCACTATTTTCTTTCGCCTTTCCGAGAACCACCTGAGCCGCGGAAAGCAAGGCAAGAGGTCTGTGCGTTGCGCAATCATTCCCAGAAAAAGAGCCACGCGTAAAGACATCCTACCTTAAAAAGTCAGCGTGATTGGAGAAATATGGCAGACCTAAATTGATGGAATCGTAAGATTCATTGAGAAATATTATATATGTCTTACAATAAAACATATATAATATTTCTCAATAAAACAGATACTTTGTATCTTTAATAGTAGTTATATGCTTTATGCAACACTGAGACATGGTTTCGCAAGTCCTCAGGCGGTTACATCTGAAAGAATTCCGATTCAGACTGGCCTCCTTGGGCTTGGAATCGAATGGTTCCTCGATATGTGAGACTGTC
>JANLHZ010000270.1 GCA_024653775.1 Planctomycetota bacterium | reverse complement strand
GGTAGGCAGTAAGAGGAAGCTGCCAAGTAGGCGTAACTGATTGCGGGGGAGGTACTTATATCAAGTTCCTCTATTTCAAATTTTAGAACATCAGGCGCAACGTTAGGACGAGAAAGTCCCCGGCACTTGTCGTTTTCGGTCCTTACCAGACGGACATTAGCGATGGGAAGCGAATTCTCCAGACGAACAGAATGCTATGGACGTGCTTCACCGAACCGATACAATCCTCGGAAATATGCGAGTGGTTGAACGAACGATTTGCTCGCGAAGAGGATCGAAGTTTCTTTTTGCGATTGCACTTGTAGTCGGGTAACGAATCTTTTAGGGTTTCAGCCTGTAAATTCAATTCTCGGCGAAAAATGAAGTCCGGACAAACATTCACTTCGAGGTTTTTGATCGCGCTGGCGGCGTTTTCGCTGCTTTTGCAGACCGCGGTGATGCCGGTGCTCGTTTGCGCGCAGAATTCCACGCCGCGGAAATCGGACGCGATCGTCAGGTTGGTTCGCGAGCGCGAATCTCTGTCTTTCGAACCCGACGCGCCGGTGTCCGCGGAATCGTCTGCGCGCATTGCGGAGATCGACGCGCTCATTCTTGCGGAAATCGAGCGCCTGCGGGTCGAATGCGCGGACGAACTTGCGAAAGACCTCGGCTGCACCGGGATGGGTAATAACCTCCTTTCCGTCAGCGAAATCGTGCTGAAGGACTCGCTCAGCCTCGAAAGACACATCGATGGCGATATTCACCTCGAAAGTCTTCCGGCGACCCAGATATTCCGGCCGGCGACAACGGAGGAAGAAGCGAACCAGGCGCGTCATTTCGACGCTTCCGGAAACGCTGATAGAGGCGGCGGCGGAGCGGGCCGACGCATCGCGATCCTCGGCTCGATGATAAGCGCTCCCTGAAGCGGCATTCCCTCCGTGGTTTGCGCCAGCCGCATTTCGAAGGCGCAAGGGTCGGCGGCGCGAGGGTCAATCGTATTTGAAAAATCGAAGGAGATAAAAATGGTAAGAAGTCTAGGGTTCAAAACGTCAATTATAATTCTGCTGTACTTATTTGCGGTGTACGTTGCGATTCCGAAGTCGTGGTTTCGCGAACTTGGAATCGACCTTTATCCGCTGCTCGGCATTCTTGGTGACGACGACGTGGATAACACCGTCGTCAAATACCCCGCGCTCATCGATCGAAGGGAATTCGATCTCGACGTCGACCTCAAGGGCGGCGCGATCCTTATATACCGCATCGAGCAGGACGAAGACATCGACAGCGAATCGGAGCGAAAGGACCTTCAGGACAAGATCGACCAGATTCTCGGAATCCGCGAAAGCGAACGGGACGCGAACGACGAGCTGAGACTGAGATCCCTTCAGCAGCAGCTCGACGAACTCAATACCGCGTATTCGGAGGATGACCCGGTCGGTTCGACCATCGAAACGCTCTACCGCAGGCTCGACAAGAGCGGCACCTCCGGAATCCGCATTAGCGAAGTTTCCGGCGACGCCGACTTCGACAAGATTCAGGTGGTGCTCCCGGGCGCGACCGACGAACGCGTCGCGCAGTACGACAAACTTATCACGTCGCAGGGCGTGCTCCAGTTCCTGATCGTCGCGCCGAAGGAGGTATCGCAGACGTGGATCGAATCGAGGCCGGACAAGTCGAAGGCGAACGATCCGGAGTATCTCGCGAGAATGGTCGACGAGCAGAAAGGCGTCAGGTACAAGTGGTTCGAGCGCCATTTCGAGCCGCCCACGGCGCCTCCCGATGAGATCGACAAGGAAGGCTGGATGGAGAAGCAGTACCAGAAATTCCTCGACGATCCGGAACGCAGGTACATTTTGCTCCAGGAGGAAACCGATCCGAACATGAGGTTTACCGGTAAGGACCTCGATCCCGACAAGCTATACCTGACGACGTCGGGAAGCAGAGACGGTCGGGCTGTGATCGCGTTCTCGCTCCGTCCTGGAAGGGACAGCGCGTTCGGAGCGTTCACTGGAAAGCATACTGGCGAAGGGCTCGCGATCCTTATGGACGGCGAAGTCTACGCGTCCCCGAATATCAACTCGCGAATCGACGACCACGGCATCCTGCAGGGGTTCGATCCGAGCGAGCAGAAACGCATTCTCGACATCCTTCGCAGCGGATCGATCGAGGTGAAGCTCGTCCAGGAATCGAAGACCTTTATCGGACCGACACAAGGTCCGGACAACATTCGAAAAGGAATGTTCAGCATATTGCTCGGTCTCAGCTTGGTGCTTTTGTTCATTGCTATCTACTACTGGACCTCAGGCCTCATGGCAGGCGCGGCGATGATGATGAACATCGCGCTGATCATGGGCTTCCTGTGCTTTTTCAACGCGACTGTTTCATTGCCGGGAATCGCGGGACTGATACTCACGATCGGTATGGCGGTGGACGCCAATATTCTGATCTTCGAGAGAATTCGCGAGGAGCTTTCCCGCGGAGTGAAACTGCTCCGCGCAATCGAGCAGGGGTATCAACGCGCGTTCTGGACCATCTTCGACGCGAACGTCACGACGCTGCTATGCGCGGTGATTCTGTACAACATCGGACACGGATTCATCCGCGGTTTTGCGGTCGTGCTCGCGGTCGGGATCCTTACAAGTATGTTCTGCGCTATTTTCGTCACGAGGCTGATGATGGGATGGTATGTCGAAGGCTATCAGCCGCAGACGCTTCGGATGATGCAGATCGTGAAGGATCCAAAAATCGACTTCATGAAAATCGGAAACTATTTCTGGATTGCGAGCATTGGCTGCATAGTTTTCGGACTCTTCACCTTCTTCACCCACGGCGACGGCGGCGTCAAGAACTTCGGAATCGAGTTCCGCGGCGGAGACCAGATTCATGTGCAGTTCCGCGAACCCATGCGCCTCGAAAGCGTCAGGGAGGAAATCGTTAAAGGCGCGTCGTTCGCCGGACTTGCGAACGCGAACATCGAAGTCCAGTTCGTCGACCGCAGCGCCGAAATCCAGGAAGCCGTCGGGAAACTTCGTGCCGATGGGGAATACCAGGCAGGCAGCAACTACAGCGACCAGCTTATTTTCATGGTGCCGGGCGAGGCGGACGAAAAGCGCAGGACCGACTTCAGGGAAGCCATTAGCAGCGCGTTCGCGGACAGACTCGCGGAAAGCGGATTCAGCTTCGAAGTCGTTCCGGTTTCGTCCGACAAGCTTAGCGAGGTCTCGCTTTCCTACGGAATCAGTATCGAGGTTTCCGAACTCTTCGATCGCTCAGCGTTCAAGTTGGATTTCCTTCGCGCGCTCGAAGCCGACGCGCAGGTAAGAAATCCTGGCGGAGCGGAAAAGCCGTTTCCGACGGTTTCGATCGAAGGATCGACGGTAAGCGTCAGCCTTCGCCCGCTCGACATATCGCAGACTTCGAGAAGGGCGAGCGACTGGCGCAATCACATCCGCGGCCTCTTGCAGAAGTACATTCTCGAAAATTCCTCCCTCGGCCTCGGACCGAATGTAACGGATATCGATATGAAGACGATTCCGATGACGCGGATCGATATTCTCGGAAGGTTCCGGGTGCTCACCGTGGACGGCTTCAGCCCAGCGGGGTTCATCGCGGAACTGAACAAGCGTCTCGCGCGGTACGGGTTCCCGAAGGACGTCTCTATCGCGAGCGTAGAGGAATGGAATCGCGTCGAAGGGAAAAACCAGTTCGGCGAAAGACTCAACCCGATGACGTACGCGGATGCGAGATCGAACGCTCTTTCCTGCTCGGCCAAGGAAGCTGAACGCGCGGGAAATGAGTTCGCTTTCGACGTGACTCTCAGAAACGTCGACCTTTTCTGGAAGCATCCGTCGCGACCGGACGAAACCCTCGACTACAGCGATTGGGTTCGCGAAATCGAAAATGACGTCCGGCACGTTGAAAGCTCGATGGCTGAAGTCAAACAGCTTCTCGTCGATCGGACGGAGTTTTCGACCGCGTCGCTCAAGGCGAATTTCAAGGCGCACGTCGTGTCGCTCAGCCCGGTGAGCATCAAGGCGTTCAGCGGTATTTTCCAGGACGCGGAAGGAAACATCGACGAGGAAATGCTCATGACAAAATTCGGAATCGGGTTCATATCCTCCAGGGAATTCGATTCGAGCAAAGTCGTTAACGGAACCCATTCTTCCGAATTCCTTATCGAGAGCGACAACATCGACTTCACGAGCGCTTTCACTCCCGGGCATCTCGGGCGAAAGCTCAAATCCGAAGTTGAAACGTTCCTGCGTTCGAAATCGACCAGCATCCTCGACCCGATACTTCAGGATACTCACATCGATCCGCAGGGCGCCGCGACGCTGAAGAACAAGGCGATCTGGAGCGGCATCATCGCGCTGATCGCGATCATCGTGTACATTCGCTTCAGGTTCCTCCAGTGGAGGTTCGGAATCGCGGCGGTCGTCGCGCTTATCCACGACGTGCTGTTCACGCTTGGCGCGTTCGGGGTGATGAACATGTACTTCGACATGAACGTCCTCATCAACTTCAACGAAATGGCGGCGCTGATGACGATCATCGGGTATTCGCTCAACGATACAATCATTGTTTTCGATCGCGTGAGGGAAAACCTCCAGAAGAAATTGAAGGGCACGCTGAAGGATACGATTAACAGGAGCGTCAACGAGACGCTTTCGAGAACTGTCCTGACTTCCGGGACGACGTTCGCGACTGTTGCGGTGTTCTATTTCTTCGGCGGTGAAATCATACGCGGGTTCTCGCTCGCGATGATGATCGGCATTTTCGTCGGAACGTACTCCTCGATTTTCATCGCGTGCACGATGGTCGCCTTCGGCGGCGAAAAGCTCGAGGAAGAGATCAAGCGCGAAGCGGAAGAAAAAGAGCGTCAGCGCGCGGAAGCCGCGGCGGGCGCTCAGCAATCCGCGACCTGAAATCTGTTGCGCCAGCTTCCCCCGGCGGCTGGCGCATTACTTTTTATTCGTGCCGTCTACGAATTTTTCGTATGATTTTATCGAGATCCAATAATATTACAAGAAATTCGTAGACGGCACGAATAAAATGATCAGCATGTCGCCAGCATTTCCAGAACTTTCGAAAGCACACGCTCCGGAGGAATCTCCGTCAGGCACGTCAGCTCCGGACAGCCGGGCTTCAGCCGGACGCTTTTTGCCGGGTAGACGTGGCATGGCCGACAAGCGAGGTGCTCTTCGTACTGAATGACCCGCGCGTTCAATCCCCAGGGCTTCGTGCGGGTCAGATTCGTGGGGCCGAAAATGCCGAGGGTCGGGATTCCGACCGCCGCGGCGACGTGCATCAGTCCGGAATCGTTCGACACGAACGCGTCGAGATGGCTCATTACCGCCGCGGCTTCGACCAGCGGGATCGCGATCACTTCAGCCGGATTCTTAGCGCGGGCCGCGATGCGTCTGAGTTCCGCGGCTTCGTCTGGCCCGCCGAAGAGGTGGCAGGTCGCGTCCGCGTCCAGCAGGTCGAACAGCCGCACGTAGTGATCCTCCGGCCAGCGTTTGTACGTCATATCCGGGAAACTAGTTACGTGGAATCCGACGCGATACTTCCTCGTTTTCGGACGCGCGTCCCAGAACTCCTCCGCGAACCTCCGCGCGCCTTCCGTCAGATGGAACGAAATCCTCTCCGGCGGAGCGAGGTCGGAGGTGAATTCGCGAAGCAGCGCGAGATTGTTTTCGACGTCGTGCTTCGTGACGTCAGTTGGAACAGGGTGGTTCTGCAGAAACGCGAGAGTCTTCAGCTTACCGTGTTCGTAGCCGTGGGTGATGCGTACCTTCGCGCCTACGAGCCAGGCGAGGACGTTGTAGTGTATGCGGTTCGAAGGATAGATGGTGAAGCTGACGTCGTACCTTCGCGAGTCCTCTGGCCGGATCGACCTTGCGGTGAACACCGTTCTGATGCGATCGAAGAAATTGCCGTCTTTGCGGTCGGCGACGCGGACGACGCGATTTACGAGCGGATGTTCACTAAACATGTCGGCGACCGCGTTAATCGGCGTGAGCACGTCGATTTTCGCGGCGGGAAAGACTTCGCGCATTTTTTCGAGCGCCGGGAGGAACAGAATCGTGCTCCCCGGCCCGACGAGGGTTATGACGGCAATGTTTTTGACTTCCGCTATACGAATCATCGACAATCAGATTACCACGACTCAATTACGAATTACGAATTACGAATTACGAAATGCGACGATCTCCCCGGCGAGAAAAATCGTTTGTATTGAACGCCGTGGCGTGTTGTCATTTTCGCGTCGCTCTCCTTAGTTCGAGAGACGCCTTGCATGAGTGAGCTTATGTCAATCGTGGTTCTGTGCGCTTCGCCGCTGCTTCTCTACGTCGTCGGGACGATGCTGTCGGTCGGACGATATGTTCCGTCGCGCGAGAACTTCGCGAAGTTCGCTTTGCGATGCGCGATTACGCTCGCGTTCCTGGCGATTCCCTGCGCCCTGCTTTTTCCTCTGATGCTTCTGATCAGCGATCAGCCCACGAGCGCTATATCGAGAGGACTCGCGTTCGCGTACTCAGTCGGGTGTTTTCCGCTCGGGTTCGGATTCCTTCTTCAAAGGCTGAAGGTTCCAGCGGCGGTCGCGATGATCGTTCTCTTCGCTATCGGATTCACTGCGTTCTATGGTCTTTTCATCTCCGACGAAATCCTCGCGAATTTCGAGGATGTGCAGCAAAAGGAACTCGCGGCGGATATGCTGCTTTTCCTGAATCCCATCGTGGTCGAGGCGAGGATCGTCGTCGAACCGGGCGGCTCGGCCGGCTGGGATATACTTCGCAGCGGCGATTTTTATTCGCGCCACACTTCCATCGGGAGGAATATCGGGTTCTCATATCCCGCCTGGGACTCCGCCCTGAGGATGTGGTTCTTCCTGGCTATGATTTGTCTTGCGCTCTCCTTCAGATCGGCACCGAAAAATGACCCTCGAACGAATCCATAAAATCCTCGCGTCGGCCGGCTACGGCTCGCGAAGGGCCTGCGAAAAATTCGTCGAGGAAGGCAGGGTCAGCGTCGACGGCGAGACCATCAGAGTTCTCGGGACCAAGGCCGATCCGGAGACGAACGAAATCCGCGTGGACGGCGAGCGGATAAAGGTAGAGCGTCACAAGTACTATGTGCTGAACAAGCCAGCAGGGTTCATCTGCACCGCCAAGGACGAGATTGGCAGGGATCGCAAACTCGCCACGGATCTTATCGACGACGACGCACGGTTGTTTTGCGTCGGCCGGCTCGATTTCGACAGCGAAGGCCTGCTGATCGTCACCAACGACGGAGAGTTCGCGAACCTGATGACCCACCCCCGTTACCACGTCGAGAAGAAATATCAGATTCGCGTGAAGGGAGTCGTTTCTAACGAGGATCTTGCGGGAATGAAGGAAGGCCTCTGGACGAGCGAGGGCAAACTCAAACTCGACAAGGCGAAGATCGTCGATCGGGAAAAATCGTTCACAACCATCGAAGCCGTGATTTCGGAGGGGAAGAATCGGCAGGTCAGAAGAATACTTTCGAAGGTGGGGTACGCGGTAAAGATGCTGCGCAGAATCGGCGTCGGAAGCGTACGCCTCGGGAACATTCCGTCCGGAGGATACCGCGTTCTGACGAAGGGCGAGGTCGACAAACTCCGCTCAGCGGCGGTGAAGATCAAGGTTGCGCCGTCGAACCAGCAGACGAAAAAAACTGTATCTAAGGTTAAGAAGCCTCGACGAAGCTGACATCGGATTTGGAAACTCGAAAAACCGGCAGCTCGGTAATCGAGAGGTCAAAGGAAACGTCTCGATACTTGGTGAGCGAGGCGAATTGTCCAGATTTGGCGTCTAATGAAAGTTATGTTTCTTTATGAATGGGCGTAAAAGCCGACTTCGTATTGTCAATCGCCTGTAGAAGTTGCATCGAAGGCGCGTGGTGTTTAGATTGTCGGCAATGTGGCTATCGGGAGAGGGCGAAATATGCGTGAAGTAATCGTTGACGTCGGTTCGTATCGATATCCGGTGTTTATTGACAGAAACGCGCTGTCGTTCTTTCCTGAGTGGGTCAAGAACGACAAGTCGGCGAACCGCATTCTTCTTGTCACCGACGAAATGGTGTGGAAGGATCTTGGTCCCGTTATCTCGAAACGAATCGACGAGACAGGACTTCCGTGGAGCGTGGTCAAGCTGATGCCTGGCGAGGTGTCGAAGGGATGGGACGGCCTGCGAAAGGTCATCGATCGGTGCGTCATCGACTTCCTCGATAAACGAAGCTTCGTCGTATCCTTCGGAGGGGGCGTGGTCGGAGACGTCGCGGGACTTGCAAGCGCGCTCTACTTCCGAGGCACGAAATTCGTCCAGATTCCAACCACCCTGCTCTCTCAGATCGATTCCAGTATTGGCGGGAAGTTCTCGATCAATCACGACGAAGGCAAAAACCTCGTCGGCGTGGTTCGTCAGCCGCAGGGGGTATTCTGCGACATAAGCCTTCTCGACCAGCTCCCCGAGCGGCAGTGGCGAAACGGTCTCGCGGAAATGTTCAAAGCGTCGATCATTCGCGATGCGAATCTCTTCGATCGACTTTCGAAATGGCCTGCGGAACTGAAAGGCGCGATCTCGGACGAAGAGCTTCTGAACGTTATAATGCGCTGCGTGCAGATCAAGGCGGCGGTAGTCGGGGAGGACGAGCACGAATACGGCGTGCGCAGGCATCTATACTTCGGCCACACGTTCGGCCACGCGTTCGAGTTGTACGCGATGAGGCCCGAGACGTTCCTCCACGGCGAGGCAGTGTCTCTCGGAATGCAGGTGGCGATCGAAGTTTCAAGGAGACTCGGGCACCTTCCGGACGCGGAGGCCGACCGCGCGCTCAAAGCGCTGAAAGGTCAATTCCCGTTCCGTCTGCCTGAGAACTTTTCGATGGAGCGGCTGTACCGCGCGATTATTCATGATAAGAAAGTCGAAGGCGACAAGATCAGGTTCATCCTGCTGCGCAAGATAGGCGTTGCATTCGACGAACTCGTTTCTCTCTCGTGGATTCGGGACAATCTCGAGAGTCTTGTTTCAGTAATAAAGTAGAGCCGTGGCTAAAATACTCTTCATCGACGACGATCAGACCGTACGCGACGTGTGTTGCGCGATTCTCGCGTCCGACGGTCACGTAGTCCTTTCCGGGCTGAACGGAACCGATGGCATACGCCTTGCCGGAGATCAGAAGTTCGATGTCGTAATTACCGATATTCTTATGCCGGAGAAGGAGGGCATCGAGTTCATACTCGATCTGCGTAAACAGAAGAAATCTATCCCCGTCATCGCGATCTCGGGCGCTGGCGCGGACCTTCTCTCAGCGGCGAAGAGGTTCGGTGCGAGCTTCACGCTCGAAAAACCGTTCTCGCGGAGCGAACTCCTCGCGGTGGTGAACAAGGCGCTCGACTCCGTCCAGAAGTCGGAAAGCAGCAAGGCAGCGTTTCGTTAGCCGCTATTGACTGCGAACGACCCCGTGAACGGTTGTCGTTAGCCGATCGTCCGCCTCGTCGCCATTATTTCATGGTTGAAGGATTCGATGTAACTCCATGACCTGATCTGCCTCGCGATCAGATCCTTCAGTTCCGCGGACGATGGATTCAGATGGAGTTTTTCGAAAAGCGACTCCAGCTCTATCCTGATCCGCTGCGCCTCAGACGTAGCCCAGGTTTCCATTTTTTCGAGCGCGAGTTGGAATTCCTTCGACTTCTCGTGCCCAGCGGGCTTCGCCTCCGCCGCGCTGAACCTAAGCTCGCCAAGCTCCTCCCTACGATCGAGCATCTCCGCGAGGAAGCCGCCGAAAGTCTCCTTCGAGGCCTGTAGCACTTCGTCGTCGTAAAGCGAAAGCAGATACTTAGCCCTCTCGAGATCGTCTTTCAGCGTAGTCGCCGCGTCGTTGACGAGCGCGCTGCTTCGCTGGGCGATCCGCTGTTCGAACGGAGTTTTCTTCATCGCAAAATCCGGATGCAGCAGCATTCCAAGTTTGCGCTGGCGATCCTCGATCTCGTCCTTGCAAAGCGAATACTCGCGTTTAATCCCGAGCGCTTCGAAATAATCGACGTCTTCCGCGGGAAGAAAAATAGAGCCGCAGCTCTCGCACGCGAGCGGCGAAACAAGCGACTTTCCGCAGTTCTCGCAGCTTGCCATCATTCCTCTTTCAGCGCCGCGATGACCTGCGCGGTAATGTCGTTATCCGAATCGTAGATGAGCACGCCCCTGAAATTGATTTCCGCGATGTATGTCTGGAGTTCGCTGTATTCGCCTGAAAGCGCCTCCGGGCTGTCGACCTTCAGCACCGTGTTGTAGCCGAGATCGTGCGCGACCTTCTCGATCTTGTCCAGAATACCGTGGTACAGATTCCTGAATTCCCGCTTTTTCCGCTGTTCCGCCTCGGTCGGAAGCATCCTTTCCTTCACCTGCCGCTTGATCTCCGCGTTCATCGACTTGATCAGAAGGTCCTGGCGGCTCCGGCTTCCGATCGGTTCGAAGGTCGCCGCGGTTGCGAACTCTTCCGACTGCCTCTTGAATTCTTGGATTTCACGGATCTGTCTTTCGTACCAAACCTGGAACTCCTCCTCGACCAGCGCCTTCGCGGGATAGTTGTCCCACACCGTGCGAAGGTTCACGAACGCGATTTTGAACTCGCCGTTTGGCGACTTCGACTGCGATGCAGGCTCCGTCTCATTCGCTTCGCCGAACGCGAACGCCGACTGAAACTGAATCTGGCTCACGATGACGCCGAAAGTTATAAAGAAAAGCGCGAGAAAAATGTTCTTGGCGGAATTCATTTGGTGCCCCCGGGTATTATTGATCGTTTGCGGCTTCTGCCCCTTCAAAAGTGTAGTTTCACTTTGTTCTATGATAAACCAAGGACTCGAAAAATAATAAGTCGTGTAAAATCGCGCTCAGAGCCGTGTCAGGTTCGCATTGCGCGAGGAAGCCAAACCGTAGGCGTAGCTGTCGTTCCGCTGAGGATTTGGCGACCGAGAGCGATGCGAAGATGGCGTGAGTATGAGACGCGAGGTGTATGATTTATTGTTTTTCGAGTCCTGGCTTGGCAGAATTGTTTGATGTTCTACCGTCGGCGATCTTCGGACGTATAACTTGTAGGGAGGCCAAAATAAATAAGTTATTCAAAATCGCGCTCAGGTTTATGCTAGGTTCGCTTCGATCGAGGAAGTCAAAACGGAGTCGTAGCTATAGTTCCGATGAGTATTTGACGACCGAGAGCGAAGCGAAGATGGCGTGAAGATGAGATGCGAGATGGATAACTTATTTATTTTAGCCTCCTAAGGATTGATTCGAGGTGGAAATGATTGGCGTAATTCGGGCAATTTTTATCGTCGCGGTTCTGATTTCTACGGAAGTCCAGGTCGCAAAGGCGCAGGGCGCAGGCGATCCTCCCGTGGAGGTTTCGACCGTTCCCGGATTTACGATCGAGCCGAATCAGGTTCCGTCCGGCGCGAAAAATCAGGAGTTGATAATAAGAGCGTCGACCGACAATCTTTTCAGCCTGTCTACCGGAACGCCTCCGACGATCACCGCCGGCGGAGGGATCGAGATTCTCGGTTTCGTGGTCGAAGGGCTGAAACGTGCGCGGATCGTCGTCAACGTTCCGGACGATTCATTCGGCGCCGTCGCGATCAGGATCACGACCTTCGACGACGACAACGGCAATTCCGTCATCCAGACGAATCTGCCGATAGTCGGCCCGTATTCCCTCGGCGGGATCGATCTCTTAGTCAGCGACATTCCAGAGGTCGAGGTGGACACGTCCTCGCCGCAGATTGCGGGGGAAGTGACTCTCTCCGGCGCGATCTACGGAATCGTGAACGTCACGCTTCCCGCGGGAGTGCTTCTTGCGAACCGGCAGAACCCTTCGGTCCAGATTCTGAAACAGGGCGCGCCCGCGGTCTCCGTCAGCGTCGCTGACGCGCGTGATTCGTTTTCGTTTACTATCGTGAACGACGCGAATGATACAATCGCGATTTCGATTACGAACCTCGTTTACGATCTCGAACTGTTCACCTCCGCGGGTGGCACGACGGGCGAAATCCTCCTCGCTTTCGACGTCGAAAATCCGGCTAAGACTTTCGTCGCGCCGAACGCCGTCACACCTTCGGGCGCCCAGCAGCCAGGTGATCCTCCGGTGGATCTCACCGAGGGTTTCGAATCCGTCACCCAGAATACGGAGAACGCCGCCGTGGATCAGACCGCCGAGGAAGACATCATCGCCGCGCCTCTTTCGGCGTCGAACCTCGGTAACACCGGGACGAATCAGAACCTGCAGAACGGCGCGAACAGATCCAGTTCGTCCGATCAGAACACGAACGGCGCAAATCTGAACCCTCCCGGTCTTCCGGACCCGCGAACCGCGCGCGGACGAATGGGCGTCGCTGGCGTTTCCGCTCCCGAAGCCGCTAACGTCGCGGTGCGAACTCCCGGCGCGGCGGAAGGCGTCATCGTTCAGCAGCAGAATCAGGTTGCGAACAACCCGCCGCCGAACGCGGCCATGCCCGCGCCAAACCCGACTCCTATCATGCCTTCCTCCGTCGGAAGTGGCGGCGCTGCGAATCCGAATCTGCGCCCGCTGGACTACGAAACCGTCCTTCGAATCGCAAACGAGTACGATCGTCGCGCGGGGCCGCCTGCGGTTCTCGGAATTTACACCCTCGATGGCTACAAACTCGATTACCTCGCGCTGTCGGAGGGAGTGTCTTTGCGTATTCACGTGCAGGTCGTTCTTCGCGACGATCCGTCTCCACAGCGGGATATACTCGAAGGCGTCCTCGTGAAGGTTCCAGGCGCCCGGAATCCGATCGTCGTGGAGCTTGTCGAAACGGACGTCACGTCCCGAATATTCCGGACGCGTGAAAATGGCGTGTTGATCGAACGCTGAGAAAGTGATAGCATGTTGGAATGATCGACACCGCACCGCTAACGGCGTCCACGGATGCGCCTCCGCTTGCGCCGCCTTCGACGGATGACGAGCTGGAGCCGCCCAAGGAGATGGAAATTCTCCTCGAGACGCGAGGTCTCGTAAAGTCCTACGGCCACAAACAAGTGGTTCGAAGGGTCGATATGACCATCGGCAAGGGCGAGGTCGTCGGACTTCTCGGCCCGAACGGCGCGGGCAAGACCACGACGTTCCGCATGGTCATCGGCATCATTTCGCCGGACGAAGGGCAGGTCTTCCACCGGGGCGAAAACATTACAAGGCTTCCGATGTACAAACGCGCCCAGCGCGGAATCGGGTATCTGACCCAGGATCCGAGCGTGTTTTCGAGAATGACCGTCGAGAACAATATCCGCGCGATTCTCGAAACCCTGGGCCTTTCGAGGCCGGATCGAAGAAGGCGTCTTAACGAATATCTTGAACTGATGGAGTTGACTCCGTTTCGAAAGCAGAAGGCCGCGGATTTATCGGGAGGGCAGCGAAGGCGTCTCGAAGTCGCCCGCGCGCTCGTCACGAACCCCGCGCTTCTCCTTCTCGATGAACCGTTCGTAGGAATCGACCCGATCGCCATAGGCGACATCAAAAACATCGTCCGCGCTCTCAAACAGCGCGGGATTTCGATTCTGATCACAGATCATAACGTCAAGGAGACGCTTTCGATCACCGATCGCACCTACATTATTCGCGAGGGCGCGATACTTTTTCAGGGAACGCCGCTGCAGGCGGTGCAGAATCCGGACGTGATGGACGCGTACCTCACTGAGGACGTCAAGGAAGGCATCATTTCCGGGCTGAAACGACGGAAGGTCGATAAACTTCTGCCGAGACCAGCCGCGCCAAAGGCGGGCCCTCAGGACAGCGCCGAATTTGCGGGAATGGAAATCACGCCGCTTACCGGACGAAGGAATCTCGACGAACGAAGAAAAGGAGATCAGGCTTCAAGGAAGGTGCCGACGTTCATCAAACTCGATCAGGAAAACACTCCGCCCTGGATAATCGACTCTCTGAAGGCGAAGTCCGACTTGCAGGGAGACGAAAGCGAGCCTGTCGAGGAGAATAAGATCGACGAGAGCGATTATAAAACGGAAGAACGGACCATCGATAAGGAGGCATAAAATAATAAGTTACCTAAAATCGCGCTCAGATTTACGTCAGGTTCGATTCGCACGATTGAGTCAAACCGCAGTCGTAGCATAGTTACTTCGAGGATTTGATGATTGAGTGCGGATTGAAGATGGCGTGAAGATGTGATGCGAGATAGGTAAGTTATTGTTTTACGCCTCCTAAAGCGTCACACTGATTTCGAGTGACGCGTGCCGGGAGTCACCTATGCTACAAAAACAAGCCGTTTCGAGAACCCTTCCGGTACTTTTTGCTCTGGCGCTGGCAATGATCCTGTTCACGTCCTGCCGGGCATACGAAACGACGACGATCACCGATTCCGGCGATTTCAGCGGAGAGCCGGAAACCGTTGCGCAGACTACCTACGTGGTTAGCTGGTCCGATATTCTCGCAGGGTTCATGCTGTCGCTCGAAATCATGACGCGAGTTCTGCTGATATATTATATCGTCAAAAGCGACGAGGGTTGAGCCGTTTATAAATAGCGAGCAGCGCGTCGCGTTCCTGCTGGGCGGTTCCGAATAACTCGGAATTTGCGGGTGGAGGCTTCGCTTTGGCAGCTCGAAAGATGGCGTCAGCGATACTGCAAACGTCGCGAGGGTCGCAGGAATGAACTCCTGCTATATTCTCGTGCGCGAGCGGATTGTACTTCGATACGACGACGTTCTTTCCAAGCCGCAGCGCTTCCCTGCTGCTGAGATCGTAGCTCTCCGCCCAGGAGACGTTTACGTGCACCAGGCAATCCAGAACGAGAGACGAGAAGATTTCCCTCGACGAATTCGGAAAAAATCGAATCCTCGGTGGATTGTTTGCTAATCGCCTGGTCGTTTCGAAATATGTTTTGTGCATACTGTTTGCGCTGCCTGAGACGATTCCGGGAATACCGAGATACCTGAGCGCCCGTACCGCGCGAAGCTGGTTTTTAAAATCCTCGATTCTTCCTGAAATCAGAACATAGCCCGGATCGATATGGGATTCGCGCACGCGTATCTCATTCGAACTATCCGTTAATCCCGGTGGAACTATTGCATCGCGGCCTTCTGAATCGAATTCAAAGTCCGTGTGAACGCATTTTTTTTCATACTCCGATGAATACACAACGAAATCCGCAAGTGCGAGCGTATACCTTTCGATTTCGCTGAACGTGAATTTATTGACCAGTCCAAACGTATCTGAATTTATCCTGCCGAGTTTATTCAGCAGATAATGTCTCATACGTTCGATTCCGTCGTCACTTCCTGCTATTGCTCCGATGGTGCGCCAGATTCCGAAACGCCCCTCTCGATTGTAATTCCCAAGCGGATGGTATAGCGGCGAAATAACTATCGGTATACCCTTCGCTTTGAACGCAATCAACTTACCCAGATAGTCAGCGCACCTTCTAAGGTTGAAAACCTGTGCGACGTTGCATTCATCGAAGTCTTTGGATTCGTATTCAAAAATCCGTGCGCTTACTCCTATAGTCGAAAAAGAATCTATTAGCGACCGTATCTGATTAGTATCGCCGCCGGGCTTCGACAGATAGTCCTGCCTTGTTAGGAAACATATCTTCATCTGCGTTCCCAGATAGACAATATTTCGATATGCCCTGTCATCGGAAATAAATCGTATGGCGAAACTCTGCGCGGCTTCATCGCGCCTCCCGCAATGAGCACGGCCGCATTTTTGTAGAACGCCTCTTCGTCGCAGCTTAGCAGAATGAACGTCGAAGGTGGTTTGTTATTTATGTATTCGAGTAGTTCCGCGTCGCACCCCCTCCTCGGCGGATCGGCGACGACTACGTCTCGGTCGCCCGCATATCGAAGCGCATCCGACACGGGTATATTTTGAACCGAATAATTATCGCGTTGGTAATTTGCTTCGAGCGAAAGCCTGAGTGCTGCGATTGAGCGTGGATTCTGTTCGACGAATACAGTATGCGACGATCTTTTCATCAGGCATAAACCTATGATCCCGACTCCGGAGTAAAGGTCTATTGTCCGAGCGCCGGTCGGCACGAAGTAAATAAGCTCGTCGACGATATTTTCGAATGTATCGAGATTTGCCTGACCAAATACTCCGGCGGGGAAATATACCGTATAGCCCCGGATTGATTCCTCGAAGAACTCTTCGCCTTTAAGAAGCTCGAATCGGTCGGAAAAAATAGCATTACCCCGATCGGTGTTGAAATTACCGGTAATCGAATGAAGCAGTCCAGCCGAAATACTCCATAGCCTATCTGCGAATAAATCGATTTCCGTGTTCCTGTCTTCTGTATTGAAAACTATTGTAAGTTGAATCTTGCCGGTTTCGCGGGATGCCACAGCTTCCATATATCTGAGCAGTCCATCGCCTGAAACTTCGCTGTACATGGTCGAATTAAGTTCGAATGCAGTTCGTTTGACAAGTTCGGCTGCTTTGTTGATCGAAGGGTGATGGACTTGGCAGTCCGGAATATCCGCGATCTTGTGCGTCCCCGCTTGAAATAGACCTATCTTCGGCTTTCCCTGCTTCCCACGCACTGCAAGTCTGGATCTGATTCGATACTGCGTGAGCGAACCCGATCCGAGTGGTGATATTTCAGCGCCCGCTTCCTCGGCAAACAGACGCAGTCTTGTCGTATCGGGAAACGTACTTTTTTCATACATCAACGGGCAGCCGGGGCAGGTTCCCTGATGTGAACAATAAATCTGCTGCCCGCCCACGAGTTTTCTTTCAAATTTGAAGTGCCGAAATTCAGAAATCTTCGTCTGTAGCATCCGGTTCTTCCGCACGAGGGAAAACCATGTCGGCAAATATGGCGAAATGGTCGCTCGGATAAGCGCCTTCGTGTTTATGCACGTCGACTACCCATTTGTCGCATCCGAACTCTCCGCCTGCGGTCCAGATATGGTCGATACGACTATCGAAATCGTAGTCGATATCGCCGCTTTCGTCCTGCCAGACTTCTTTTTCCTTCGCGACGTCGAAAACGTTGTTCAGATGGAAACCCCCGCCGTCGATTCCCTCAGCGAGAATCTTATATGCTTCAGATTCAGGCTTCGAATTGAAATCACCTGTATAGACGACCGGCAGTTCCGCCGCGAGCTTTTCTACCACGGGAATCACGTAATTCGCCGCGTGCACCTGAAACGGAGATGTGTTATCGAAATGCGTGTTTAAAAAATAGAATAGCTGCCCCGTGGCCTTGATCCGAAATTTAACGTGCACCTGAATTCGAGGGAGAAGGTTTCCCCAGCCACGCGACATAGGCCTCTCCGGCGTCGTGCTGAGTGTGAACCACGACCAGTCGAGAACTTCGAATTTCTCCGGGTCATAAAATACCGCGGCGTCGGTCTGGAGCGACTCCAGCGGAATGCTCGCGTATTGCGGAAGTTCCTGTGCGAGCCAGCGTACCTGACTTGCCAGCGGCTCCTGCCATCCAATGAGGTCGGGTTTTGCGCGGCTAATCGCGTCCTTGATTCCAAACCTTCGGACCGACCAGTTAGGAAGTCCGGAGTCATTCGGAAGGTTGACGAGAAGATTGAACGTCATAACCCTGAATTTCCCGCCATTTGATTCTTCCGCGCGAGATTCGCCAACCGCCACAAAAAATGCAACGAATAAGGCAATCGCTAGCAAGTTGAATTTTATTTTAAACATTTACCTCATCTCCTGATTATCGGTTATTCGCTAAGGAGGCGTAAAATAATAAGTTGCCTAAAATCGCGCTCAGATTTACGACAGGTTCGTTTTGCACGAGGAAGCCAAACCGGATGCGTAGCAATAGTTCCGGTGAGGATTTGGCGACCGAGAGCGGAACGAAGATGGTGTGAAGATGTGATGCGAGATAGGTAAGTTATTGTTTTACGCCTCCTAAGATAGAACTTTGAATTTCATATCGACCGCGCCGCAGAACTGTTGTAGTTCCGGAATCACGTCGCCATAAACTGCATGGATATGATTCGCGTTGAAATTAGAAACGAATGTCTCTGGCGAACAATCGAACTTTGCGAATGCATGAGGCCAGTTGTCTTGAGTGATCGCGGCAACGCGTTCGTTTTCTTTTTCGCCATAGTCCATGAATTCGCCGTGCAGCGCGGTCATTACGTATTCTCCGTCGTGCCGGGTGCAACGCGCGAGCGTAACCTTTCCCGGCGCGGCAATATGATACACCGACGCACCGCCAGCCGGGAAATAGAACCCTTCCGGTCTGAATTCGGTTTTTGCTAAATTCGCAATCGGATCGAACGTCCCTGTGGCGAAGTATGTCGCGTGCTCGCCCGAGTTGCAGAGATCCCATACTCCGAGTTCGCTATGATAATGCCTGACGTCCGCAAACAGCGCGGGAGTGTGTTTAATGTTCGATAGAATTTCCATAGTAAGAGCGGCGTCGCCATCCGCCTCCGTGCTGCAAACTATAGGTCTTTTTGCTTCGCCGGTCGGATGATAAGGATCGTTAAGAAACGCCTCCGCAACGTCACAGGTAGCATAATGCTCGGTCATTTCCCGCTGGCCCTTGATGCCGCAGAAATCATATTTGAATTCGCTGCAAATATCCCACATTGCATAGTACATCCCTAGTTGCTTTTGAAGCAGTTCCTCTGTGAGAACAAACTTGGCGTCCGGTTTCGTCCAATGAATTTTTCTAACGTGCTTTTTCAGATATTCGAACGCTTGTTTCACTCTTTCGTTTTTCGCTATTTCTATTTCCGCCCTTCGAGTGACTTCGAACTGGTCCACGTGATCGACGTCGATTCCGAATTGCTTCATCCAGAGCGCTGGATCTATCACTGTTGTGTCGATGCCGAGGGATCGCCCGCCGAAGAGGCAGTACGTTTCGCCACGTAGTCTGCGCGCCGCGCCGATGCCGCGAATCTGGGAGGCGAGGGTTTCGAAGGTCGCACTATCCGAAATGTCTCCGAAAGTCTTGCTGAATTTAATCCCGACCTGATCGAGCGATCCGCTCGCCGCGAGCATTCCGACGAGGCCAGGATACCTGGGATTGACGTTGCTGAACATCACGATCGGCTGGGGGAGAAACTGGGCCGCGACTCTCGAATACTGCGGCCAGGCCCAGACGCTGTAGTTGAACACGACCGCATCGACGTCCTTGGCGGCGAGAGATTTCGCCTCGCGGACCGCGACGTCATTCTGCCAGATTACCTCAGAGCCGGTGTGGACCTCGAATCCAGCGCTTTCCAGTTTGTGCCTTAGACTGTCGCGAAACTCCCGGCAAACGCCTTCCAGCGGCTTTTGAAGAAAATCGCGACCGTCCGAAAAATCGAGAATGCCGACGCGGTAAGGTCTGTAGTCCGCCATGTTGACTCCGGAAACGACTTGCTGATAGAATTCAGTGATTCGTAGATGATTACAATTCTCCGCCGCATTTGCAATAAGTTCGTGCGTCAAAATGAAGTTCGAAGCCGTTTACTACGCAGACAAGATCACAGCCGTCAACGAGCACGGCGTCGTCGGGCTTCTGACGCTCTGGAGCCGGGTTCCCCACGTGATTTCGCAGCTTCAGGCGGCGGGATGCAATCTCGATCCCGATTCCAGCCCAATTTGCGGCATCGCGAATCTCTACGGCGACGGTATTCCCGAACTCACCGCGAATCTGCATTACAATCCGCAGATCAAATACCTGATCGTCACCGGAAGCGACGCCGGCAACTCTCGGGCTTCGATAAAGGACTTTTACGAACGAAATTTCGAACCCCTCGCGGACGATGATCGACTGATTTCGCTCAGAACCACCGATCGAAGACTTCCCGCGCTTATCGGCGAGAAGGGCATTCCGCCCAGCGTCGAACTGATATTTATCGATAGCATCAAGGACGTCGCGAAGCGAATTAATACTATTGAGTTCGATCCGTCGGAAGAATTTCCACGTTCGAAATTCGAGATTCCCAAAATAAAATCATCGTCCAGACCGTCTCTCGTCGGCGGCCACCAGCTTATAGCATCCTCTATAGTCGAGGCGTATATCGAAGTTCTGCATACGCTTGCATTATTCGGAAAGCAGAACCACGGCGGCGGCAACACTTCTGAAGACAGACTCGAACTGATGAACGTAAAGGTGCTTGTCGAGGATCCGGTATCGGGCGACTATTCGAAATTGTCGCTCACGGGTTATCCTGAAGACGAAATACGTAACTATCAGAGAGAAATGTATAGTCCGGAAAAGGCGGACGACCAGGACTATACCTATGGAAATCGAATGCGCGAGTATTTTGGAGTCAATCAGGTTCAGATAGTTATCGATAACCTTAAGAATGATCGGGCTAAGAGAAATACGTTCATATCTTTATGGGATCCGATCAGCGATCCGTTCGGCGAGGAGGTGCCTTGCCTGGTAACTGTGTTTTTCAGGGTGTTTGACGATAAACTTCACCTTTCAGCGACGTATCGTGCGCATAATGGGTTTAGCGCCTGGCTTAAAAACGTATATGGTCTTGCAAATATTCAAACTATAGTATCGAAGGCAACAGGTATACCCGTTGGGACTATAACTATAGTAAGTCATAGTATAAGCATCCGCGCGTCCAAGCTATCGGAGGCTCAAACCATACTAAAAAAACGAAGGTACAAAATGGTCGAAGATCCGAACGGTTTTTTCAGGATCGGAATCGACGGAGGAGTTTTCACCTGTAATGTCTATAATAGTTCCGGAACGCTTATCGAAGAAATATCGGACTCTGACGTGCTGCGCGTGGCAAGAATTATCGAAGAGAAAAAACTCGTCAGCGACATCGGTCACGCGATATACATCGGGAGGCAACTGCAGCAGGCGAAGTATTGTCTCGAAAATGGGATCGAGTACATTCAGGATAGTTGATCCGTAAATTCGCTAATCTGCGCCGCTGGTCGAATCTCCATCCTCCTCGTTATCGGGTGAATGAGAAAGGAATGAAATGTCGCCCTGGACATGGACGTCTCCGATTTTACGATACTTTTCAAACCGGAGTTCCATCAGCTCGTCGACGTCAAGCCGAGACAGTTCATGCAGATGCCTCACCACGGCTTCTTTCGTCGCCATGATAGTCTTTTGCGGATCGCGATGAGCGCCGCCGAGGGGTTCCTTTATCACTTCGTCGGCGATGCCGAGTTCGAAAAGATCGCGCGAGGTAAGTTTAAGCGCCTTCGCGGCTTCCTCGGCGTACGCCGCTGATTTCCAGAGAATCGAGCTGCAACCCTCGGGGCTGATGATGCTGTAGTACGAAAACTCCTGGACGAGGAGTCTGTCGCAGACGCCGATTCCGAGGGCGCCGCCGGAACCGCCTTCGCCTATGACGATGCTGATTATCGGGACGCGAAGCCCTGCCATCAGTGCGATATTCTCGGCGATAGCGTTCGCCTGGCCTCGCTCCTCGGCGCCTATGCCCGGATACGCGCCCGGCGTGTTTATAAGCGTGATTATCGGAAGGCCGTAATTCTCTGCGAGCTGCATTTTCCGAAACGCCTTTCGATAGCCCTCCGGGTGCGCGCAGCCGAAATTGTACCTGATACGTTCGTGGGTCGTTCTGCCTTTTCGATGACCGACGACGAGAACTTTTCTGCCTTCGATATGCGCGAAGCCGGTGATTATCGCGGGATCGTCGCCGAACGCGCGGTCGCCGTGGAGTTCGATGAAGTCCTCGAACATCCCGGAAACGTAGTGCATCGTCACGGGCCTATCGGAATGGCGCGCTACGCTGACGATCTGCCAGGGATCGAGGTTTCCGTAGACGTCGCGCAGCATCTGGTCGCGTTCATCTTCAAGGATGTGAATCTCGCCTGTTCGCTCGCTCGCGCCCGCGGCTACGAGACCGAGAAGCTCGTCGATCCTTGTTTGCAGCTTGACGATTTCCCGTTCGAAATCGAGGAATTTATCAACTTGTGTCGCCATTATTTCTCCGATGCGCTGGCGGAGCGATTCTATCCGCGAAGCGATGAAAATTAAAGGGAATCTTCGAAGCGGGGTTCATCAGCGAAGTCGGAATGCGCCGGCTGGGTACGGCTCTGGATTTACGCTACGAGCTTCGCATCGAAAGCGCGATTCGTTTACGCTGAACGTCGACTTCGAGAACGCGGACGTTCACTCGGTCGCCGACTTTGACGACCTCGGAGGGATCGTTGACGAATCTATCCGCAAGCTGGCTGATGTGTACGAGTCCGTCCTGATGAACGCCGACGTCGACGAAGGCGCCGAACTTAGTGACGTTAGTGACGACCCCCGGTAGGCGCATCCCCATGCTGAGGTCCTCCATCGACTCGACGCCGTCCGCGTACGCGAAGACTTCGAGGGTGCCGCGAGGGTCGCGTCCGGGCTGCATCAGCTCTTCGATTATGTCTGTGATAGTCTCGATTCCGACGGTTTCGGTCGCGTACTGCATTTTCCGGATTTGCGCAAGTCTGTCACGGTGCCTCGGAGCGCTTCCTGCGTCGATTCCAGCGTCCGCGAGCATTTTCCGCGCGATTTCATACGACTCCGGATGAACGGCGGTGTTGTCGAGCGGGTCTCTTCCGTCGGCGATCCTGAGGAATCCCGCGCACTGCTCGAACGTCTTCGCGCCGATGCCGCCGACTTCACGCAGCGCGGACCTGCTCTCGAATCTCCCGCGGGAGTTGCGGTGCTCGACGATCTTTCTCGCGCCCGAACTCGTGAGTCCGGAAATGTAGCCGAGAATTGCAGCGCTCGCGGTGTTCAAGTTTACGCCGACGCGGTTGACGACCCTCTCTACCACGCGGCGGAGCGATTCCTTCAGCCTTTTCTGATCGACGTCGTGCTGGTACTGTCCGACGCCGATGGATTTCGGATCGATCTTAACGAGCTCCGCGAGCGGGTCCTGCAACCTGCGGCCTATGGAGATCGCGCCACGAACGGTGACGTCGAGGCTCGGGAATTCCTCCCGCGCGATCTCGGACGCGGAATAGATCGACGCGCCGGATTCGTTCACGATCACGATTTGGAATTTGCGCAGTTTTGAGACTGATTTCAGGAAGGCTTGCGTCTCGCGGGAGGCGGTGCCGTTCCCGACCGCTACGATTTCGATGTCGTGCTTTTCGAGCAGGCGCATGACTTTAGCTTCCGCTTCCTCGATTCTTGAGTTCGGCGGGGTCGGATAAATCGTGTCGCTTTCGAGGAACTTCCCCGTCGGATCGAGCACCGCGAGTTTGCATCCCGTGCGGAACCCGGGGTCCACCGCCAGAATCGACTTCTCCGGCAGCGGCGCGGCGAACAGGAGCGCCTCGAGATTCCTTGCGAAGATGCCGATGCTTTCCTCCGACGCGCGATCGAACAGCGTCGCGCGGACGTCGGTTTCGACTGACGGCAGTAGGAGGCGATCCATCGAATCCCGGAACGCGTCGGACAGCAGTTCGCGATACCTTCCGGATGCGGATCGCAAGTATTTGCGTTCGATCTCGCAAAGGATCGCGCTTTCGTCGAACTCTATCGGGAGCTTGAGTTTCCGCTCGCGTTCTCCGCGAAACAGCGCGAGTAAATTGTGCGCGGGCAGCTTAACCAGATCGCCTTCGAAGTCGACGTAATCGGTGTACTTCCCTTCCTCGTCGGCTTCCCATGGCGAAACCCTGGCGAACGCGCGGTTCGAACCGATCTCGCGACTCGCCGCGCGGATTTCCGTGTCGTGCGCGACCTCCTCCGCGACGATGTCCTTCGCGCCTTGCAGCGCCTCCTCGATGCTTCCGACGCCGAGTTCGGAGTTGACGAATTTCTCCGCCTCCGCGAAAATGTCGACGCCTGAATCCTGCGCGAACAGAATCTCTGCCAGCGGCGCGAGACCCTTTTCCCTTGCCTTGTCCGCCCTCGTCTTTTTGCGGCGTTTGTAGGGAAGATAAATGTCCTCGAGTTCGACCTTGTCGAAGCAAACCTCGATTCGTTCGCGAAGCTCTTCTGTGAGCTTGCCCTGATCCGCGATGGATTTCAGGATGAACTGCCTTCGTTCGAGAAGCTCTTTGAAATACGTGAATTCGTCGATGATTTCCGCGATACCGACTTCGTCGAGTCCGCCCGTGCGCTCCTTGCGATACCTTGCGATGAATGGCACGGTGCATCCTTCAAGATGCAGCAGGACGACGCTGCGGGTCTGGTTCGGTTTATGTGCGCTTCGCGTCTCGAGAACAGCGAGAACGTCCTCCTGAATCACTTCGGCCTTGTATTCGAATGCGTCTTCTATTGTTGTTGATCGATCCATGATTACCGCTTTTAACCTGTATGTTTGGAACCTGAAACTGCTTTCACGGAAAGAGATTACCCCAAGATTTGAAATCGTAAATCAAATTTCGCAATTCAAAATTTCACATCGCTGTGTGAAAAACGATCCAGAGGAAGGCGCTCAAATAAAAAAAGGACGGATCCGAAGATCCGTCCTTTTCGAAAACTCTCTGCTTTTTAGTAGAGGTCTGAGAGCTGAGTCGTGTTCATCTGGAAGTTGTGGTCCCGGGCAGTGATGCTCCAGGCGCTGCAACCATACTTGCTTCCGATCTCTCCGATTGCGGAAATGATCTTCTGCTTCACGAAGTCGTGTCTCTCGGCCCTGTAGGTGGACGCAAGGAGCGGAGCCGCGAACTTGTTGCGGCTGATTCCGAGCGCGACACAGACCGCGCTGCGGATTTCGGAGCTGTCCATCTTCAGGAGAGTGTCCGTGAAGACGCTGGGCAGTTCCTTGCCCGAATAGAGAAGACCGAGGGCGATCGACGCGTTCCAGATAACGTCTTTGTTATTCTGGTTGGCGGGGTTCTTGAGAATGTTCTCGAGGAACTCGGCATCTTCGGTGCGGGTCGAGAAGTCGGTCTTCAGGTGGGTGTACGCGAGAGCGTAGAAGCTGTGGTTGCGAACCTCGATCCTCTCGCGATCGTCCGCGGCCTTCTGCTTGAAGATCGCGCGGGCCTGATTGACGACGCGCTCGTTTTGTCCGCGGATGAGGATTCCGAGCGAACTGGCGCAGGAAGCGCGCACCGTGGCGTCGCTTTCGCCCTGCCCGTTCAGCTTCTCGATCATCTTCGTGATGAACTGCTGGACGACCTGTGGGTCGGCTTCTTCTCCGGTGAGCATGATCGAAGCTGCGAGAGCCGCGAAGCCTCTTTCTTCAATCGATCCGTCCATCAGAGCATTTCCGATGATCTGCGAGCACTGACGCTGGGCGCTCTTGTTCTCGCGTGCGAATCTCGCGAGGGCGATCATGGTCATCTGGCGGGTGAAGAGATCGCGCTCGTAAGTCGGGTGACGCTCGGTGATGCGGTTGGCGAGAATCTCGACGAGACGGGTCGCCTTGCGCTCGTCATCGATGAGCGTGTAGAGGCCGAGGGCGATCGTGATCGACTGGCGATTTTCGATGCGCTGACGGTCAGCGGCGAGTTCGCTGAGCAGGAAGTCGAAGCTCTCCGCGGTGTAACCGATGCGGCCGAGGGCGCTGTATGCGTGAACGGCGACGTCAGGAGCACGGTGCTGGGTCTGCGCCATGATGAGCCTGGAGGCGCTAACGTCCTCGCAAACTTCCGCGGCGGACAGAGCGGCGACTCCGAGTTCGGTCTCCACGTCGGCCTTTCCGAGCACGGTGTGGATGACTTCAATAATCTCGCTGATGTCTTCGTCCTGCTGCTTCGCGTACATAGCCATAAAGCCGAGGCCCGCTAGGGCGTATCCGCGGGTCATGATGTGCTCCTGCGGATTGTAGATGACGTTCTTCAGCGCATCGAGAGAGTCGGTGTCTCCGAGCAGACCGACCGCCATATGCGCGGCAGCCTTCACGAAGTTCGACTCGTCGACGAGGAGATGATCGAGCATGCTGCGGTTCGTGCGGTGACCGACTTCGCCGATCTTCATCGCGGCCGCAAGGCGGATCATCCAGTAGTCGTCTTTCGACGCCTCTTCGAGGAGAGAGAGAATCGTCGCGCTGTCATCGACGACCGACTCGCCGCGCTCGAAAGCCTCACGCATGCGGGCGGCTCTTTCCGCCGGGGTTTCGCCGAACGGCATGAACTGCTCGCGGTTGCCCGAGAACCAGTATGCATCCCAATAGTTGTCCGTATTGATTTCGATTTCCTGCACTTCCGGAGTCTGCGGCTGATTGCCCGCGGCACCGACGGTCTGACGTCCGGCGCTCGCCGGGGCGGACCTCGGAGCGGAAGCGGGAGTCGTCGGAGCGGCGGTCGTCGGCGCGGAAGGGCCGCTCGGAGCGCTCGGAACTCCAGCCGGAGGAGTTGAGGGCGGAGTGGAAGGCGGAGCCGTCACGACCGGCGGAGGAGTGATACCCGGAGGCGGGGTCACGGCCGGTGGCGGGGTCGTCGCCGGGGGCGGCGTCGTCGCCGGAGGCGGAGTCGTGCTCGGCGGCGGTGTCGTCGCCGGAGGCGGAGTCGTGCTCGGCGGCGGTGTCGTCGCCGGGGGAGGCGTTGCTCCAGGAGGCGGGGTCGCCGTGGGCGGACGGGTCAGCGTCGGGTCTTGCGTGCGCGGCGGACGGGGCTGAGCCGAAACCGGCGGCTTCGGAGTCCATTGATTGAACTGGCCGCCGTGACCGTATGCGTCACCGCCGCTCAGCATCAGGCAGGCGATGAGTGCGCCCGCGGTAATTCCAAGTCGGAATTTCATAAAAATACACTCCCTTTTGTTACCTGAAAAAGTTCGAGAAAACAACCGTTACAATCCCTATTGCAAATGCGTGCCCAATCTCCGAAATTTTCTCTACAAGTTGCTCTTTTTGTGTTTATCGAGGATATAGCCTCAAATGCGCCTTTGCAAGAAAATTGTCCACAGAGCCGGAAAATTGTTCCCCGGTTACGAAGCTGGAACGTCGTTACCTTTCGGTAACGCACTTGAAATTCGCATTTCCTGAAGTTAATCTTGTTTCCGAACAACCGGTCCCCGTAGCTTTGATTTCGATAATCCAGAGAATTCCTTGAGCAAGAAAAAAGCTAATGAGCTTATGGAATTGTGGCTCGCAAATAGGGTTCAGAATGACGCGAAACGCTGTCTGACCCTCAGCGCATCGGCGATGCTCGCGAGTTTGATCATACTGACAGCCTCCTGGTTTGTTATTGTAACAATAATCTACTATCCGCTATATTTAATGGGGCTGCCGGAAATGGCGATAAATTTTATCGCGCTCGTCGGTATCGTGGGAATCTTCTACGAGGCCCGCAAACGCGAGGTTCCGGACGTCGAAGCGATCATCGTCACTGCTCCTTCCGGTGAAAACGTCAGTTTCAATGTTACCGGAATGAAAATGTCATCCGACCTCGGCACGGACGAATCTGAATCCGGGTCGCTGCCGTCGCGGATATTTACGGCGGTGTTCTTCAGTGGCGCTAAAATATTATATTTCGCCGTTAAAACACTCAAAAAACGTAAAAGACTGCAAGTGGTCGATATTTCGAGTTGTTGCCGGGTGCTGATGTTTCTCGCCGCGGCTGGAAAGAAGAAGAGTTTCCAGGAAATCGCGGATAACGTTACCAAGATCGATCTTGAAACAACGATGACGCAGATCGCGGACATCGACGGCGTGTTTTTCTTAGGCATGGAGCCGGCGGGGGTGTCTCTCTCCGAGCGACTTTCACGGGAGGTGAAAATAGTCATAGATCAAATCTGAGCGAAGTTTCGAATCTCGCTGTAAATCACCCGATATTCTTCAGAGGTCCTCGCAATATGGAATTACAGTCGTGGCAAAGTCAGGGAAGAAGTATCAGGATCTCATCGAGGACTGGCTCGAAAAAAAGACCGCGAATGACGCCATGATAAATCTGCTTATGTGTGCAGGGGCGCTCATCCTCGCGGTTGTCGTCGCGGAAGTGACGAAAGTCTGTTTAGAGATTACGTTCTCGATTCTGCAGCTAATGAACTTCGGGTACGATCCGGTGTTCAGCTACATTTTTATCGCCGCGCTGTTCGTCTGCGCGTGGCTGCTTCAGAAGCCCCGGATGAGCGAAGCGATCGTTTTTAAAAGGACCGAAAGCGGTTCAAAGGAGTTCAGGTTTGAATATCCCGCACCGAAGCGCGAAATCAATCCGTCGGAAATGGGAATCATCCGCCTCGCCCTCTGGATGATCGGCGAGATACTGCTTGCATCTCCGAACCTCGTTTTCTTCGCGATCAGGCTCATCAGCGGGGCGCGGAGGCTGAAGCGGCTCGACAGGACGTCCTGCGGCAAACTCCTTGTTTACGTCGTCTTCGAAGGACGTCGCGTCGCCTTCCAGGAAATATCGGACTCTGTTTCCGGAATCGACATCGAGGTGACAGTCAACCAGCTTGCGGATATTCGCGGCGTGATGTTCCTTGGCATCGAGCCTCCTTCGATGATGCTTTCCGAAAAACTCTCCGACGAAATTCTTACGGCTCTCGAAAGATGACTTACGCGAAATAAATTCGCGGATTTTGATTTTGTCCGCGCGCGCGCATACACTCTCGATTCGTTTCCATCTGCCGCGTGAAATAGCAGCGCGGCGACCATTGAAGAGTGAAATGCCCACGAACTCATACATAGTCGATGCCGACCGCAAGATAGCGGTCCTGACGACCCTCGGCTGCAAGGTGAATCAGTACGAGACGCAGATGATCCGCGAGCAGCTTGCGAGGGTCGGATACGATTCCGTCGCGGAGGAAGACGACGTAAGCGCGGACATGGTGGTTGTGAACACGTGCACCGTCACGATGACTGCTGGCAGCAAATCGCGGCAGGAAATCCGCCGGCTGAAACGAAAGCACCCCGGAGCGCTCATCGTCGTCACGGGGTGTTACGCGGACAGCGACCAGAAGGTTCTGGACGAAATGACCGAGGTCGACATCGTCGTTCCGAACAAGTCGAAGGAGTCGTTCGTCGAAACCGTGCTCGGGCCTGAGTTTCTGGAATCGAACGCGGAACTCGCGGGGCACCGCGGAATCAGCACGTTCGACGATCACACCCGCGCGTTTATCAAAGTCCAGGACGGCTGCGAACTCTACTGCACCTTCTGCATCATCCCTTCGGTGCGCGGGAAGATCGTGTCCCGCAGCGTCGCGGGCGTTATCGAGGAGGCGAAGCGACTTGCGGATTCCGGCTACCTGGAGATCGTGCTTACAGGCATACACCTGGGCGCGTTCGGACAGGAATACCACGACGAAAACGCGCTCGCGTTTCTCGTGAAGTCCCTCGCGAACGAAGTCCCGGGACTCGAACGGCTCCGGCTTTCGAGCATCGAGATTGGCGAGATCAACCCCGCGCTGCTCGCGGTAATCCGCGACGAACCGATCTGCGCGAACCACCTGCACATTCCACTACAGTCGGGCGACACGAATGTTCTGAAGCGGATGCACCGCAGATACACCGCGGAAGAGTTCCTCGAAACCATCGGCAGAATCAGATCAGCGCTCGCGGATCCAGGACTTTCGAGCGACGTCATCGTCGGCTTTCCGGGCGAGACGGAAGAGGCGTTTTTGAACACCGTCGAACTGGTGAAGGCCTGCAACTTCCACCGCGTGCACATTTTCCCGTATTCGAAGCGCCCGCGGACTCCCGCGGCGAAGTACAGCGGGCAGGTCCCCGCGCCTGAGATCAGAAGGCGGAGCCAGTACCTCGCGGACGTGGTCGCGGAGATTTCGAAGGACGACTACGCGAGCAGACTCGGCACCGAGGAACGGATTCTCGTCGAGAGCAGGGACGAGGAGTCGGGCTTCCTCTTCGGCTACACTGAGCGCTACCACAAGACGTACCTTAGCGGCCCGGACTCGTGGCAGTCGCAGATGATCCCGGTGACGACTCACAAACTCGCCGTGTCCGGTGAAGGGTTCATCGCAAGGCCGCTTGTGCCGTACGTCGGACGGGACTGAGTCTCGAATTTTGATTGCAGATTTTTGATTTTTGAAGTGGCTTCATCATTTTATTCGTGCCGTCTACGAATTATTTGTAATATTCCTTGTGAACGTTAGGTGATCCACGTCAGATCGGAACGTCCCCGGCACTTTCGTGGCCGGCCGAGAGCTAATTCAACGCAAAAAGGTGACTTCCGAGAAGTAGGTAAGTGCCGGGGACGTGTTTCACCGAACCGACACCATTCTTTGTGTCCGCTCAGTCGTCCGCGTGGCGGAGGACCATCGCGACCTTGCCCTTCGATTCCGCGCCTATATATTTGCGCACGACGTCGCACTTGATCGTGAACAGATTGACGATCGCGGCGCGGAGAGAATTCTTCGCGTGGTCGAACTCGTAGAAGTTCGCCTGGCCTTTGCAAATGATGAGGGCCGCGACCTCGAAGTGCGACGCTGCCTCGGGGGTGAGTTCGCGGAAGCTGAGGCCGAGCGTATCCGATCCGCTCGAAAAGTACCTGTCGACCGCGCTTTCGAATCCGAAGAAGTCGAAGTCCTCTTTGACCGCGTCGCTCGTAATCGGACCCGCGCGGTACACGAGGCTGATTCGTTTTCCGACCTTGCGAAGCTCCTCGACGAGAAGCTTGTCGAGCGCGATTTCTCCCACGTTGTCCGGGACGTACAGGATGCGGTGGTATTTCTGGATCAGCTTCATCACTTCCGCGCGCTGGTCGATCACGAACGGCTGCGTCTCGAGCTTCTTGAATTCCTCGATGAAGTCGTCGTTCGTCTTTTCGTACCCGATGCCGACGGTTCGGAAGTCGAAATGGTTCGCGGCGGTGACGAGTCCTATCAGTCGTTCGAGTTTTGCTCCCTGTTCGAGGGAGTCGAGTTCAGCGCGCATTCCGTCGGCGATTGCCGCGCCGAGTTCGTTGGCGCGTTTTCGCTGCTCTTTCCAGGGAACCTCGATGTCAGCGCGAAGCTTTAGAAGTCTGTGCGCGCGAGTGATCGCCTCCGAAGGCGGATTCTTCTCGGAGAGTTCGTCGCGCAGCACCGCGAGAGTTCCGGAAAGAACGTCCTCCGCGACCCCTTTCGGCAGGTTCAGCGATCTTGTCGCGCCGACAATATCGTCGGTAACGCAGGCAAGACAATCGTGCTGGATTTCCATTGATCAGTTATCAGTTGTCAGTAGTCGGTAGTCAGCAGAAACTTCATTCTGCATTCGCTTACGCTTCTTCCGTCTTGAGGATGTTGATCCTGCGCCGGGTGCCGAATTCGACGATGCCGTCGACTTTTGCGAATATCGTGTAGTCGGACCCGAGTCCGACGTTCTTGCCGGGGTGGAACTGGGTTCCGCGCTGGCGGACGATGATCGTGCCCGCGGTGACGAGTTCGCCGCCGTAGCGCTTGACGCCTCGAAATTGCGGGTTCGAATCCCGTCCGTTTCTCGATGAGCCGCCGCTTTTCTTATGTGCCATTGTTAATCTCCGTTTACGCTATGGTTCAGTTTACAGAATTTGTTCGTTGATGCCAGTTTCGAGTAGTCAGAATTTAATTCGTAATTCGTAATTTAGTAGTATCGATCCAGCCAAACCGGGAGCTGAATCTTCCACCACTTCTCGTTGTGTCCGAACGGCGGACCCCAGACGTCGTAGTCGTGCGGGATTCCCTTCGAATTCAGCAGTTCGTGGAAATCGTAGGTCGACTGGATGAACTGATCCCATACGCCGCCCCAGAGGCAGGGGATTGCGCTGTGGCCGATTCTGCTGCGGTAGAAGGGATCGTCGAGGTTCCTGACGTACCACGCTGGATTGTTGAAGTAGACGTCTTCGTCGGTGTAGCCATCGAGGTGGGAGGTGATGTCGAAAACGCCGCCGAGGCTGAGCGCGGTCTTGAAAATCTGCGGGTATCGGAATAGCGAGTTTATCGCGTAGTAGCCTCCGAAGCTCGCGCCCATGCAGCCGAGATAGTCGTTTTTAGTGACGTTATATATGAACGGCACGACTTCATTGATGACGTAGCTCTCATACGCCAGGTGTCCTTCGATCTTTTTTCGCGGATGAAGGTGATCGTTATACCAGGAGGTCTTGGCGTAGCCATCGACAACAAACACCTGCACGCGTCCGTCGCGGATGAAAGGCCAGGCGTCGTCCTGCATGCGGTAGTAGTCGAATTCGGTGTGTCCGCCGCCGGAGGTCGGGAAATAGAGGAGTCCCGGGCCGTAATGGCCGTAGCGCATTATGACCATGTCCTTTTCGAGGCGGTGGGTGAACCAACTGAATTTTTCGATGTGCATAGCGAAGTTGTCAGTAGTCAGTAGTCAGTAGTCGGAAAAATAGAGACGGCATTCTACTGAGAAAAACTTAGGATTCAATTCCGACGAAGTAAATTTTTGACCCTCGCCGGGTGACAGAGCGCGACGGCGGATGTAATCTTCTGTGCAGAGAGGTGAACCATGAAACCGAGAATCAGCAGTCTGACGGTGGAAGGCTACAGATGCCTTCGGAAACTCAAGATCGAAGGTCTTGGACGTGTCAACCTGATAACCGGCGGGAACAACTCAGGAAAGACTTCGGTGCTTGATGCGCTGCTGTTGCTCGCGTCAAATGGTTCGTCGGGACTTTACAACAATATTCGACAGATCTTGAACAACCGGGAGGAAGACGGCGGCAACGTCAAAGAGTTTGAGCAGCTCAGCGACGATGAACTTTTTTCAAAGGTTTCAGGTCTATTCACAGGATATCCGGGGTTGACTTACAATCTGACTCCGATTCGAATTTCGGCTCGAGGTTCCGAAACGGAACGTGAATTGAAGCTCGCGGTAAAGTTGATGAGAGGGAATGAAATCGATCCCGGTGTTCCGGGGATTGAATTCATGATCGAAAACGAATATACGACCGTGCCCGTTAACGGAATTCTTCGTCAGCCGGTGGGCGATCGAGGTCCTGCTTTCATTCAACTTTCGGATGGACCACCGGGTTTCAAGTGCATTTATATTCCGCCGGGCGGCTTTTCCCGCACGGGTCTTCTTGGAGCGCTTTGGGACAATATCCAGATCCAAGGGGACGATTCCCTGGTTATTGATGCGCTCAAATCGATTGCTCACGATATCTCTCGCGTTTTTTTCATAACCGACGACAAACGTGGAAGAATTGCGTTCGTTAAGTCCGATCGATACATAAAAGCGGTTCCATTGAAATCCTTCGGCGACGGTCTCAACAGACTTTTCGGAATCGCGCTGTCACTTGTAAATGCAAAAGGAGGCTTCCTCCTCATCGATGAATTCGAAAACGGACTACACTACTCGGTCCAGTACGATATCTGGAGAATGATCTTCGAAACCGCGAAGCGTTTGAACGTGCAGGTTTTCGCCACCACTCATAGTCTCGACGCGGTTGAATCCTTCCAGCAAGCCGCTTGCGAATGTCCGGAGGAGGGGGCGCTGGTCAAGCTCCTGCGCCGTGGCGAAGATGTTTACGCAACCACATTCAATGAGCAGGAACTTTTAATAGCTACGCGGGATAAGATCGAGATGAGGTGAGATGGCGGGACAGAAGATTGTTTTAGTCGAAGGACAGGACGACAAACACGTCGTGAAAAATATTGCGTTAGCCAATAAATTTGCCGTATACGATGAACGTAAGAAGAAGCCGCGAAAGACAGAAGAAATTGTCATCGAGTCGCTGGGTGGCATCAGTTGCTACTTGCCGACATCCCGGTACGACTAAAAAGCTATAAGTTCCAGCCCGAAGATTCAATCGGCATCATCGTAGATGCGGATACCGATTTGAATGCTCGGTGGATGTCTCTGAAAGACATTCTCTCGAAAGCCGGTTACGACAACCTGCCGGCCGCGCCATCGTCAGAAGGCACTATTATAAATCCGCCCGCGGATACGCTACTTCCGCGCGTGGGAGTGTGGATAATGCCGGACAACAAAGTTCCCGGAATTCTGGAGGATTTCATCAGGTTTCTGGTTCCGTCAGGCGAAGCAAGGCTCCTTGAACACGCGAGAACCAGCATCGCGTCGATACCGGAAGGTTTCAGACGGTTCAGCAAAGAGAAGGAGTCGAAAGTCCTCATCCACACGTTTCTTGCTTGGCAGAACGAGCCAGGAAAACCGATGGGGCAAGCGATTACCGCGAAATACCTCCATCAAGATGTTCCTGAAGTCGACGGTTTCGTGCGCTGGCTGAATGCTCTGTTCGCTTCTTGAATTATGTAGATTTCCGCGCGGTCGAATTCAGGGTTCGTCGTTGAAGTCGAAACGGATTTGTGATTTTGTAGAACGATAGAAGCGTGCGCAGCGAAATAAAAAATTTGAGGAACTCGAAATGCCGGAAAACAACGAAGTAGTCGCGAAAGCTATCGACAACGCGAATCTCGATCTTCAGGAATGGCTCGACCGCCTCGCGGCGATAGTCGAGAACCAGGGAGTCAGTCAGCCCAGGTATCACGATACTGCCTGGCGGGACCATCCGGAGCTCGTGAAGCTCGACCCCGCTGGAAACTACGATCCGGATCGCATCGAGACGACCACGCAGTACAAGGTTCTCGAAAAGAGCGCGCAGGACGTCGCGAAGCTTCTCCGCAACTCTGGTTGCTTTCCACACGTCGAGGTAGTCCGGCTCAGCAGGAAGGAAATCGCTGATATCGAGTTTCCGGGGCAGGATCTCGCGAACGTCGATCCAAAGGTCAAATACCAGGCGTTCGTCCACTGGCCGAGCGCGATCGCGTACACCGACTTCGATCCGAACAAGCCGACGCTGTTCTTCTATAACCATCACGACGTGCAGCCGCCGGGAAAGATCGAGAAGTGGGTGGATCCGAGATCGAAGGAAAAGCTCGATCCTTTCAAATTAGTCGAGTCCGGCGGACGACTGTACGCGCGCGGGTCCGCCGACGACAAAGGCGGCTTCATCTGCTGCCTCGCGGCCATCGAGGCGATGAAGAAGGCGGGCGACCTCCCTATAAACGCGATTATGTTCGTCGACGGCGAGGAGGAAGCCGGAAGCAAATACCTCGAACCGCTGATAGACAAGGTCGCGGACAACCAGCTTAAGCATTTCGTCGAAAGCGGCTCGATAAAAGCGATCGTCATCGCGGACACGGGCAATTTCAAGAACGGCATCCCGAGCATCACGACCACGCTCCGCGGCGTTTCGAGCCTTGAAGTCAGCGTATCGAGCATCAAGAAAGACTGTCACTCCGGAATGTTCGGCGGCTCCATCGTCGACCCCGCGATTTTCCTTTCCAGGCTGATCGCGGACCTCGCGGACGACGACGGCACGCCGAAGCTGAAGGAAATCTTCGAGGGCATTCTGCCGCTTGACGAGACCTCGCAGCGCAGTCTTGATTCGCTTCAGACGGAGGAGAACCGCAAGTTCTGGGCGGATTCGGTCGGCGCGTGGAACGATCGCGTGGTGTCGGACGAATTCCTCGAACGCACCTGGTACAGACCTTCCGTTACGATAACGGACGTGGCTATCGGGAACCTCGCGTCGCCGACGAACGCGGTTCGGGAAAGCGCGTCCGCGCGGATCAGCATCCGCGTCGCGCCGGGGCAGGATCCGGAGCGGATTCTGAACTTCGTCGAAAACTGGATATGCGCGCGGGTGCCGGAGACGCTGAAGGTGCAGATTTCGAACAAAGGCGCGGGCAGACCTTTCCGCGCCGACGGGAAGGACCCGATCTTCCAGAAAGTCTTCGCGGCGTTCTCGAAGGCGTTCGAGCGCGAGGCGGTCTTCATCGGCGCCGGCGGCTCGATCCCGTTCGTCGAGACGATCACGAACAAACTCAAACGTCCGGCAATCCTCTTCGGCATCGGCGACGAAAATTCGAACGCGCACTCGGAACTCGAAAGTTTCTGCAAGTGGGAGTTCCAGAAGTGCATCGAAAGCATGATCTACTTCTGCTACAAGCTGTAATCGTTTGAGTGAACGTTCGGTGAACCTTTGGGTTACCCACAAGTTCTCCCGATATTGTAGCCGATTTCGATGTCCATCAGACTGCGCAGTCCGCGCCAGATGACTTTGATGCCAGGTGGTCCATCGCACGAGCGTCCAAGATAACCGCCCAGGCGCGCGAGTTTAAACACGTACAAGGATATGGTTTTCTCCTCCGTTTCTTTCCTGGGAGTAGG
>JANLHZ010000267.1 GCA_024653775.1 Planctomycetota bacterium | reverse complement strand
GCAAAGACGCCAAGGTGCGAAGGCGCAAAGGAATTAAATTCAAGATGGCGAACTGATCCTGCGGGGATGGCAGAATACGTGAATTACCGAACCAACACCGATGATCCAGAATCCTATTGCAAGACTCACGCCTTGCGCTCCAAAGCAACGCGTAGGAACTATCGTAGGCAAGCGAACGGGGCATTTCGGAGCCGTCAAACGATACGTTTGACGGCTTTTGCGGACGAGGACGTCCGCGGTCCCAGGATATTTTCGCGCAAAGACGTGAAGAATTTAACGCTGACAATGAATGGAGAGAGACATTTACTTTTTGACCGCCTTGTACCGACCTCACCTGACATACAAGCCTTGCTGACTACTGCACACTCGACATGAAATTCGCCGCTGTATCGCCATATTTACCAATATTCCTGCTTCGCGGCAAATTCCCTGTCGAGTGTTCGCTACGCCCTCAAAGTATGTCTGCCAAGTAAGGTCGGTATAAATCCGCGTGCGCACTCATTCCCGGCGCAAGACCGAAAAAACTGTGTTCATAAACCTCCGGCTGTGGTTAAATCGATGCCTTCAGGACAATCGCCGGTTGCAAATTATGAGCATCGTTCTTTGTGCATACAACGAGATGGGCTACGTCGCTCTCGAGACGCTGCTTTCAATGAACGTTCCGATCTCAGCGGTTTTCACTTACGAAGACGACGAAGGCGAAAATTGCTGGTTCCGGAGCGTTCGCGAGCTTTCGATTGAAAACTCACTCAGGACAATCACCACCGAGGATATAAACCAGCCGGAGTTCGTCGAAATCGTCCGTGGTTTGCGGCCGAAAGTGCTGCTGTCCGTCTACTACCGGCACATGATCAAAAAGGAAATCCGGAGAATCCCGAGCGTCGGGTGTTTCAATCTCCACGGCTCGCTGCTTCCGAAGTTCCGCGGGAGGGCGCCGATCAACTGGCAACTCGTCTACGGCGAGACGGTCAGCGGCGTGACGCTGCACGAGATGGTCGCGCGGGCGGACGCGGGGGATATCGTGGATCAGGAGACCTGCGAAATCGCGCTCGAGGATACCGCGCTCGACCTCGTGAACAAGATGCTGCCGCTTGCGAGGGACATTTTCCGTCGAAGCGTCCCGAGGCTGCTTGCGGGGACGTTCGAAAGCGCGAGGCAGATCGAGGAGGACGCCACGTACTTCGGCGGTCGCAAGCCCGATGACGGCAGGATCGACTGGACCTGGAGCGCGCTTCGGATTCACAACCTCGTGCGCGCGGTCGCGCCGCCTTGGCCCGGGGCGTTTTCCGACGCCGAGGGAAGGCGGACGCTGATCCTCAGATCGAATCCGCGGGGGGAGAGGAGCCACGGTTCGCCGGGAGTCGTCATATCCCGCGATTCGACCCTCCTTGTCACCACGGGGGACGGTCTGCTTGAAGTTCTCGATTACAGGACTTCGGACGACACGAAGCTCCGCGCCGGCGAGCGAATTTAGACCTTTTCGCCGGATACGAAGCGACGTCAGACCCGCGTCGCGCAGCGGCTTACGCCGCGGGGAACGCGCTAGGACAGCATCGAGATGAGGTTGCCGCGCTCGCCTCCGACGCGATCGACGATCACGGGAGTGTTGACGACCGCGCCTATGTTTCGGTTCTGCGCGACGTCGGCGTTTCTGGCTACGAGTTCGGTTGCGTTGCTACCTGGATCGATCGAAGTCATGAGACTCTGGGCGGAGGTTGCCCCTGCGATTGGAGATACCATCGTTGTGCCTTTATGTTGAAGGATTTTTTCGAGACTTATTCGAATCGACGACGCTGCCCCAGCGTCACTTGCCCCTGTCGGTTCGATACTCGAGTCGAGTGCTTTTGAATGTGATTCACCTTCTATCCGTCTTCGATCCGGTTGTCTACATTGGAATTTGAATTTCGAAAAAATTAATGTAACGTGATGCCATCGAATCGCTGCGTGGCACGGTCATCTGGACCGTGAAAACACGGACGTGACTTTTATTCACCGAAATTACACAATTCTCCGCTCTTTCCGATACATGCCGCGCAAACTCTGGATATTTCTTTACACCGGAACCTGCATCGTCGCTGCTTTGACGGTTTACTTCGCAGGGCGAAACCGCGAAGGCGACGAAGCGGGCCCGAACGGCGCTCCCAATGCCGCGGAAGATAAGATTCAGCTCTGGCGGTCTATCTGGAACGAAAATCCGGACCTCGAAATCGTGCTGCGGGACAGTCTGCGCGAGGCGGAGACGCAGGAGCTTTCAACGAGGGCGGTCGCGAATGCGATCGATCGCGCGGACGAGGAGATCACGGTGTTCTACCTGCTTCTTCTGAACCGTCACCGGGACTTCTTCGGGCTGTTCACGCCCCTCGAATTCGACACGAACAAAGCGACGCTCGTTCTGACCCTCGCGGACGGCAGAAGCGTCGAGAATATCGCGCTGGATGACTCGTCGGACGACACCTTCGAAGGACTTTTCGTTTCATCGCACACTGGGAGCTTCAAGGTTCCCGCGGGCCATATGACCGAGGCTCTGTTCGTGTTTCCGGGGAAGATCGAAATGACGGACATCGAAGGCGCGAGCGTGGAGTTCGATGGAAACCTGAGCCAGCTCGAAGTCGCGTCCCTCGATTACGAGGAGTATTCGAGGCTTCTGAGCGCGGGACTGAAGAAATGACACCGCCAGCGGAAGAAAAGGACGAAGCCCTGGATAAGACCTTGCCGTCAGCGCGGAATCCAGAGTCCGAAGGCGAAGGCGATCCGCCTACGGACGTTTATCTGGAGTTGAACCGCGCGGAGCTTGACGAGTACGGACTGAAGGAAACGAAAGACCTCTACCACCCGAAAACGCGGAAACAGAGACTGCTCGACCATCTCTTCCTCCGTCTCGGCTGCGTGTTCTACGCTTTAGGCGCGCTGCTTGCGTTCTGGAAGGCGGAAAGCCTCGCGTTCACCCCTTACGAATGCCTCCTCATAGGCTGGGGAACCTTCTTCGGGCTGACGTTTTTCGCTTCGATGATCTACTTCGCGCTGATCGACACGAAGGAACGCGGCGGATGAAGTTAGGGATTAAGAGTTTGCAATTACGAAATAACTTCACCGAACATTCACAATTCGCCTACCTGACCGAAATCCTGATGGACCTAAGCCCATCCGCGGGAACTCGGACGCTCACCTGGTTCTCTCTCGAATTGATGTACCACGGAGCGGCCCCTCTCGAAAGCAGATCTCGCTCGGATGCCTCATCGAGCGCTTCGTAGCCGTTGCCTCGGTCGAACGAGACGTCGCGCGCATTCGCGCCGTGAATCTGCGCGACGACGTTCGAATAAGGAAGCCTTCGTCCGTCGAAAGTCAGCGCGATTTCTTTGCCGCCCTGCGTTGCGATAACTTTCATCGCGATCTTCGACGCTTCAACTCCTTCGATCTCGCCCCAGTAGAAATCGAAACTCGAATCCCCGATCTCCGGCGGAAAACACTTCAGAGTGAGCGAATTTTCGAACCCTGCGGACAACGATGGATTCAGTGGATCGACATACACGTCCATAGGAATGATCGCGCCTTCTTTCACGAACAGCGGGAACGTATCCAGCTCCTCATGCTTCACGGTGATCGTCTGCCCGCCCTCATAGACATTGCTCTCATCGTAGTAGTCGATCCATCGACCCTCCGGCAGCGTTACGTTCCTCGCGAGGTTCTCTCCCTCTTCCTTGATGGGCGCGACGTAGAAAGAGTCGCCGCAACGAAACTCGAAGTCGCCCGCGTCATTCCAGCGCATAAGCGGGACTCCTGTGTTATGCGCGACGTGGTTGTACGAGTGCAGATACGGAATGAGCTGCATCCTGAGCACCGCAAGATTCTTGTAGAGCCGCGTCATCCGCTCGCTTCGAAACCACGGCTCGTGATCGCCTCCGCCGCCGAGTTCCATTATGCCGCAGAAGGTGCTCATCTGCGCCCAGCGGATCAGTAGTTCATCCGTCGGCGGACCTCCGTAGCCTCCCGTGTCGGTTCCGACCGTGCTGTAGCCGTCCTTGCACGCCGCGATCATCCTTCGCATCGCTAAGTGCATTCCGTTCCAGTCGCAATCCTCGTCTCCGGTCCAGTGCGCGACCGAACTCGATAGATTCCCGCCCCTGGGCCTCGAAATCGCCACGCCGCGCCCGAGAGTCCTTCGCATCACGTGGCTGCTCACCTGATGATAGAATTCATCGGTCATCGGAACCCAGCCGCCGTCGACCTTGAAGCCGTCGACGCCGAGGTCGACGAGCGCGCGGTCCATCAGCCCGTAGAACCATCTGGCGGCCTCCGGATTATTGAAATCGACGTGACTCCCGACCCCGCGCCACCACTTGATCAGACTCCCATCGAGTCCGCGTCCGATCGTCAGCCGCCACAGCGGATTCTCGACGAAAAATCCGTGCTCGCTTCCGTACTCCCAAAGCGGCGTCTCCGACTCCATCTGCCAGTCCGGATTCGAATCCGTGCCGTTGTTAATGATGCAGCTCATCCACAGAATCGCCTTCATTCCCGCGTTCTGAATGTCCTCGATGAGTTTCTTGCCGACGATTTCCTCGCCTTCCTGCCCGAACCGCGGCCCGTAGAATTCGAACGTCATAAGCCCCGTCGACCAAGGCGCGTCGATTATGTACGCGCCGCACGGAACCCCGGCGTTCTTCATTCCGTCGATGTCGTCGATGGCCTCCTGTGGATTCGCGTGCTCGTTCTTCCACTTCCACGGCTCGAACACCCACCGGGGAGCAAGCGCCGGCCTGGCGCCGTCCTGGAGTCGTTCGACGCCCGGATTCGGGATGAATTCGTTATCGTCCTTTGCGTACCTGAGTTCCCGAGCGGAATCGTAGTAGTCTTTCAGCGCGAGCATCTCCTGCTGGGAAAGCTGAATCTGGCTGTGAATCGCGAGATATTTTTCCGCCATTGCCGTCTTTGTTGGATAATTGTCAGAGTGACAGGCGAAACACTTTTGCTCATACACCTCATTCCCCGGCGATTTGCGCGAATCCCGCTCCGGCGCCTCGGCGGTGTTAGCGACTTTCTCGGCTGACCGCGGGTTTTCGCCCCTGATACTCACCAGCAGCGACATCACGATCAGAATTGCAAAAGTTGAAATGGCAATGAAATTGGATCTCATCCGGGCCTCATTTCTGCTGACAATATTCTAAATTATTTTAGATTTATTTTTGTAATTCGTAAAATTCGTCCCGACCACAGTGTATTGTCTTGTTCGATGGTGTTCGCCGGGGCTATGTTTCGTATCGGGACATCTTCCAGGGGCATTAAAAATGGAGCTGACGCTCAAACAAAGGAATGTGCTCGATTATATCATCGAATACATCAAAAAGAACCGCATTTCACCAACCCTGGAGGAAATCGGCCTGAAGCTTGGCGTTTCGAAGGAAACAGTGCATAACCACCTGAAAGAACTCGAGAAAAAGGGAGCGATCGAAAGAACCCGCAAGGCTCGGAGCATCAGGATAGTCGCGCAGAACCTCGGCGATGGCGAGTTCGAAAGCGCGGACGATTCTGACGCAGGGATCGAGATCATCGGCACAGTGACCGCTGGCTCTCCGGTGGAGGCGAACATCGTAAGGCAGCGCGTCGATTTCATTTCCGGAAAACGCAACGCGTCGAGTCACTTCGCGCTCCGCGTCCGCGGCGACAGCATGATCGAAGAACACATTCAGGGAGGCGACATAGTGCTCGTCGAAAGAAAAAGTTCCGCCCAGAATGGAGATCTAGTTGTGGCGCTTGTTGACAACAGCCAGACTACTTTGAAAAAATATTATATCGAGAACGGTCGCGTCAGGCTTCAGCCCGCGAACAGCGCGATGAAGCCTACGTTTCCGAAGGAAGTCGAAATCCAGGGGGTCGTAGTCGGCCTGATGCGAAAATATTGATAATGTCGATCATAAAAAATATCAAAGAAATAATATATTACAGGCACGTAATATCAGGACTGGTCACAACGGATTTGAAAGTAAGGTACAGAAGGAGTTTCCTCGGGTTTTTGTGGAACCTGATAAATCCCCTGCTGAACCTTACCGTGATGGCAGTGGTATTCAGTCAGGTATTGCAGATTAAAATGGAATACTTTGCCATTTACGTATTTACGGGAATGCTTCCATATCAATTTTTCAGTTCTTCCGTCGCGGTCGGCTCGAAGGCGCTGGTGACGTACGAACAATATATTAAAAAACTTACTGCGCCGAAGATCATTTTTCCTCTCGCGCTCGTTATAGCGAATTTCGTCGATTTCATTCTGGCGTTCCTGGCGTTCTTCGTTCTGGTCCTTCTGATCCATCCGGCGTTCGGAATGCCGATGCTGTTTCTGCCCGTGGCGTGCCTCATAATGTTTACGGCGACTCTCGGGTTCGCTCTTATTTGCAGCGTTGTTCACGTTTACTTCCGCGATTTCCAGAACATACTCGCCGTTATACTTCAGGCCGGTTTCTTTTCAGTCCCGATAATCTATACTTATGAAAGCATTCCAGAGGAAAGCAAGCTCAGGGAACTACTATACTATAATCCAATGCATCACTACCTCACGTTGTTCCGGGATACCCTTTTCGGCGTGGGCGATCCGCTGGAACTGAAGTTCCCTGGAACCACGACGATGCTCACGACTTCGATCGGGGCAGTGCTTTTGCTTAGTATAGGAATCTCGGTATTCTATAAGTATCAAAAGGATATAATCTACAGACTCTGAAAATGGCCAGAATTTCAATAAAAGACGTCAGACTTGAATTCCAACTATTTCGCGACAAAGGCTTGCGGTTCAAGGAATGGCTTATCAATTTTCTGACGTTCAAACGAAATGAAAACGTTATCAAGTTCGACGTCCTTTCAGGCATCAATCTCGAGTTCAATGTCGGTGATCGCGCCGCGATATTCGGACTGAACGGAGCCGGCAAAACTACTCTGATGAAACTCATCGCGGGGATTTATCATCCGACGGAGGGAAGCGTCGAAGTCGAGGGAAGGCTTACGCCGCTGCTGGAGACGGGCACGGGTTTCAATCCGGAACTTACCGGCAGAGAAAATATTATTATGAACGGCGCGTTTTTCGGCCAGAGCCGGAAAAAGATGGAACCGCTGATCGAAAATATAATCGAATTCTCCGGCCTCAGGGAATTTATCGATTCGCCGATCAAATATTATTCCACGGGAATGGTTTCGAGGCTCGCGTTCACTATAGCGACAAATATCGATCCTGAAATATTGATTGTGGACGAAGTCTTCGCGGCGGGAGATCACGAATTCATCGGGCGCGCGTCCGCAAAAATGAAATCGCTTTTCGACGAAAGCAAAATCGTTCTCTTCGTGTCTCACAGCGTCGACCTCTGCCGGGAACTCTGCAATCGCGGCGTGTGGATTTCGAAGGGAATCGTAAGAATGGACGGAGACATCGGTGAGGTCGTGGAGGCGTATCTGCATTCCGGAGAACACCTCGGCCAGACGGAATCGAAAGCGGCGGTTTGATGACGCATCCGATCGAAAAGCTTGAAGAAATCATTCGCAGGCTAAGGCATCCGGAAAACGGCTGTCCGTGGGATCTGAAGCAGAACACCGCGTCCTTCACGAAGTACGTGAAGGAGGAAGCGCAGGAACTTCTCGATGCGGCGGAGAAGGGCGATTTCGAGAATATGCGCGAGGAACTCGGCGACGTTCTCTGGAACGTGATCTTCCTCGCGCATCTTTGCGAGCACGAAGGCAAGTTTAACCTTGAGAAAGTCATCGATGGCGCGTATGAAAAGATCGTGCGCCGGCATCCGCACATTTTCACGGACGAGGCGAGGGACCTCGGTTTCGAGGTTCCGGAAGTGAAAAGCGCAGAGGACGTTGCGGAACTCTGGCAGAAAATCAAGGACAGCGAAAAACGCGGACAGGTCGATAAATGACAATCTCGAAGCCATTGGCGGTTTTTGACGGCGGCTCCGACCTGAAGGCGCTGCTCGAAACGCTCGAATGGGGTTCGATCGCTGCGCGATTTTCCTCCGGCGTCGCGGCGAAGGCGTACAAACTAAGGAAGCGCATCGCGTCGGACGTGCTGATCAGACTCGGAGGCGATAGCGCGCTCGTCGTTGTCGCGATCATCGGCCCGAACAACTCCGGCAAGTCGACGCTGTTCTCGAAAACCACGGGGACGAACTTCAGCCCGTCGTCCGCGGAGGGAGGCTACACGAGAAGGCTCACGGGAGTCGTTTCTCCGCGGTTGTACGAGGAGCTGAAACGCGACGAATCCCGCCGGGGGGCATTTTTCGAGCGTTTCAGCGTGCGGTTCGAGGATTCAGATGTCGCCGATGAAAACGCGCTGTTCCTGCATCCGTCTGAGAAGATTCCGGAAAACCTTGTGCTGATCGACACCCCGGATTTCGACAGCGTGTTTCAGGAGAACCGGAAGCTCGCGGAATCGCTGATCGTAACCGCGGACCTCATTTTCGCGGTGGTCACGAAGCACACGTACATGAACGAGATGGTCCGGAAATTCGTAAGCGAGGCGATTTCGTTCGACCGTTCGTACGCGGTGCTATACAACGAGGCGACCGACCGCGAGACCGCGAGGAAACACGTGTTCGACATGACGCGGAACTTCGGCTCGCCCGCGATAATCGGGTATTATTCGCTGCACGATCGGGGTGTGTCGTCGAACCTCGATGCGTTCCGTCCCGCGCGGATCGATGACGATTCCGCTCTCGACATGAACGTTTTCTCGGGCGCGCTCGCGAGGGAAATCCTTCTGAAGTCGCGGTCGGCGTCGCTTAAGGCCCTTTCGAAGGAGCTTGCGGATTTCGAGGCCGCGCTCGACGTGGAGTTCAAAGGCAGATCGGATTTCGTCGCTGAAGTGCGGAGGCAGGCTCACGAGATCGGGAAGACCGCCACGAACTCGGTGTTCCCCATCGGAATGCTCGAAAAGGGTTTCGTGGACGCGCTCGACAAGGTCAGCGAGGCGCATCGTGTGATGCGGTGGTTCCCGAAGATCATCGGAAAAGTAGGAAAGACGATCAAGACCGGCTACGACAAGTTCCTGAGCACGAAGCCGCGGGTGCAGGAGGAGTTCCCGACGATAATGCACCTCGAAATGAACGCGATGGAGAAGGAGTATCCGGGATTTCTCGAGCGCGTGAAAAGCCTCGCGATCAAGTTCCGCGCGGCGACGAGGGCCAACTCAGGGGGCACGCACGACGAAGACGAAGGCGAATTTTCTAAGCTGCTTGCTCTCGACCTCGCGCCGGAGCGGATGGATGGATTCCGCGGGAGGCTCGGACACAGGATGGCTGAGCTCGAGCACTCGACCGCGGAGTTCCGGACGTGGTGCGCCACGCGCTGCGCGGACGTTCTGAAGGATCACAAGAACATTTCGTGGCTGCAAGTGAAGGCGACCGGGATGACGCTCGCGCCGATCGCGGCGGCGATTCCGATCGTGGTGCTGACGGGCGGCGTCGGCGCGGACATCGCAGTGTTGAGCGCCGCGGCGGCGCTTTCGCCGCTGTCGCAGAAGCTCGTGAACGTCCTCGGCGACAAGGTTCTCGACGAGGCCCACGAGACCTGGAAGCGAAATCGTAGCGCCGCGATCGCGGAAATCATCGCGAACGAGTTGATTCCCGCGTCGCTTGCGATGCAGCAGGACGACTCGAAGATGCTGGCGCGGCTGCATTCGTGCATCGATGGCGCGCGGAAACACCTTTAGGCCTCGCAAAACAATAAGTCATTCATCTCGCATCTCATATTCACGCCATTTTCACATCGCGCTCAATCGTCAAATCCTCGACGGAACTATAGCTACGACTGCGGTTTGACTCAATCGCGCAATGCAAACCTGACGCAACTCTGAGCGCGATTTTGAATGACTTATTGTTTTGCGAGGCCTTAGGCGGCAGATGCCTTCGAGTTCCAGTCCGCGCTGGTGGCACGGGCATCCTGCCCGTGAAATCACGGACGATGGCGGAAGTGCCACGCCCTGCTATAAAGTCTCCGGAGCCTTGTTGCCGCTCGTGGTCGGCATGTCCGGCTTCTCCTCCGATCCGGGAACCGTCGGGGATTCTTCTTCCTGAATCTTCTCGCCGATGACGACCGCGCCGATGCGGGCGATGATGTAGCCTATCAGCGTGAAAATGGGGAGGAACAGAAGCGCTTTGAGCAGCGTATCCGAGAGTTCCGCTTTTCGAACGAGTCCGGCAACGAGCACTACGAGAAAGCTCAGCGTTCCGACAATAGCTCCAAACCTCTCAGGCATCTTTCCCTCGGTCAGACCAATTTTTCACACAGACTTCGATTTCAGATATATCGTCATACTTTCATAGCGACCTTGAGTAAACTCTGGAATTAATTTTCTCGCTTTGCTATGCCCGAATCGCTTCGAAATTTGGCAACTGTTCACGGGGTAGATCGCAGTCTATAGCGGGAATCTGTTCGTAGTGTGCTCGTGAGAGCATATTTTCAGATAGTGGTGGATCGAAGAAACGCCTTACGGCGCCACTACGAACGCGAACTACCCCATTAACAGTTACGAAATTTGTTCAGGCGTTTCATCGTGTCGTCGCCTCGCCCGAAATGATCGTGGAGGCGGAGATAGATTTCGTAGAGTTCGTCGTATACCTTCGCATTTTTTTTGTTCGGGCGGATCGTGCGGTCGATCTTCGGAGCCATCCTTCTGATCGTGCGGTACAGAATTTCCTGCTCTCTGCTCCCTTCTCCCTGCTCACTGACTCTATACGCGGCGGCTCCGAACATCGCCGCACCGAGGGCGCAGAGGTTCGCGGCGGAACTCACGTAGATCGGAGTGCCGAGCACGTCCGCGAAAATCTGCATCAGCACCGGATTCTTCTCGGGCAGCCCGCCGCAGGCGAAAATCTTCTTCACCGGAATCCCGGCGTTCACGTAGCTGCGGACAATGGCGCGCGTCCCGAACGCGATCGCTTCCATATGCGCGTGATAGAGGTCCGCGAGGCTCGTCTTCAGCGTCAGTCCGACGACTGCTCCAGTGAGGCTGGCGTTCATCAGAACGCTCCGGCATCCGCTGTGCCAGTCGAGCGCCACGCATCCGCTCTGGCCTGGAAGGTAGTCGCGCACCGCGGTGGAAAGCGCTCCGTGTGCGTCCGACTCGTCCCTCGCCCCTCGTCCCTCGCCCCTATATTTTTCCGCCACGAAATCGAGAACGTCCCCCATCCCCGACTGCCCGCTTTCGTAGCCGTGATAGCCGAGGAGGATGCCGTCCTTCGCGAGTCCGGCGAATCCATCGAACAGCACCGGCGAGTCCGACATCATCATGTGGCAGCCGCTGGTGCCCATTATGATCGCCATTTCGCTTTTGGAGCAGATGCCGAGTCCAGGAACCCCCGCGTGCGCGTCGATAGTCGCGTGGCTGACGACGGTTTCCCGCGAAAGTCCGAGCGCGCGCGCGGCTTCCTTCGTGAGCGTCCCCGCGGGCGTGCCGCTTGCGCCGAGGCCTGCGGACAGTTTTTCCCGCGCGAAGTTTTCGAACTTCGGGTCGAGCGCTTTCAGGAACTTCGCGGAGGGATAGCCCCCGAGTTCCGCGACGAAAAACGCCTTGTACGCCGCCGCGGTTGCGTTCCGAGATTTCGAACCCGTGAGCCAGCGAACGATATAGTCGCCGCCCTCGATGAACTCCGTGGCCGCGTCATAGCATTTTCGGTCCTCGCGGAGCACTTGCAGCGCCTTCGGGAACATCCATTCGCTCGAACACAGTCCGCCGTACCAGCGGATGAACTCCTCTTTCCGCTCCGCCGCGAGCGCGTTGATCTCGTCGGCCTCGGGCTGGGCCGCGTGATGCTTCCACAATTTGACGTACGCGTGCGGTCTGTCTTTATACTTCGAACCTGCGCATAACGGATTACTATCTTTCCCGATCGGGAGAATAGTACAGGCGGTGAAATCGATTCCAATAGATTTAATTCTATCGACTTCCACATTGCTATTTTTTATAGCCCCGCGAACCGCGATTTTCATCGATTCGATATAATCCCGCGGATGCTGCAATGCGAAATCGGATGCGAGACGAATGCTATTTTTTACCGGGAGCCTGTCCTCGATAACCCCATGTTTGTACGCGGATATTTCCGACCCGGCAACCTCTCCCGACAGGGTGGACGCAATTACGGCGCGGACGCTTTCAGTTCCGAAATCCAGTCCGATCGAATATTCCATTATAGCTCCGTATAATAGTTTGGGCAGAACCTCAATTTATTGCGCCGGAACGATGGATTGCAAAACATCTTCATATCCGAAGTCCCGCGTCACCTCGCCTGCAATATCGGCGAAACTATTTTTCATTTCACTACTCCATTCTGCCGGTGAACCAAACTCTCCCGTAGTCTGGGAATTCAATTTCTTATCCAATATTTTATTCAATTTCCTTTTCGACGGAACCGCGCTTCCGACAAAAGAGAACAGCGAATCGATAGTATTATTATCGCCGTCGAAGAGCGGTTCCGATCGAATCATAATCGATCTTTCCGCGGCAATTGTTTTTCTGAATTCCGAAATCCATCTATTAGTTTCCGTCCAGCACCAAATATTTTTTTCGAACGGCGACATCGAATCCCACCGGGAATGAAACATCGTCCCTGTCCGTGGAACTATGCGCCTCGAATCCCACTGATTTCCATCATACCAGCCTCTTCGCATTCCGGACGTTACCACGTCGACCGGAGAGCGAAGCAGGTGAATGAATTTCGACCGCGGGTAAACGGAACTTATAGCGCGCGCGAGGAACGTAACCTGGGGGCTTGTTTCGACGTAGGCCTTGTTCGCAAGCTTCGCCCGTCGAATGGATTCCTCGCGAGCGATGAGAAACGCTTCACCTGCCGTCGGATCGGTCCCGCCCTCCTCGAAATGTTTGTAGCAGATCGTCGAGAGGCTGTACAACTGCGGCAGCGGCTCGTGAACGGCTTCGAGTTCTTTCGCGAGACCAAGCAGCGCGGCGATAGTTTCCGTTCCGACCCGGCCAGTCGACAGAACAAAAACGCATTCGACTTCCGACGGCAGAAAGCGCGCTTCGCGCCGGGTCAATTTTCTGAATATTTCCTGTGGGCTTTCCCGCCAGAATGCCCGTAACAACTTTGTGAGGTTCATTTATCGTTCCGTTCGCGCCGGAGAAAATCATTTTCTCACAATGGTTCCGCTATCTCGCAGTATCCGATTTGATCTGCAATATCTCCAGCGAAGCCGAAGAAATAAGCTCTCCTTATCCAAATCGTGAACAACTGCTGGTCATTGTAATCCCGGAAAATAATCTTTAGCATTGGCGCGGGACATTAACGCAGGTGAACGAAAGTGAAGATGGAGCCTTCAACACCGTCGGATCATTATTACGAGGGGCTGGAACTCAGGGATCAGAAGCGATACCAGGAAGCGCTCTATCATTTCAAATGCGCGCACGCGGGAGGGTACGAGAGTCCGGAGCTCGATATCGAACTCGCGAGGATTCTTTCGCATCTTTCGAGACCGGAGGAGGCGCTGTGCCATCTGAAGGAAGCGATCGCCAGACTCGGAGGCAACGCGGAACTTTACCAGCTCCGCGGGACGATCTATCTTTCGATGATGCGGTATTCGAACGCGCTGTACTCGTTCAACGTCGCGCTCGAATTCCAGCCCGGCTCGACGGCGCTGCTGATCGAGAAGGCGTGGACGCTCTACAATATGGAGCGATACCCGGAAGCCCTGACGGCCCTCGATCAGGCGGGAGGAAGCTACGGCGAAGAGTCCCACGACCAGCGGCTTCGGTTCTACGTTCTCCGCGCGAAAGTCTATATGAAGCTCGATATGATCGAGCCTTGCGCGTATATGCTCGAAGCGGCGCTCAAGCTCGATCCCGCGAACGTGCCCGCGCTCGAAGCCGCGGCGGAGCTTGCGTTTTTCGAGGGAAGGCCGCAGAACTGCATCAGCTTTCTCGAACGGGCGCACAAGATAAAATCCGACTGGACCGGCGGATACGTGCTGCTTGGGAAAGCTCAGCTTCTCACAGGCGAATTCATGAAGGCGCTGAAGGCGTTCACCTCGGCGGAACTTTACGCAAGGGACGCGCCGATGGAACTCAGCACCATAATGCTGCTGAAGGGAAAGGCGCTTCACGAACTCGGGAGGGACGAGCATGCGCTTTCGGCGTATGGAGAGGCGATTTCGCTCGACGAGACGCTTATCGACGCGTACGTCCTTCGCGCCAAGATATACCTCGGTTCCGCGCGATATCCGGAGGCGATAGACGAACTTGCGATGGCGCTGAACTACTCGCAGATGACGAGGGAAATTCGCCAGCTTCGCAAGGACGCGGAGCTTCAGTACGCTATCGCGCTCGCGGACGAAGGCGACTTCGCGGGGACGATCAGCCTGCTGCGTCGCATACTTCGAAGGGATCCGGACATATTCGATTTTCCGGAGTGTCTTCGCCGCGGAACCGACGATAGCACCATCCTCGAAAAGTATCGCGACGGCTTTCTACGGGCCAGCAAGCTGATGCCCCGCGACGCGGACACGCATCTGCTGCTCGGATTTCTGTTCCTCGAACTTTCGGACCTCGCTCGCGCCCGCGAACATCTGAAAAAGAGTCTCGGCTTCGAGAAAGAGAACGCCGCGTTCGGGTGGTACGGACTCGGGAGGTATCACCAGCAGAAACGCGACTACAAAAAAGCCGTGAAGTATTTCGACAGGGCTATCGCGAGCTTCCCGAACTTCATCCATCCGTGGTATTCGAAGGCGATGCTGTTAGAGTACCGCGGCGAAGATCCGGCGACGCTCCGTCACTGCCTCCGTCATATTCTTTCGCTGAATCCGGACCTGCTCGACGTGCGTTCGTCCCTCGCGCGGGTTTATGAGCAGCTTGGCGAGTATCACTGGGCGCTCGACAGCGCGCTGATGCTGCTCGAAAAGTCCCCCTCGGACCCGGAGCTGCTGTTCCAGGTTTCTAGACTGCTTTACAAACTCGACCGAATCTTCGCGGCGCGTGAGAAGATCGAGGAGGCGATTTCTATAAGTCCGGAGTTCAGGTACGTGACGTTCTACTGCGAGATTCTCGTTCGTTCCGGCGACTCGGCGGCGGCGGACCAGAAGACCGAAGAGACGATCGCGTCCTACCACGCGAAGTGTCCGGTGCAGTGCCTGCTCGAACTTTTCCTGCTGCGCGCGGAGCTTTTCATTTTCAAGAAACGCGATCTCCAGCGCGCGCAGGACGTGCTGTTCAGGTTCGATATGCACTACTCCATCGACGCGCCGCACCTCCAGCAGCGCGCGATCTACCTCGGCGCGTGTCTTTCGTATCGCGACGGCGACTTCGTCGAATGCGCGCGGCTGGTCGACGAGGCGCTTTCGCTCGATACTGACGAGGTCCGGACGGACGTCCTTCTGCTGAAATCGCGGTGCCTCCGTCAGAACAAGGATCTCGCAGGCGCACTGCTCGCAGCGGACGCGATTCTCGCGAAGGACCCGCGGAACATCGACGCGCTCGAGGAGAAATACAAGACGCTCTGTCAGTTCAAAATCCCGCAGCCTCGGATCGACGAGGCGATCACCGTCCACGAAATGCTCGATATGGAGAAGGACATCAAAATGTGCCTGCGGTTCCTCGATCAGGACGACTTCGAGGACGCGTGGCACCTCGCGAAGGAGCTGCTCGCCAAGTATCCGCAGGAGCCGCGGATGTACCTCCTTCAGGCGGCGAGCGCGACGATGATCGGTCGGCAGTCAGAATCCATCGATGCGCTGAAGAAGCTCTACGAGGTCGATCGCAAGCTCTGTGCGACTCTCGACGCGAACTGGTTCTTCAGGCAGCTTTTCGACCACCCGAGTTTCATCGAAATCGTCAAGAAGGCGAAGGGGTAAGCGAGTGGACGAGATTATCATCACCATCGACGGCGGAGGCACCGGCACGAAATTTTTCTGCGCCGCGCGTGGGAAGGAGATCGACTTCGAAACGCCTGGGTCGAACTTCCAGACCATCGGAGTTGCAGCGGCGCGGAATCATATCGAGCGTGGCCTCGAGCGGGCGCTCTCGGAACTCGAAGTCCGCGGGAACGACGTTGCGGCGGTGGTCTACGGCCTCGCGGGCGCGGATCGCGAGAAAGACTTCGAAACCGTGCATGGATTTCTTAGCGACATTCATCCCGGAGGCGCGATGCTCGTCGTGAACGATACCCTGCTCGCGCTTTACGCCGCGCGGGCGGACGGCGTTGGAGTCGCGTGCATCGCGGGAACGGGCACGAACTGCATCGGGCAGAACACCGCGGGCAGGATCGAGAAAATCGGCGGACTCGGCTCATGGATGGGTGACTTCGGCTGCGGCGAAGACCTTACGATCGCGGCTGCGAGCGCGGCGGCGAGGTTCCTCGACGGCCGCGGGCCGACCACGATCCTCGCGGATGAAATCTGCGCGCGGCTCGCGCTGCGTGAATTCGAGGACATTATCGAGTTCGGTTTTTTTGATCGCGAGGGCGAGCCGCTGAGTCTCGCGCCGCTCGTGTTCGACTGCGCGAACAAGGGCGACGCGGTCGCAATTGAAATCCTCGAGCACGCGGGTTTCGACGCCGGCGATCGCGCGTCGATAATACTTTCGAAGCTGTTCGCGGACGACGATGAAAAAATCGTCGTGCTCGGCGGGAGCATTTTTCAGCTCGGATCGTCTCCGCGAATGATCGACGCGCTGACAAGCAGAGTCCGCGAACGTCATCCCGCCGTGAAGGCATGGAAACTCGCGATGAAGCCCGCTACAGGCGGACCCGCGCTTTTTCGCGACTATAAAAGGCGCGGACGAATCTAAGGAGGCTAAAATTAATAAGGTACTCAAGTTGACTGACTTTTCAGCCGCCTGAGCGGCACAGCCTCAAAGGGAAATAGACAGGATTTACAAGATTGACAGGATTGGAATCTAAATCTTGTTCATCCTGTCGATCCTGTCCAATAACTCTTTCGCGCTAAGCCGCAAAGTACGGTAGTGCAAAATTTGGAGTGAACCGCGTAAGTGGTTCTCTGGATTGCGAAACGCCAGTTTTGCTTATCTTTCAAACGTCTCGTTTGAAAGACTTTGCGGACGAGGACGTCCGCGGTCCCGGCGGCGAAATCGGGCGCGAAAAAAAATCCGTGAAAAAATGCGCGGTAGTATAGTGCTTCAACAAAGTATTGTTGCAACAAGAAGAAGCAGGGATTGGAGGTTCGAGATCGCGCAAAAACAGATAAGTCCGAAGGGCGTTTAACGAATGTCGGCGCTGCGTTTGCGAGTAACGATCTCGAACCACCCGGAGCCGTCAAATCGCCGTCGAGTTTCTCCGGCGACGCGATGACTTCGGGTCCACCGAGGGTACCCTCGATCCTTTCTCGCGATAAGCGGGAATGGATACGAAAATAGCGGGCGAAAGAATAGAAGTGAAAGCCAGCGAAAAAGATTCATAAGTCGCGCCTGGAACTACAAGGTTCGACCGGTGCGCCTGATGTTCTAAAATTTGAAATAGAGGAACTTGATATAAGTACCTCCCCCGCAATCAGTTACGCCTACTTGGCAGCTTCCTCTTACTGCCTACC
>JANLHZ010000254.1 GCA_024653775.1 Planctomycetota bacterium | reverse complement strand
TATTATCACAGTTAGTTTTAGAGTGTTGGTTCGGTGAAACACGTCCCCGGCACTTACCTACTTCTTCGGAAGTCACCTTTTTGCGTTGAATTAGTTCTCGGACAGCCATGAAAGTGCCGGGGACGTTCCGATCTGACGTGGATCACCGAACGTTCTCGTTTTAGACCACGCCTTGTTGGAGCATCGCTGTCGCCACCATTCTGAATGAGGCGATGTTCGCGCCCGCCTGATAGTTGCCGGGGACTCCGAATTGTTCCGCGGTCTCGATGCAGGTCTGGTGGATTCTGTTCATTATCGCCCTTAACCTTGCGTCGACCTCGTGCCTCGTCCAGGAGGCGCGCATCGCATTCTGTGACATCTCGAGACCGCTTACGGCGACGCCGCCGGCGTTGGCGGCTTTCGCGGGCGCGAACAGAATCCCCGCGTCGAGGAACTTCGAAATCGCCGCAGGAGTCGACGGCATATTGGCGCCTTCCGCGATACAGATGCATCCGTTTTCGAGTAGCGCCGCGGCGTCCAGGTCGTCGAGTTCGTTCTGAGTCGCGCAGGGCATTGCGACGTCCACGGGGATCTTCCAGATTTCGTTTCCAGCGATGTACCTCGATCCCTTGAACCGTTCGACGTATTCGAAAATCCTGCCGCGCTTCTCGTTCTTGAGGTGCTTGACGAACTCGAGTTTTGCCAGATCGATCCCTTCGTCGTCCTCGATGTGCCCGCCGGAGTCGGAAAGCGCGACCACGCGCGCGCCTAGCGCGGCGGCTTTCTCGCAGGCGAACTGCGCGACGTTCCCGGACCCTGAAATCGATACCCGTTTGCCTTCGAAGCTCTTTCCCTTCCGCGCGAGCATGTACGCTGCGAAGTAGATGAGTCCGTAGCCGGTCGCTTCCAGGCGTAGTTCCGATCCTCCGTAGAGCAGTCCCTTGCCCGTGAGCGCGCCCGCGAACCTGTTCGCGATCTTCTTGTACTGTCCGAAGAGAAACCCAATCTCGCGGACGCCAACGCCGATGTCTCCCGCGGGGACGTCGGTCTGGTCGCCTATATGCCGGAAAAGCTCGTTCATGAAACTCTGGCAGAACCGCATGACCTCCGCGTCGCTTTTCCCTTTCGGATCGAAATCGCTGCCGCCCTTGCCGCCGCCGAGTGGGAGGGCGGTGAGGGCGTTCTTGAACGTTTGTTCGAAAGCGAGAAACTTCATCATCGAAAGATTCACGGACGGATGGAACCTAAGTCCTCCCTTGTACGGTCCGAGGGCGCTGCTGTGTTCGACCCGGAATCCGCGGTTGACCTGGACTTTGCCACTGTCGTCCATCCAGGGCACGCGGAACATCAGCACCCGCTCCGGTTCCAGAATTCGTTCGAGGACGTTATCCCGAAAAAGCTCTTCGTTCTTTCGGTACACTTTTCCGAGCGAGTGGAACAGTTCAGAAACCGCCTGGAGAAATTCGGGTTCACCTTCGTTCTTCCGCTGTACTTTGTCGAATACAGGCTGTAGTTTCTTTTCCACGGGTTTGCTCCGTAAATAGGGTTGGCCGCCGAATCCAGAATACGTGGTGAGCGCGCTACAGGCAATGAATATGAACAGACTTTTGTCACAAAATCTCGCGGCTTTGTCGGCTCGTGGAATCGACTTCACGGATTCGCTCGACTCCGCCGACGGTTACGCTTTCGAGTTCCAGACCACGAATTCCGGATCGCTGACTGCGGCGTACAGAGAATCTGACGGAAAGCTCGTCCAGGTAGTCAGCAGGTTCAGCCCGGAAAAAGAAGCGACGCGGTTCGTGGATTCCATCTTTGGCGAGTCCGTCCGGATGTTCATCCTCATCGGATGCGGCGCGTTCCATCCGGTGCGCGAGCTGCTCGCGAGAATGAGAAAGGACGCGTCGCTGATCGTAATCGAGCCGCTGATCGCGATCCTTCGCGGCGCGTTCGAGCGCCTGGACCTCCGAGGAGCGCTGTCGGATGAGCGGCTTCACCTCCTGCTCGATTCCGGCGATAGGTCGCTCGAGGACGGTCTGACGAATGTATTTCAGTCGATCTCCCGCTCCAGCGTACGCGTGGTCGTTCATCCGGGCACTGCAAGGATCATCGGAACTCGCGAGAACGAAATCCGCAAAACTATCTCCCGCGCGATCGAGCGGGTCCGGCGGGCCGCGCCGCCGGGAGGGCGTTTCATAAGGCGTATGCGCAGGAATCAGATCGAAAACGCGCTCCGGGCGATTTCGCTACCATTCGTTTCAGCGCTTCGGGGTGCGATCGCGGGAAAGGCGGCGGTCGCCATCGGAGCGGGACCGTCGCTCGATCACGACCTCGCCGCGTTATCGGAGCATGGGGACCGCGCGTACATCGTCTGCGCGGACTCCGCGGTGAAACCTTTGCTTGACGCGGGGATCGTTCCGGACCTCATCTGCAGCCTCGACATTGTTCCGGACAAGATCGCGCGCTTCGAAAATTTGCGGGAGCTTGACGAAACGCCCGTCGTTTTGATGGACTCGTCGAACCCTGGATTCTTCGACGTGTTTCGCGGGCCGAAGTTCGTCGCGTCCCACGGAAACGAGTTCTCGAAAAAAATCGACGAAATCGCCGGAATCTCACGGGCGGTGCTTCACAACCTTTTCACCGCGGGGAACATGTGCGTAGTCGTCGCGAATTATCTCGGCGCGTCCCGCATCGCGATTACCGGTCTCGACTTTTCATTCTCCGGCAATAGTTTCCATGCCGCGGGCCACGGAAACGAAACCTGGAAGACCCGTAGCGACAATCCCGTACTCGAAGCCGTAAGCGTCACGGGCAAAAACGTGAACACCTTCGCAAACCTTATGGCTTCGAAACAAAGACTCCTCGAGCAGATAGCCGAACTCGAAGCGGAAGTATTCGATTCGAGGGTCAGCGGATTGACCCTCGACGAAGTCCGAAGGCTGGAACTTGCGAAGTTCCTCGAAAGCGAACCGCCGGTCCGGAAAGTAAACTTCGCTGAACTCGCAAGGCAGCAGAAGGCGGAGTCAGGGCGAGCGAGCGATGCGCTCCGGAAATTCGCGTCGTCGAAACTTCAGCGCGACGAGCACCTGAGAGAGAAAGCGTCGAAACTCGCGTGGGATTTGAGGGACATCGCGGAAAGAATCCGCTTAGGGACCGCGGACGATGGAACGAAACGCCGCGTTCAAAAAGCGGCGAACGCCTGCACTTTGGAAATCGACTCGAAAATGAAGTCGGACCGGCTTTTCGCGGAAGGACTCGCGCACACCGACATCCTGACCAGCGAAGAATTCATACGGACGAAGACTGGACTAGCCGGCTCGCGCACGTCGAGACTCCACGACCTCGGATTACTTGTAGCGAGCACCGTGCTCCTTGAAACCGCGTGCCTCCTCAAATGCGAGATCCACGGCCTCAGAACTCTACTCGGTTCCTTTGCTCCAGGGACTCTCGCCCCAGGTGCGGACCTGTGAGTAGATCGCGAGGGTCTCGTCGGGACGGAGTTCCATCCTGCCGAGCGCGAGTGAAACGTTCATCCGGCTTTCGTGGTCGTTCATCGTCTTCAGGTTCTTGATGAGCGCCTCGTAGGTGTCGGAGCGATAAAGCTCGCGACCGTATACGCGCCAGATTTCGCCGATGGCGTCCGCGACGGCGCCGCGCGCGATCTCGGAAGCCTTGCTCCCGCCTTCGTCGTCAGGGCCCGCGCCCGAGACGACGACGTGAAGCGCGGGAAGAACCCTGTCGCGCACCATCGCCAGGTCGTCTACCTTCCGGATGATCGCCTTGAGGGCGCGCATGCTCGCGGATACGACGTCGTCGCTTCTCGCGCCCTCCGCAGCCGCGGCGGCGTTCGACACGAGACTCTGGATGACGACCGCGCGGTTCTGCCAGTGAGGGCTGCTCGGCGCGAGGTCCTCGAGGGTCTCCGCGGCGCGGATTGCCCAGTCGGTTCCGCGGATCGGTCCGCGCTGCGGCGCATCGTTCCACGCCTGGGTCATCGCGCCGACGACGATCGCTTCGTCGAATCTCGACGCGTCGTCCGGAGCGATGAATTCCTTGATGTTCCGCTTGCCCTGGAACGATCTCTTAGCCGCTTCGAGGTCCGCCGCCGCGGCCATCACGATGATCGGGATGTTGTTCGTGCGATAGTCGCGCTGGAGGGCGTCGTACATCACTTCGGACTGCACCGGACCGCCCATAACGGGCACGAACCGCTGATCTTCCATGGCCTGCTGACGAACGGGCGACGACAGGACCTTGTAATCCACGACGAGAAGGTCCTCGTTCGGGAATCCCTTCGCCCGTAGCAGACCTTCGTCAACGTCCGACGCGAAGTAGTAGATGAAGTTGTGAGTCTCGAAAATCGGGATGAGCTGGTTCTTTAGCGCGAGATCGTCGCTGATCACCAGCACCGCGTGCTCGCCGCCTTCGGAAAGCGCGTGGGCAAGTTCCGTCATAGCGGTCGGCGCGAAGTTGAAAAGATCGAGCGGGGAGATTTTCAGAAGGGCCGTCGCCGCGGCGTACTTGACCCTGCGATCGTCGTTCGAGAGCGCCTGTATGATCGCGTCGGAAGGTCTTCCCGTCGGGAACTGATCGTTCGGCCCAGGCAGCGCGTCGGGAGTTCCGATGCGACTCAGAATATCTAGCGCCTTGATCGCGACGTAGCTCTTGTTGAACCTAAGCGCGCGACCGAGCGCGGAATAGAACGCGAACTCGCCCGCGGGACCGCCCAGGAGGAGCTTGTTCTGTACCTCCTTCATTATGGTGGCCTTCTCGTCCTCGTCGCCTCCCTCGCCTGGCATTGCGAGGTGCGACTCGGCCTCCATATACTGCTGAAGGTGGACGTCGATCAGAAGCGACCACGCCGGACCGTAGGTCGGATCGGCGCGGACCGCGTTGTAAGCGCTTTCCTCCGCGAGAGATTCGTTATACTGGAAATAACGAACCTGGCGTTTCTGAAGGCTTCCCGCGTCGTTAAGATCATCCACGTTGCGATTCCAGCGCCACACGAGCCACCTGCTCTGCCAGTTCTGGATCATAGAGGCGTTGTTGACGAAAAACTGCTCGCCCCGCGCGACGAAGAGTTCCCTCGACGGCGTGCGCTCCCACGCGTTTCCGCCCGTGATCATCGTTAGCGAACGCCTCGACGCCTCGCGGACTTCCGCGCTTTCGTCCGTCTCGACGAGGTATTTGAGGTCGGCGGTCGCGCGCTCGTCGCCGAGCCTTCCGAGGCAGATCGCGACGTTCTTGCGGAGTTGTTCGTTGTCGGAGTCGAGCATCTCTAGCAGCGGAAGCGTCGCCTGACCGCTCAGGAACACAGCGACCTCGATGGCGTTTACGTTTCGCTCCTGCGAATCGCTTTCGAGATACTCCTGCAGAAACGGCACCGCGAGGTCTCCGGCCTGGTTGCTGAGGTTCAGCTTGGCGCGGAACCGCAGCTCGAAATTCGAATCAATCACCGCCTGACGCACCCACTCCTTGATCTGCGCGGGAGTCGCGCGCTCGGGAGTGCCGATGTCGCGCTGCCTTGCGACGAGATATTCCGCGATCCTGCGGAAGTTTTCGCCGTCGATTCCGCGGTGCATGCGGAATATGAGTTCCCAGCCAGCCATCTCGCGCATCAGCGCGATGTCGCTGTTGGAAGGATTCGCGTTGAGCGCCTCCCGAAACTTCCGTTCCGCTTCCTCGAACGCGCCCTGCTCATACGCGCGAACGCCTTCCTGGAACAACTGAGCGCTCTGGCTGAGCTGGTCCTGACCTTGAGCGAAAGACGCTGCCGGCGCAAGTGTTAGCAGACCGAGTGACAGCACAAGCACCAAAATTGAATGAATTCTCATAATACAGCTCTCCCCAGGGATTAGGGGTAAGGGGTCTTTATTAAGGGGTCTTACAAGTTCTTACAAGTGGGGAATATTAACTAATCATTCCGCGGCGTCCTTGTCAAGCAGATTTTGGGCGCCGGACGAGCCGTCACTTAAGCTCCTCCTCGATCTGCTCTATGAAAAGCCTGAAGACCTTCGCGTTTTCCGGACTCAGTTTCGCAAGCGCCTTGTGGGAGTCTAGGGTTTCAAGCGCGAACTCTCGCCTTGAAAGCTCCCTCTGCCTGACTTCCACCCAGCTTCCCTCGAACTCCGGAAGCACCATCTCGGAAATCGACATGAAATGCGTCAGCCCGAGAAGGTTCAGTTGTGCGTACACTTTTTTACTCACGTTCACCGCTTCGATCGTGGCTCCGGACCCAAGCTCGCCGGACATCAGCAGCGCCATCTCACCCATAAACGCGGAAAGCAGGCCCGTGCACCTACCGAGATCGATAACGAACCTCCGCACTCCGCAGCCGTACTCAGACCGCAGAAGTCCCCCGAAAGTCGGCGCCAGATTCGTATGCCCGAAGCCGATCACGCGGACGAACAGCGTCCTGTCGAGTTTCAGCGCCTGCAACTGACCGTAATCGGCATCCATGTTAAGGCCTTGCATCATCGATAGATAATTGTCCGCAGTCGAATCCTGTATCGACTTTCAAAGCGCGGATGTCACTAGAATACTAACATTTTTTCTGACGCAGCGGTGAAAGCACTACGCAAGTTCAAATCTGGTCCTTATTGATAACTGAATCCCGGGAATTAAAATCGAACTTCTTTAGATCAACACCAAAATCCGACCGTGGAGCGACAATGCGCGTTTACATCTCGTCCGACATCGAAGGCATGCCCGGAGTCAATAACATCGACCAGATAAGCCCGGGAGGAATCGACTACCACCGCGCGCGCAAGTTCATGACCGATCACGTGAACACCGCCGCGGTAAAAGCGTTCGAACTCGGCGCGAAGGAGGTACTGATCAACGACAGCCACGGAATGATGCAGAACATCATGATCGAAGACCTCGACGAACGGGTCCGACTCGTCAGCGGCAACGTCAAGAGCCTCTGCATGGGAGAAGGACTGCAAGAGAAGTTCGACGTCTGCTTCCTCCTCGGCTACCACCCGATGAACGGAACCCGCTCAGCCGCGCTCGACCACACGATGTACGGCGTAGTCTGCAACGAGATTCGTCTGAACGATCGGCTCGTTGGCGAAAGCGCGATCACCGGGCTCATCGCGGGCGCATACGGAACCCCGGTGGCGCTCATTTCGGGCGATCAAAGCCTCAAGTCGGAAATCCGCGAGTTCTTCGGCGAGATCGAGTTCGTCCAGACGAAGATCAGCCAGGGCCGCTATACAGCGACGACTCTGCACCCGAAGCTCGTCAACAATCTGCTTGCGGATGCGGTCGGGAGAGCGATCGAAGCACATACTGCCGGGAAATTCAGGCCGCTTAGATTCGATCCGCCTTACAAGTTTACGCTCCGGACGAACAATACAGGCCAGGCAGACGCGGCGGAAGTGATGCCGGGAGTAGTTCGCGAAACCGGATTTTCGCTTTCGTTCACGAACGACAATTTCCTGACGGCGTACCTCGGCCTGTATTCGATGATAATGCTCGCCACGACAGGCGTCTCGACGAAACTCGGAAAGTAAAAATCCTCGTCTGCGCATTCGGGCCACGCAGTGCGCCCATACAGGTGTGGCAAGGACGTTCCACGGCAAAAAATTTAAACAAGTGCGCAGTATGTTAGCCTCAACAAGTATTCCTGCAGGAAGAAGGGGCAGAGATTGGAGGTTCGAAATCGCGCATAAGCAGGTACGGACTAAACTAACGTAGGCTGGTTCTGTTTATGCGGGTAACGATTTCGAACCACCCGGAGTTGTCAAATCGCCGTCGAGTTTCTCCGGCGACGCGATGACTTCGGGTCCACCGAGGGCGCCCTCGATCCTTTCTCGCAACAAGCGGGAAGGAAATAAGGCTGAGAACGAAAGGAAAGGAAAGGATAGGAAAGGATAGGATAGGATAGGATAGGATAGGATAGGACGTGTAGCGCAAACGCGCGGCACGGACGTCTCGTCCGTGGGAAATAATACTCACGGGCAAGATGCCCGTGCCACCCGTCATAAACGGCGACTGAAATGTATAGTATGTCGAGACGAGACATCCTTGCCACATGGTTCGCCGAATGCATACACATCGTTCACCGAATCGTTACGCTACATTGAGCACTCCGTATAATCCTGATTGAATTTATTTTATCGTCTATAAAAGAGACTATAAAATGACTATGTAATAAATAGCAATATAAAATACTATTATCTGATATATAGCAATTTATAATGGTTGTAATGACTATGCTGCCCTTTTTCAAGAGCTGGCGGATAAGTTTGTGTTCGAAATGATTCGCCGTACACATTCGTAATAACCCCTGACTTTCTCGCGGAATCCGGGCAAAATCGTTTCACGATAAATAATTGTCGTGTTCCGCGGCGCCCGGTGTTGCTACTCGCGAATTATTGCTTTAAAAGAGTTCGCCGATTGGATCGATCGGGCTGAGGGATTTTTCGTGTTCCGATTCTTATACGCAACGAGGCATCACAGAAAACTGCTGTGGCATCTCGCCATCGTCGATTTCCGCGGCAAGTTCGTCGGAAGCGCCGCGGGAGTGTTCTGGGCGGTCGTGTACCCGATAATCATCCTCCTGCTCTACTGGTACATTTTCGCGGAGGTTCTCGACGTCGGCCTCCGCAGAAGCGAGGGCGGGCCGTCGGATTCGAGTTTCGCGCTTTTCATGTTCGCGGGGATGATACCGTGGTTCGCTTTCCAGGAAGCGATCCAGCGCAGCCTGAACGTAATCAGCGAGCAGTCTAGCCTCGTTAAAAACGTCATCTTCCCCGCGGAGGTTCTGCCGCTGAAGATCAACCTCAGTTGTCTTTTCCAGGCGGTTCTGGGCGTCCTGATTCTCTTCGTCGCGGTGCTGATCCAGGAGGGCGCGCCGACGATCGCGTTTCTGTACGTGATACCCGCGCTGCTGATCCAGTTCATTCTCGGCTGCGGCGTGTCTCTCCTCGTCGCGGCGGTCGCGGTGTACTGGCGCGACGTGATCCAGCTCACCCACCTTTTCCTGATGATCTGGATGTTCGTGACGCCGATATTCTATCCTGAGAGCAAAGTCCCCGACGAGTACCGGATTTTCCTCACGATCAATCCGTGGACGTCGATCGCCACACTCTACCGAGGCGCGCTGCTGAAAGCCTTCGAGGTCGATCCGATGGACGTCGTGCATGCGGGTTCGATCTCGGTCGGCGTCCTCATCGTCGGCGCGTTCGTGTTCAGACGCTGCAAGCCCGGGTTCAGCGATCTGATCTAAGGAGTCGCGTCCTAAATAAACACCACGGGATCAGAAATCGAGTTCGAACTCCTTTGTGATCGTTTCTCCGTCGCGTTCCAATACGAACCGCAGACGCGTGCCCGGAGTCGCAAGGAGAAGCGCTTCGTAGAGGTCTGCGAACCGCGAAATCTTGCGATAGTTTACCTCCCGCAGAACGTCGCCGCGGAGGAGTCCGTTTCGCTGCGCGGCGCTGCCTTCGATTACGGACCTGATCTTCAGCACGGATTCCGACCAGTTATCCCGCTCGATTTCCGCAGAGACGATTTCCGCGCCGAGAACGCCGCGTTTGACCTCGCCGTGAGAGATGATGTCGCTCGAAATTCTCTGAAGCACCGCGGAAGGCAGAAAGAAATTGATCCCGTGGGCGCCAACGAAGCTCTGCCGAACGGCTTCCTGCCGGCGCATCTGCTCCCGAGCGGCCTGCTCGACGCCGTTCGTAAAGTTCCGGAGGAAGTCCCTGAGCGCGCCTTCGAGCGAAGGAGTTTCCTCGGACCCCGCGTCCGAATTCGCCTCCCCGCCCTGATTTCCAGCGGCCTGGTTCATATCGTCGATCATCTCGCGAAGGCGCTCCTCGCTCTGCGACACCGCCGCGCGACTGCTTTCCGCGGGCGCGCTCATCTCCATCAGAAGGTCCTGAAGCTCCTCCGGAGTCGGCGCGCGCCTGAAGCTGCTCGCGACGATGCCGACAAGCTGTCCGAGACGGTTAAGCACCGGAGCGCCCGTATCTCCGGGATTGATCGTCGCGTCCGTCTGGATCGCGTTCAGCGGCGTGCTTCCGCAGACGACCGGCCTTCTGAGCGCTGTGACAGACCCCGTGGAAATCGTTCCCTCGAAACCGAATGGATTGCCGCATACCAGCAGGAAACTACCGACCTCGAGCGCGTCGGAACTGCCCCACTCGACCTCCGCGAGGTCGATGCCCGCGACCTTCAGCACGATGAGGTCCGTCGCCGGATCGACGCCGACGGTTTCCGCGCGGAACGCCCGTCCGTCCGGGACCTTCACGCGGATATTCTCGCAGGACGCGAGTTCGCTTCCGACAGTGACGATGAAGCTGATGTTCTGATCCTGGTTTGCGCCGCCCGGGATCACGACGCCGCTGAGTTTCAGTTCCGTGGTTGCGGTTTCACCGCCCGCCAATATTTCGGGTGACGCCGCGATTCTCGCTTCCGCGGTGATCATCACCGAGCTTCGCTTTGCCACGCGCGAAACCGCGATGACCTCCCGCTCGTATTCCGCGAGACCAGCGTCACGACCGGACTCCCCACGACCCGACTCTCTCGCCGGCGCTCCCTGCGCGAACACCGCGGCGGGAACCAGAATCGAAATCAGCAGGGCGAAAACGATATTTCGAAAGTTCGAGGCGCTCATAATCATTACCGTGAAAATCTGGATTGAAAGAATAGTCAAACGAAACTTGCGCCCGAGGGTACAAACTTCGACCACAAACCCGTTAGGGTTTAGACATTAGTTTAAGATGGCTCGAAATTTGAAGAATCGGGCATCATTATGTAGACTTGATACGATTACCTTGTCCCTTTGTTTGCAAACCGATGGAAACAAACAATACAGAGCCGGTCGTCAATCTGCCTTCGAAAGTTTCGAAACGCAGGAATCATTTCTGGTGGCAGATTCCGCTGATCGTCCTCCTTTTCGGCGGCGGCTGGATCGCGTCGCTTTATATGCAGGAGTCCGAGCTTAAGGCCGCGACGGAAGACGAGAAGCAGCTCAGCGAGTTCATCGACAATCTTGACGATGAACTCACGATGATTGTAACCGAAGAAACCTTCGAGGATGAGTTGACTCCCGCGGAAGAGAACGCCGCCGCGGAAAACCAGGGGCCGGCGGAAACCGTAGGCGCGATGGCTCCCCGGAACCCGGAACAGGCGCGGGAAACCCGGCTAATCCGGAAATTCGAAATCCCGCCGAGTCCGACGCTCGAAGCATACCGCGGAAACGACGCGACCGAAGGCCCCGGCTTCGACTGGAGCGACGCCGCGCATTCTCTCCCGCCTCCGGGGGCAACGTGGGAAACCGAATCGTGGTATCTGAACTTCGAGGCGCGCAGCAGGATCACGATGATCGATCTTGGCGGTATCGCGCCCGCGCTGCGTTCGAGGCTCGAAAAGGGAGAGTTCATAGTCTGGCGCGAGCCGAAGCCGGGATTCAACTACGACGCCATCAAGGGTTGCGGCCTCGCGAACTACCCGATCGAATACATGTGGGAGGCGATCCACATCGCGGGGGATTCCTCGGCGGTGACGGATCAGATTCGCACTCCGCCAGTGTACGTGAAGAACCGCTACCTCTGGGAGAGCCGCGACATCGACTTTGGACCGCTCGGGAGGATTCAGATTCGCGTGCGGGTCGAGAACCACCTCGAAATCTGGCTCGAAACCTGGCAGCAGGAAGGCGACAGCGTCCTTCTAGCGATGGAAGGCGCCTGGCGTCTTTATCCCGTCGGAAACCGCACCTTCCTGACGTACTACCAGTTCGCCGCGCCGCCCATTCCACTGCCGGAAAAGCTGTTCTACGACGAAAATCACAACGTCGCCCAGAAGCTCTGGACCCTTGTGAACGCTTATGCCGAGAAGCGGATCGCGGAGTTTCCGGTGCCTGAAATTCCGGAGGCCCTGCAGCCGGAACTCGAGGTCATCACCGTCACCGAGGAAGATTCGATGGTGGTGGAATCCGTCACTACTTCGGAAGAACCCGAGGAGGAAATCGTTTTCGAATCCTTCGATCCCGCGCGCATTCCGGAAGGCGTCCGGCGCGTCATCGACCAGGGCGAAGTCGCGCTCTGGCGAAGAGACACGAATGACGGCTCGATTCGTATCGCGGGATGCCTGATCGTTGACAAGGCGCCCGAGGAGACGTTCCGCTGGATCAGGGGCACGCCAGGGATTCCGGTGGAGGGCGAACTCGCGAATATGCTTCAGGGCGCCCAGGAAGAGTTGACGTTCCTCGTGCCGCTCAGGCTTAAAACGTACTCCGGCGCGGTGAGCGTGTCGTCCGGCGCAGACGGCCGGGCCGTCTGGTCCGGCGGCGGCGAAGACTTCCGCGAAATCAGCGGTTTCTGGCGCTGCTTCAGGCTGGAAGAAAACAAGACCTTCGTCCAGTACGACGCGGTCTTCCGTCCGAGGGTGCAGAGCGCGTCGGAACTGCTCGCGCCGAAGATTTTCCAGCTCTGCCTCGAAAGAATCAAAGCGACCCTCGTTCAAACCGAAGACGCCTGAAATCGGGGTAGGTTCAGGGGCGAGGATTGAGGGGCGAGGGACGAGTTCAATCCGAAATCAAAATACGCCGCGCAGACGGAACCGTTTCCAGCGCGCCCAGAGTCTGAACGAAAGGGACTTGCTTTCCGTCGCGACGATTTCGAGAGTCTTCGCAAACACCCGGTCGATCGCGCGGCTGCCGACGAAGTTCCCGAGCGGGTTCCGGAATTTCCGCAGCGTCGCCTCGGCCTTCCGCGTCGCATCCGGACCGCCTTCAGTTCGAAGCTCCCGAAGCGTATCGAGCAGGAGCAGCGCAGCGTCCAGTATCTGCTGATCGTCATTGTCGATCCTTGAATCGATATTCTTGTAACTCTCCTCCGCGGCGCTGGCGTCATCGTCCAGAAAAAGATCGATCGAACGCCAGAGGTGGAATAGTTTGGTCGATCCGTCCCGCGGAAAAGTCAGCGCGAAGTCGATGATCTCATCCGAGCGCTCGCGCTCGCCGAGGTCGCGCAGACCTACGAGCATGTTCGTAAGCATCCATACTTTCAGATCCTTTCGCTCCGCGAAGTCGGATAGCCACGAAACCACAGGCTTCGAATTTGTAAGCGCGGTTAGCCCCCAGCCCATGTGTCCCCAGAGTTTGTCGTCCTTCCTGAGACGATCCTTGTACTTGGCGAAGATGTACTTCGCTTCGGCGGAAGCGCGGACCTTCCCGATGTGATGCAGGTACTCGCAGACGAGTACTCCGAAAATCTCCTCGCGGCTCTCGTTCTTCTTTATGAGACTCCGGATTTTTTTTGCCGGTTTGTCCGTGGTCCATAGCTGAATCAGCGCCCTCGCGATCGCGACGGAATCCGGGTTCAGCGCCAGCTCTTCCTCCACGATCTCGCCTATCTTTTCGCGGATTCGTCCTTTCGGAGAAACATCGCGCAGAGTGCCCGCGATCAGATATTCGTCGTCCGTCTGCATCCGGCACAGTTCGCGGAGATGCTTGAGCAGTTTCTGCTCCTTACCGAGCTTCGCGCATTCGAAAATCAGAATCGACAAAACTTGCGGCGAGTTGTTGTGCCTCGCGTGCTCGCTGATGATCTGGTACGCCTCCTCGAACTTCTGCTCCTTTTCGTAGATGCTCGCGAGAAGGTTCGCCGCGAAGTAGTACGACGGATTCAGCTTCAGCGCGCTGGTGAGGTCCTGGACGGCTTCGTCCCGCTTCTCGCAGATGCTGTTTGCCTGGCCGCGGATGCCGTACGAAACGAAATTATGCGGCGAAAGCCTGACGATCCTGTCCGCTGCGGAAAGCAGCTTCTCGCGGTTGTCGACGCGTTTGTAGCATTCGTAGAGCGTGTCGAAGGCGAACAGATAGCCGGGGTTTTCCTCCGCGACGTTTTCGAGCAGCGAGATCGCCTCTTCGGTCTTTCCCATGTCGAAAAGAATTCGCCCCCTCCTACCTTCGAGCTGCACCGGAATACGATCGCCGAAACTCTCCGGCTGGCAGACTGCGAGCGCCTTCTCGAACTCGCCCTTCTGAGTGAGAAGCACCGCCTTCTGGTCGTAGCACCGGAAGTTCATCGGATCGAGTTCGATCGCTGAATCTACCGCCTTCAGCGCTTCGTCCCGCTCGCCCGCGCCGCCGAGAACCGAGCTAAGCATCATCTGGCAGTGCGCGTCTCCCTTGCGCCTTTTCGCGCAGTCACGGGTGAACTCGATCGCGCGCTTTTCGAGCTTCGCGCCCCGGCAGAGGTCGAAGTATTCGAGCCACTGGTTTTCCGCCCGCGGACTGAGATTCAGCGCGTGTTCGAAGGTCTCGATGGAACCGAGGACGTCGCCGGTTCTTTCGAGGACGCTCGCGAGGAGAAAATAGTTCTGGGACGCGAGCGGGCGTTTCGCGATCGCTTCCTTCAGAACCTTACAAGCCTCCTCGAAATCCCCTTCGTTCATTAGGGCCGCGGCGAGCTTGACAGGCGCGCTGCCCCACTCGCTTACGATCGTCATCGAATAGCGCAGAGTTTCGATCTGTCCTTTGGTTTCGCCGCGGAGTCCGAGAATGTCGGCCTTCTGCAGATAGAACACCTGGTCGAGCGGGAAGCGCTCTATCGCGCGGAGGGCGAGCTTCAGAGCGCGTCCGAGGTCGTTAAGCTCGATGTAGAGCTCGATGTACGTCGAATGGGCGATGGCGAGGTTCGGATACAGCTTGTACAGCCGGCGGACGTTCTTCACTATCTCGTCCTCGGAAAGAACTCCGTACGCGCAGTTGAAGTACGCTTCGATTCCAGGGCCGCCGCTGGTGCCCTTCATTAGCTGTTTATAGACGAACGCGAGCGCCTTGCGTTTGTCCTCGGTGCTCGTAAGAAGGTAGAGGTATTCCCCGATCGCGAAAGTCTCGTCCGGGGAAATCTTTATGGCTTTGCGATAGTACTTCGCGGCTTCCTCAGCGCCGCGGAACTCCGCGCTCACCCTTGCAAGCGCGGACCAGCACTGCGCGCTGTGCCTCGCTAGCCGGACCCCTTCGAGCGCGGCCTTGTACGCCCCGCGAAGCTCCCGCAGGCTTAGAAGAATCTCGGCGAGGGTCGTTTGCGCCCACGCGTTCGTCGGATGATACGTTATCATCTTCACTAGAGGTTCCACCGCGAAAGACAGATCGTCTAGAGTCCGAAGCCAGGAGATGTACAGCGAATTCAGCTCGAGGTGGTACGGGAAACGCTTCGTCGCCTCGCGGAGGTGTTCGATCGCCTTTTCCCGACCAAGGGTCTCCGCTGAAAGCTGCGCGACCTCGCGGTGCGCGTCCATCGACAGAGGCTCGATCCGAAGGACTTCCTTCCAGAGACGCAGCGACTCTTCGAGGTCGGGTTTGTACGCCGCTATGACGGCTTTCTTTTTCAGCCACGAGGTCCGCTTCGCGAAAGGTCTCGCGCGCTCGATGAACTCGTTCGCCTTCGCGGAATCGCCGTAGCGGATGTAGACGTCCGCGGCGTACAGCAGGATTCCTTCGTCCTCTGGAGTCCGCTCGAGCTGCTCGGAAAGCGCCTTGAACGCCTCGTCCGTCCGTTCGAGACTCTCGAGCGCGTTCGCAAGAGTCATCGCGGGTCCGGAATACTTGCGCCCGTGCTGCTCGACCCTGCGCCGGAGAAACCCGATAACTTCCTCCTCCTTCCCGAGGTAGTTCGCAACCTGGAAATACGCCATCGAATAGAACTCGCTCATCTGCTCCATACAGGCCGAGAAGCGATACAGTTCGAGCGCGCGATCGTAATCCTTCGCGCGGAACCGGAGCACCGCAAGATCGTAAAGCGCGTCGCCGACTCCGGGGTTGTAGCGAAACGCCTTTCGAATGTAGTACGCGCCGAGGTCCGTCTTGTCGGGAATGCCTATAAGATACTGACCGTAGTACTGGAAGAACAGCGAGTCCGTCTTCTCCTTCTGGGCGAGCTGCTTCAGGAGTCCCGCGCGGACCTCCTCCCGGCTCAGGTTGTAGAGGCAGCGCAGCCTGGAACTCTGGTAGAAGAAGTCGTCGGGGAAAAGCTCCAGAATCCTTTCGACGTGCTTCAGAATCGCTGAGTCGTTGACGTCGTAACCCGCAAGGGAAATCCGCGCGACGCAGAGGATTCGCTCGTCCTTCGCTTCGTTTTCCATCTTCTCTAGAATCTTTTCCGCGCGGTCTCGCTCGTGGTTATGGAGCGCTTTCTGGAACTCGTAGAGCATGTCGTAAGCTGACGCGCCGGGAAGCTGGATCGACTTCGCGACGAACTCTTTCCCTGGAGGGATGAGCGCCATTCCACGGGGTCCGGTGCTGCGGAAACTCTCGATGATTCCCTCCGCGTCGTACTTCATTATGCTTCGCTGGTAAGGATCCTGCACGAGCAGCCAGCCGCAGCGGGAATCGTAGCCGATGACGGCCTGAAGGTGGCCGAAGGTGGTTCCCGTCGTTGCGAGCGTGAACGGAATGTCCGCGTCGATGAGTTTCATCGAGCTGTCGAAGTCGACGTTGAACTCGCGCACCGTGAACCCCATTTCCTCCGCCCACTTGCGCTCGAAGTACGCGGTGGTGCCGTCGAAGTTGATCTGCTCGACAACGCTTAGGTGTTCGACTTCCCTTCCGAAGTAGTTGCTCACCGCGGTGAGAGTCGCGCTGCCGCAGGTTCGATGGTGCTGACGTACGAACTTTACTCCGAGCTTTTTCGACACGCCGTCCCTGTTCTTCTCCATCCTCTCGATGGTCCTTTTCATAAACGGCGTGTCGACCTGCTTCCCGAACTCGATGGAAGTCTCGACGTCTTCGCATTCATACGCGAGAATCGACTTGCGTTCGACGATCCAGCTTTTCATTTCCTTCGAAACATCCGGGATGAACTCGATGGCCCGCTCGAAGGTTTCAAATGCCCCCCGCGGATCGCCCAGGTCCGACTGAACCGTGTGCAGCTCTAGCAGAACGAGCGGACTCTCGAGCCTCTGCGCCGCGCTTTCTAGGAAGTGTAGCGCCTCTTCGTCGCGGTTCATCAGACGGAGAAGATGCGCCTTCGCCTGCACTGCGGGACGGTACGTGGGAGATATTCGGAGCGCTTCGTCCACTAGTTCCGCTGCCTCGGAATAGAAATCCTGAAGCTCGTAAATGAACGAACGCGCACACAGCGTCCAGGGCCTTCCCGGAGTCAGCCCCAGCGCCGCTTCTCCGATTTTGGTCGCGTTTTCGAAATCTCTCAGACGGGAGAGCGTCCGCGCCTCGAGCATCATCCAGTCGCTGCGAAGGTTCACGTTTGCGTCATCCGCGGGCTTCCAGCGCTTCAGGAATTCCCACGCTCGAATAGGGTCGGTGGACGAGGTCCGGACAAAACTTCCGTAGTAACGCGCCTTGTCGCTCTCTGGATGCCGGCGGAGCGCGGAAAGGTGCAGCGCATCGCCCAGGCGGAAGTTGCAGAGATTGTTCGCAAGCCTTCCAGCAAGGACCATGTCCTCTGCGCTGTCCGTGTTCCGGAGGTCCAGTATTTTCGAAAACTCCCTGTATGCAGTGAGATACCTTCCGTTTTCGAAAAGCGTATGTATCCGGCTGAAATCCTGCTTTGACAACATTTCTTGGCGACTTTTAAGTTGCCCCTTTCTTACATCGAGGCGGCGGTAAGTCAACGCTTTTGTTCGAGGGTCTGTGGCAACATTGGAATTAAGAATTAAGAATTAAGAATTAAGAATTCACTACTCCCTACTCCCTGCTCCCTGCTCCCTACTCCCTGCTCCCTACTCCCTACTCCCTGCTCCCTGCTCCCTACT
>JANLHZ010000233.1 GCA_024653775.1 Planctomycetota bacterium | reverse complement strand
CTTTGCGGAGTGTGTTTCGAGCCGGAAAGGACAACGTAATCCGCGCGTCCTCGTCGATCGAACCCTCTGGAATCCTGACGGTCACGTCGAGGCGATTTCCGTTCCTGCTGTTTTGTCTACCTCTACCGCGATCGTCGTCCCGCCCACGATGTCGAAGTTCGGACGCCTGACTTCGCGACGCCTCGACCGACGCGACGATTCCGTTATCTTCAGTGACCCCGGATTTTTGCGCACTTGCAAGATTCAGCGACGACGGCGAATCACACCCGGTCAGCCCCAAAGTCATCAGAACCGCCACGAGTGCCAAACGAGCGTCGATCTTCCAGTTCATCATCGTCTCTCCAACTTTTGTCTGATTCCCGAATCTTTGTCTTGATTCTAACCACGGCATGGACAAAAACGTCGTGTCCGCTTGTTTCATGTATAGATAGTTGTCCTACCGGGTGGATAATACGATGGTACAATAAACGAGTCCCACAGACAAGAGGTTACAGCCCAAATTTGTCAGAAAATTTACAGTAATTTTCATCAGTGAGAATTGGAAAGACATAAGTGACTTTACAGCAACGTATTACGGAAGATCATCGAAGCGGGGAAAAGCGCGGTCAGACCAAGAAGAACGGGAACTTGTCGAACTGGTAGAGGTACATGATCGTCGTCGCGATCGTGACCATCAGGATGAGCGACGTCGAAAGAAATCTGTTCGGGTCGCGGCCCTGTTCCACCTTCAGCCGCTGTCCCGCGCAGAGGAAGAAAAGCACCAGCATCGGGAAGAATAGAAACACGCTGAAGTCTTTGAAATCATCGAGAAAGAAAAGGGAGTTCTCGCCCTGTTCGACGTACTCTGCCTGTATGAAATAGAACCCGCCGAACATAATGAGCCAGGGAACGAGCATCTTGATCGAGAATCCGAAATGCCCGAGTTTGTATCCCCGCGCCGGAATGAGAAGGCAGAGAATCAGCAGACTCCCGCACGCGACGAGCAACGTCAGTCGATAAACGTCCTGACGCCACACGAGCACGCTCACCCGCTCGATCCTGCTTTCGAGCACGGGTTCGAGAGCCGCGAGGGACTTCGCGTCGACTTTAGGTAGCCGGTCGTATTTGTCGTCCCCGAAATCGACGTAGACGACCTCCTCGGAAAGCGGATCGATTCCGTCCGCCTGGCTCTTGTGCGCCCGCACCGTCTCGAGCATCGCTTCGTAGACGAAAAGCGAATCGTGGTACCTCGATACCGACTCCTTCGAAAGCGACGCAGCATAGAGATCGATAATGTCCATCGACATCATGGGCACCTTTTCGTCAGCAAGCAGCTTCGCGAGGTCTAGTTCTAGGCCGAAGGACTTCCGCGCCTCGTCGAAAAGCGCCTCGAGCTGTTTTACGCGCTCCACGTCGTCTGATTTCGTGTTCCGGATGACGATCTGATACTTCGCCTCGAGCCAAAACCCGGGCGCTCCCGCGGCGATCACGTCGGCGTCCGGATTCTCAAGCAGCTTCTCCGCGTCGCCTACGCCGAGGCCGCTAAGGTTCACGAGTTCGTCGAACTTGCTCCTCGCGGTGCTCTCGGTGTTCCGGCTCACCCCGGCGAAGTTCTTCAGATACCGCGCGTATTCCCGAAGCGCAACGTCGAGCTTCGGTATCCTTCTGTAGATCAGCGCCCTGTGATACTGCGCGGTCGAAAGGTCTCTCGGATCCTTGAATTTGTCTTCGATCAGGCTGACGAGCTTCAGGGCGTGGGCCGCGATCGTATCGCGCTGCTCGTCCGTGTACCTCGCGTCGGAAAGTTCGCCTTCGAGTCTTATGATCTCGTCGCGTATGACGTACATCGTCGATTCCGGCCCGAACTCCTTCAGTTCCGGAAGCTCCTTCCCCTCCGCGGTCTGCTCAGTCGACAGAACAGAATCCTGCGTGGATTCGGACTCGTCGTGATATGAAAGCAGAAACCCGAAATATATGGCTATCAGCAGAGCCGGGTGGAAACCGTACAGGAACTGCGGCACCGCGATCTCCGGTAACGCCTTCGCGTCCACTTTAGCGGTTGCCTCTTTTACTTGCATTCCTTCGTCTTTGGGCATTGCCAAAAAAATCCTTCCTCCGTTCGGCGGGAATATTAGACAACCATGATGGTTCAATGAAAATAAATTGCGAGTCAGGATGCCAAAAATTTGAAGTCTGGATATATGGCGAGGACCGGACTTCATACGTGGAGCGAAGGAGTGATTACGTTTAGCTGCTAACGCAGCGGGGATGGTTCAATGAAAATAAATTGCGAGTCAGGATGCCAAAAATTTGAAGTCTGTTTACGCGGGCGTCTGATACACTCTGCCCCGTAACGGAGGAAACGATGTCCAGAATCCTGATGGTCGAGGATGACGACGACATTGGGAAGCTTGCGGGCCTCCTGTTAAAAAGAGCCGGGTTCGAGGTCGTACAAACTGATCGAAGCAAAGTGACAAAAACATCTGCCGAGGATTGAAGTCCGCGCAAGGTTGTCCGAAAATCGCTAAGGAGTCGTGTCAAAATAAGTTTACGAATTTCACGCTCGGATTTGCGTCAGGTTCGTTTTGCGAGAGGAAGCCCAACCGGAGGCGTAGCTGTAGTTCCGGTGAGGATTGGGCGACCGAGCGCAATACGAAGATGATGTGAAGATGTGATGTGAAAACGTCAACTTATTTTGACACGACTCCTAAAGAAACCCGGGACATCGGAAAGGGAGAGAAATGTACCAAGCCGACGAAATATGGACTGACTGGATTCCGAAAAGTCAGAAGGACAGCGCTCCCGAAAAATCTGGAGTGTTCGACATAGCGGACGGCGGGAAGGAAGTTCTTTTCATCGGCTCCACGGACAACCTTAAAAAGCGTCTCCCGCCGATATTCGAGGTCGGCCTGCCCACCGCCGAGTATTTCCGGTATTTCATCACGAACACCCACGGCATCAAGGCGCACAAGCGGATCAAGGCGTTCGTCAAGGAGAACGGAAGGATGCCCAAGGAAATGGACCAGCCGGGCGAGAAAAAGTCGGACTCCGGGGAGGAATAACCTCCTTATCGTCTGCGAACTTCTGGTGAGCACCGTCGAAAATTTCGAGAGAATTTCAAACACATCCGCGGGCTGGTAGTAAATAGTGGGTACGCAATGACGCGTGCCTGAAATCGTGGTGCAACCATGCGATGTGACGAAGTTCAGGATATGATCCCGCTGTTTGTCGGAGGCGACCTCGCTCGTAAGGTCGAAATCGACGTGTGGGCACACGTCTCGTCCTGTCCGAAATGCCACGAACAGGTCGTGAAGTACCAGCAGGCGTACCACGATCTTCGCGGCCTCGCCCACCCGGAAATCCCGCCTTACCTCCTCGATGAAATGTGGGAACTTGTGAAGGTCCGCATAGCTGGAAAGATCGGGGGCGGAATCAACGAGACAGTCTGCCAGCGTGTCACGCGGCTGATTCCGCTCGTCGTCGGGAAGGACGTCCCCGCAAAGACGCGCGAGGCGGTCGAGGCTCACACCGCGGAATGCGAAGGCTGCGGGCAACTTTACGAGGAATACCACGAAAGCCGGAACGCGCTCAAAACGCTGCGGAACCCTGAAATTCCGGCGCATATCGAAAAGAATCTCTGGGCTGGAATCAAGGCAAGGATCGAGAGCGAACCCGTGCTCATAGCTATCGATGCGGATCGCGGGGTCGCCGGCGCGGATCGCGGGCGGGCGGGACGGATCGTAACGCTGCTGTCGGTTTCTAGCAAGGTCGCGACCCGGGCCGCCGCGGTGGCGATGGTCGTCGTCCTCGGCGCGCTGTTCTATAACGTGGCGAAAGACCGCGGACTCCTCGGCGGAGAAGTAGAGACGACGACTTCGCCGGAAACTATCGCGGAGGACGAAGTCGTTCCGTCAGGCGAAGTCGAGGTCATTCCGGTGACCGCGCCGAGCGAGGAAGCCCCATTCCGCCTCGGCGAAGGAAGTTCGAACCCGGAGCGCAACTTCAGCGGCATCTTCCGCCTGCTCGAAGGCGTGATGGAGGACATCGATCAGCCGAACCAGTCGGATAGCACGGAGGATCAGGATTCCGCCGAGCCGGCGCCGCGCGCTCGCCCGCAGGCCGAACAGCAATTCATCCTGCCTGAAAGCGCCGTCCCCGCGGACGAGACTTACCCCTCGGACGAGACTGGCGAAGCTCCGGCCCGCTCGTTCTGACGCTCAAGTTTCGACGGCAAGCTTTTCGAGCAGAATCCGCTTCATTCTGCGGAACGCGCTAAGCTGTGTTTCAAGCGCCGCGGGATTCAGCTTCCCAAGGATTTCGAACGAACGTTCTCCTTTTCGATAAGCGTTCCAACAATCCTTCGTCGCCTTTGCCAGACTTTTTTGCACGTCGTGGTGATTTTTCTTTTCGATGTCGTTAAGAGAAGGAAGCGCGTTTTCCTTGAATCCTTTTTTATAGTGCTTTTTTAGTGTATCGCGGTCACTGGCAATCCAGGTTTCCATACACGTAGCCATCAAGAAAACCTGATCGTCCGTCGCGTTTTGAGGTTTTTCCCATTTATCGTCTTTCCGGTTCTTTAGATGATCCCAGGGCTTCTCGATATCTATTACTGGATCCTCGCTGTCGACGAGTAACGCGACGTAATCAGATTGATTGGCTTCATGCTCATGCCGAAAGTCATCATAGGCAGACTTGCGTTTTCCGGATGCAAAAAGCCTTGGCATTTTCCCTACGAATCCTGAATTTTCGAGAAGACTCCTGAAACCTGCGCGGCAGGAAACCTGACCGTCTTTGCCATCGCCGCCGCCTTCTATGTAAATCACGGCACTCAATATCTCGTACCTCCGATACCACCTCTAAGCCAGTATTCGCCAAGCCTGTATTTTTCAAGCCAGACTTCAAGGTCTTCCTTTTTGAGTCTCCTCATTTGCGTCTGAGAGTTTTCTTTTTCGCAGACAATAACGCTTTCAGGAGTATCGGTAAGCGCGTCGACGATTATATCTGAATGTGTCGTGACTATAAGCTGACACCTCTCCGATGCTTTCTTCATCAGCCTTACAAGCCCCGGAAGCACATCAGGATGCAGTCCAAGCTCAGGTTCTTCGATGCACACCACCGGGGGCGGATCGAGATGACAAAGAATGGCTAGTAAGCAAAGATAGCGGATGGTTCCGTCCGAAAGCATCGATGCGGGTATCGACCACTTTTCTTCATCCACCAATAACTCAACCGTACCGGCTTTGATATCGGTTCTGTAGTCCTCGATTCCTTGATAAAGAGCGGATAACGCATCAAGTAGTTCGCGCTTCTCGTTTCTGGGGAAACGATTCAGAACCAGCGCCAGATTCTCGCAGGATTCAAGCAGAAACCCTCCGCTGATGTCGTGAGCGGATGAACGGCGCACCTTCGAGTTTCGACTAATATGCCAGTCATTGAATATTCTTATTTTTTCGTATTCGCCAATCAGATACATCAACTCCGGATAAAGTTTCGGGTCCTTTATTTGTGACAGTATCGACTCGTGAGTCTGAAATTCGCCAGCCTTAAGTTGTCTGAACTCCCTTTGACCATTCGTATCTCCGCCTGCGCTCAGCAACGCCTCGTTGTTCTCATTTACGTATAGACTTGCAACGGGGTCTGTTCGACGAGTAACCGGCAGAAACGGATCGCTTTCCGCTCTCACCACCTCGTTGATGGATTCGCGAGTAATTTCTATCCACTTGTCTCGCCGGTTCAGAAATTCAATTTCGTGAGCGATCAGCGTGTTACGATCGTCAGGGTTCTCCACTACAACGCGGATAAGCGCTTCCGGATCCTTCTTGCCTTTCCAGAACCAGTTTTCGATACCTCCGCAAGAATGCATCGGTCGAACGAATTGACCCGTAGAAGACCTGAGCAAATTTAATATGTCGAAGAAGTTCGACTTCCCCGATCCATTTGGACCGATAAGAACATTAAGCGAACCAAGCTCCACCGGCGCGCTATCCGGACCGAAGGAAAGCAGGTTCTTTATCTCGATGCATTTAAGGAAAGGCCTATTCATCGCTTTTCTGTCCGCTTACTTCGTGCGCGGCTCCTCCCTGTCCCCTAACAAGGTGCCCGACATCGTCAGCGGGGTTGCGTCTTCTATCGTGACGTTTCGCAGAGTTCCGTAGGTCGAGTCATCCGCAGGGAAGTGGACGATGCGGTGCTGCCTTGTGCGGCCGGTCGCTATGCCGGGTTTACGGGACGGGCCTTCAACGAGGACTTCCTGGATAGTACCGACGAGTTCGAGGTGCTGGCGGAGCGATATTTCCTCCTGAAGATTAAGAAGCGCGAGGTTCCGCGCGCGCTTCTCCTCCCGCGGGACGTCGTCATCGAGGCGCATCGCGCGGGTGTTCTCGCGGGGCGAATACTTGAACACGAAGCTCGCTCCGAACTTCGCGTACTCCAACAGCGACATCGTTTCCTCGAAATCCTCCGCGGTCTCGGACGGATAGCCGACGATGAAATCCGTCGCGAGCATTACGTTCGGCGCGCGCTCGCGAAGACGATCCACGATCTCGATGTACTGCTCGCGGGTGTAGCCGCGGCGCATGTTTTCGAGTATTCGCGTCGAGCCGGACTGCACGGGCAGGTGGAAGTATTCGCAAAGCTTAGGGAGACCCGCGAACGCGTCGATCAGTTCGTCCGTCCGATGCTCCGGGTGACTCGTGATGAACTTGATCCGCTCGATGCCGGGGACTTCGTGCAGCATCTCGATCACGCGGACGAGGCTTACCGGGGGGTCGAATTTGTCGCCGTAGGCGTTGACGGTCTGACCGAGGAGGGTAATCTCTTTGACGCCGTCGTCCGCGAGGACTTTAGCCTCGCTGGCGATTTCACCAGGGGCCATCGAAACCTCCGGGCCGCGGGTTCTTGGAACGACGCAAAACGAGCAGACATGGTCGCAGCCGCGCATCACGCGGATGAACGCCTGCGCCTTCGACTGGCGCGCGCCGGGGAGGCGTTCGTATTTGAAGTCCGGGTCGCGGTCGATCGCGAGAATCCGTTCCCTCGACTCGCGGACGCTCCGGACGAACTCCGGCACTTTAACGAACTGATCCGTCCCGACGACGAGGTCCACGTGCGGATACAGTTTGAAAAACGTCTGCCGCTCCTTCTGCGCCATACAGCCGAGGACGCCGATAACGACGTCTGGCTTTTCGCGCTTCAGGTTCCGGAGCTGGGAAAGGCGCGTGTGGACCTTCTCCTCGGCTTTCTCGCGGACGCTGCACGTATTTATCAGCACGACGTCGGCATCGCCCACGACCTGGGTCTGCTCGAACCCTATGTTTGCAAGGGATCCGAGAACGATTTCGGAATCGAGAACGTTCATCTGGCAACCATGAGTTGCGATGAAAAATTTCTCTTTCTGCTTCGATTCGAGTACCGTGACCACAGTTACGCTCCTTCTGAAGACGTTCGAATTATACAGTCAAACGGTGATTTTCGACCTCGAATTTCGATTTTTGAACTCCGGGGGGCGGAGCCTCGCGGCTGCTCTCACTGTAACTGTTCACTCGCTTCGCGGAAAGTGCGCGTCGAACACCTTCCTGGTTTTCGACATCACGTACCTGCACTCCTCAACCAGAAGCGCGAACGCGGTCCCTTCGTCTGTATCCTGGTAGCCAAGGCGTTTTGCGAGCTGCGCGCCTTCGATTTCGTCCTCCGGAATCGATTTCCATTCCGCCCGCGCGACGATCTGCATCCGGAGTTCGAGGAACCTCAGAAAGCCGTACGCAGTGCGAAGATGGTCGAAATGCTCTTTCGAAAGCAGCATCGAATCGCCGAGCGCGTCGAGTGTGTCGATAGTATTCGTCAGTCTTCGGGCGATCGCGCCTTCGTTCACCCCGCGGATCATCAGCGTCTGCGCGAGGAATTCGATATCGAGCAGTCCTCCCGCGGCGAGCTTTATGTCGCTCCCCCGCGCGGTTTCCTGAAGGCGAATTCTCATCGCGCGGATTTCCGCGAGCGCACCCGCGTCGATCCTCGTCGCTTTGAGCGTATCGTCGATGAATTCATCAACGCGTTTAGACAGCGACGGAGGGCCGTAAACGACGAAGGCCCTGGAAAGCGCGAGCTTTTCCCAGAGTTCCGCGCCCTGCTCGGCGAAATAGTTCTCGAAATATGGAATCGACACCGCGAGCGGATTGTGCCCCCCCATCGGCCTAAGCCGCGCGTCGACCTTGTAAAGAAAGCCGTGCTCGGTCTGCTCGGAGAGGTGAGCGAGGACGAGTTTCATCAGTCGCGTGTAGAATTCGGACGCGCTCGACTCTTCGTCCGGACTCCCCGGGCCGTGAAGGAACATCAGGTCGAGATCGCTCGCGTAGCTAAGTTCGCGGCCTCCGAACTTGCCAAGCGCGAGGACTACGAGTTCGAGTTCCGCCGGGTCCGCGCCTAACTGCCGAGAGACGAATTCGATCGATTCCGCGAGAACGCCTGTAGCGAGATTCGAAAGCTCGGTGAGCGTGTTCCGGACGTTCGATTTCCGGCTGATGTCCCTCGCGCCGATGTAAAGCGTTTCGAGGTTCTTGTAATCGTAGAACGCAAACTTCGCCTCGGGCGCGAACTCCATCCTGGCGCGAAGTTCAGCGCGCATATCGCGCCTCTGGGCCTGGCTCCTTGTCATCAGAAGGTCGACGAATTCGTCGATCAGCCCCGGGAACGACGTCAGGATGTCCGCGAGAAACTGACTCCAGGAGCTAATGTCGAGAAAGAGTTCGAGCGTGTCAGGATTTTCGCTCATCAGCTCGAAGAAGGTCATCTTCGCGCCGCAGCTCATCGTGATGCGCTCGAAGTTCGAAAGGCCGCGGTCGGGGTCAGGCGTCTCCGCGAGCCTTCGAAACAAGGACGGCAGCAGCGAAACGAGAAGACCTTCCGTCCGCGCGTTCGTGTATGCGAATAGTCCGCGCTGCGTCGCGATGCTGCGCAGGTTCGTCATCGCGGCTCTCGGGTCCTTCACTCCGTAGGGAGCGAGCAGCTTCGCGGCTTCTTCCTCCGTAATGTCCGGATCGAGAAGCAGCGCCGCGATCCTGTCCGGAGCGTCCCTGTCGTCCGGGAACAGATTCGCGAACTTGCGCAGATGAATCCCGCGCGCGCCTTCGCGATGCTTTTCAAGATCGCGCAGAAACGCCGCGAGGGCCGCTTCGTCCTCGTTCTGTCTGTAGCCCATCCTCCTCGCAAGCGCGATCTGCTCGGTTCTGTCCTTCGGCATATGATGAGCCTTGTGAAGATGCACGAGCATAACGCGGTGCTCCGCCTTGCGCAGGAACCTGTAACTCTCACCCAGGATTCGCGCCTCTTCTTCGCTGACGAATCCGAGCGCGCAGAGCTTACCGAGTCCTTCGAGGGTCGAACGCGAACGAATCTCCGGAGTCTTCCCGCCGAGGAAGAGCTGCAAGAACTGCACGACGTATTCGATGTCGCGGATGCCGCCCGTTCCGGCTTTGAATTCGAAGCTGTTCGGGGACTCCCGCTCGCTCTGCCTTTCCATCCTGAGTTTCAGGCTTTTGATTTCCTGGATCTCGCCCAAGGTGAGGTATTTGCGGTACACGAACTTTTCGATGCCCGAGAGGAACTTCGCGCCAAGTTCGAGGTCGCCCGCCACGCACCTGCACTTCAGGTACGCCTGGCGCTCCCACGTCGCCCCCGAATCGAAGAAGTACGAAAGCGCCGGCGCGAGCGCGCAGCTCGCGGCTCCCTGATTTCCGCCCGGACGAAGGCGTGTATCGACGCGGAAGCAGAAGCCGTCCTCGGTGACCTCGCTGACGACCTTCACGAACAACTCGACGACCCGCGCGAAATATCGTTCCGCGTCGATCTTCCGGATCCGCCCGCCGTCGTCCTTCTCGGCGAATCCGTGTGAGGAGTGGACGAAAACGAGGTCTACGTCGCTCGAGTAGTTCAGTTCCGAGCCGCCGAGCTTTCCGAGCGCGAGGACGGAAGCCGTCACCTCGTTTCCAGCGGAATCGCGGCACGCTCCGAACTGCGACCTGATTTTTTCGAGCGCGAGATCGAAAGCCGCTTCGACAACCCTGTCCGCGACTTCGCTTATGCCCGTCGCAACCACTTCGAGTTCCCGCTCCTCCGCAAGATCGAGCATCCCGATCCGCAGATACTCGAGAGCGCGAAACTTTCTAAGAGACCTCTGCGCGTCCGGAATCGAAAGCCCCCTGAGCGAATCCCGGGCAATAAGCGAACCGACGTCAGGACTCTCCGCGACGCCGAGAAGAAACCCGTGGCACTCCGGAAACCTGAACGCGACGTCGACAAGATAGAAACTGCCCGCGAACAGCTTCGCGACCTTCGCGAGCCGCGCCTCCCGCGCGTCCTCCGGAATCGCTTCGATCGTATCCGCGCAGGCCTCTGCGAACTTGAGGACGTTCGCGGAAGTAAGTTCAGGCCGCGCGAATGTAGAATCGAAGAACATCACAGAGGCGATTACGAATTACGAATTACGAATATCGCCGCGGCGATGCCGAGAACGAGCGCAACGATGCCGATCAGGATCTTGACTTTGTCGATTAGTGAAAGCTTTCGGGTTTTCACCTTCCGAAGGTCCTCGATGATTCGCGCCGCGCTTTCCGAAAGTTCTTTCAGAATCCCCGCGGTCGATCCGAGTTCGAGCGCCTTTCTAGCCTCCTCCGCGCCTTTAAGGTAGCATTGCTCGGCTTCGTCCAGTAGGTTCATCTGCGCGAAGCAGTCACCAAGGTCGAACCGCGCATACACTAGATCCTCGTATGTAAGAGGCGAAGCGGGGACGAGGTCCCGCTGTTTCTCGAACCAGGTTAGCGACTCGCGTAGATGTTCGCACGCCGTGGTGAACTGCCCGAGTTCCGCAAAAATCCTCCCGAGTTCCTGAAACGCGAATCCGAGGTTCGTGAGGGCGAATTCGCTTTCCGGGTCCAGCTCGATCGCTTTGCGGAACTCCGAGATCGCGGACGCGCACGCTTCTTCCGCGTCCTTGTACTTTCCGAGTGTCGCGAGCGACTTGCAGCGATCTAGATGCGCGTCTCCAAGGCGGATGTAGTTGTCCGCGATGTCCGGCTCGATTTCGATCGCGACGCCGTAGGCGGTCACTGCCGCGCCGAGGTACGGAAGCGCGGCCTCGTCGTCCTCGAGACGCTGGAGCGCCTGCCCGAAAAGATGGAGCGCGCCCGCGAGTTCGTAGTGACTGTGCTCGTCGTCCGGCCGCGCCTTGATCGCCTCGCGGAAATCCGCGATCGCCTTTACGAGCCAGTCGATGCACAGCTCGTAGTTTCCGAGGTAGAGATGGGACTCGCCGAGAAGATGCTTCGCGTAGCCGACGTCGAAACGATCGAGCGGATACTCGAACTCGACCATCGAAGCCTTCTCGTAATCCGCGATGGAAAGTATCAGCCTGTCGATGGCGTGCTCGTAGCGATGCTCGAAGTAGTCGCGGAAGGCGAGGTTCGAATAGCACGACGCCCTTCCGACGTACGCCTCCGCCATCTCCGGATTGAGGACGCTCGCGCGGGTGAAATCGTCGATGGCATCGAGCGCGATCGTTTCGACCTCGCTGTCGCGCATCTCCTCCGCGTAGACGCTTACGAGGCCGTCCTTGGCCCAGGCCCTTCCGAGCTGGCTTTCGAAATCCGCGGGATTCATTTTGATCGCCACGTCGAAATCGACGATTGCCTGAACGTAAGCCCGCTCCGCGTCGCTGAACCTTCCCTGGCCGGAAAGCGCGTCGCCGAGGTCCTGACGCGCTTCGCCACGTTCCTTGCGCGCGTCGAGACTCGCGGGATCGATCCTAAGCGCCTCGTCGAGAAGAGCGATCGCCTCACGGTGAAGCCCTTCCGCGTCCGAAAACATCGCGTCGCCGCAGAAATCCTCGCCTCTCGCGTCAAGCTCCCTCGCGCGCTCGATCAGATCGTCCAGCGGCTCTTTGTACTCGAAGTGATCCACTTCCTTGCTCCAGGTCCCACGTATCCGGCTAATTTATACCGGATATGGGCAAATTTGAAGCGGAATCGCGAATAAGCTCGGCGTATTCAAACCAGCCTGAGAGCGTTTGCGAGGTCCCGCCAGAGGTCTTCCTTCGACTCGATTCCGATGGAAAGCCGGATGAGGTTGTCCGCGACGCCCATTGCGTCCCGCTGGTCCTGGGTTATGAACCTGTGGGCGCCGAACGCGGGGATGCTCGCAAGACTCTCCACTCCACCGAGCGACGGCCCGCGGGCGAAGAGCTTCAGCGCGTTGACGAATCTCTTCGCTTCGTCGAAGCCTCCGTCCAATTCGAAACTCACTATCGCGCCGCCTCCGGACATTTGCTTCCGCGCGAGAGAGTATCCCGGGTTCGACTCGAGGAACGGATAGTACGCGGCGCGGACTTTCGGGTGCTTCGAAAGCTCCCGCGCGATGAAAAGCGAATTCAGCCCGTGCCGCTCCATCCTTAGAGCGAGCGTCTTGATCCCGCGCTGCATCAGCCACGCGTCGAAACCGTTCAGCACGCCGCCGAGGTTCAGACGGTACGAGCGGATGGATTTCAGCCGGTCTTCGCTTCCGCAGACCGCGCCGCACATAAGGTCGGAATGCCCGCCGAAGTATTTCGTGCCCGAATGCACGATGATGTCGATTCCGTATTCCGCGGGACGCTGGAATATCGGAGTCGCAAAGGTGTTGTCGATTATCGAAACGATCCCGCGTTCCCGGCACAGCCGCGACACCATATCGAGGTCCACGATGTGATTGTGCGGATTCGTCGGCGTTTCGAAGTACGCGGCTTTCGTTTCCGTCGTCAGCGCCTCCGCGAGCGCATCCGGATCGCGGTAGTCCACGGGCACAAGCTCGAATCCCTGATCCTTGCCGACGCGGTTGAAGAACTGCACCGTCCCGCCGTAGAGGTGGCTCCCGATGACCATCCGCTCGCCGGGTCTTACCGTCGCGAATATCGTCGTCGCGATCGCGGCGAGTCCGCTTGCGAAAACGAGCGCTTCTTCGGTTTTATCGAGCTTCGCTAGGGTTTTCTCGACCGCGCGGAAGTTCGGATTTCCAGAGCGCGTGTACGAATACCCCGGCTTCTTCTGGGCCATCACGTCTATCATGTCCTCGACGGTCTTGAAGCTGAATAGCGAACTCTGGTAGATGAAGTCGCCACGCGGGAAAACGCCGTTTTCTTCGCCGTGCGGCATCGGCTGGTGAACGACGAGGGTCGCAGCATCCAGCGGCACATCGACTTCAGGCTCCGTATTCTGAGCTTCCGCGTCATCTTCCTCGGCGTCCGGAGCTTCCTCGTGCGTGACGTCCTCGATCGCCTCTTTGCCGTTTCCCGGCTCATCGAGAACGTTCTCTTCGTTCGCATCCTTGCGCCTCGGAAATCCGATCAGCACCACCGGCGCTTCCTCGAGTTCGTTTTCCGGCGAAACGACAATCGAACCCGGTTCCGATTTCGCCAGATCGTCTTCGGGAAGCAGACTCGTCCTGTCGGCATCGGAACTCGCAATTCGAGATTCGATTCCATCAGCGGCGCTTTTCGGACCGTAATTCGCAATTTTAGAAACCGCGTTGCAGTTCGGGCATTCGAACCTCCGCTGGCGGCTGGCCTTCGGAATGACGAGGCGGAGCTTCGTTCCGCAGTAATGACAGTTGATGACGGTAGATTTCATTTCAGATATTTGTCGCATAAGTCCCCGGTGGCGCTGGAGAGCGGGATTCGCGCTCTCTCTGAAGGTACGGAACGTTGATTCCGGATTTCAATCCTAAATCGCAAGCGTCAAAAGTCAACGCCACACGGACTAACTTATTTTCCAAACAATTTAAGGTTCTCGACCGTAAAGTTGTCGTAATTCATTTGCTCGAACGGTGATGAAGCTTTTAGTATTGGTGAAGGAGGCGCGAAATAATAAGTCATTCAAAATCGCGCTCAGATTTGCGTCAGGTTCGCATCGCGCAATTGAGTCAAACCGGAGTCGTAGCTATTGTTCCGATGAGGATTTGACGATTGAGCGCGATGTGAAAGTGCCGTGAAGATGTGATGCGAGATGGATTACTTATTGTTTCGCGCCTCCCAAAGCCTTTACATCGAACTTGACGTCTGATGGATTTTGTCCGGAGTGAGAAGATTCAAGGTTTAATTGGGAATTCTGAACTCTGCTTTATACTGACTACTGACTACTGACTACTGACTACTGTTCAATTCAAGGAGTAACGATGATTCGAAGTTTGAAAGCAGCAATGTGTATGTTCCTGATGGTAATCGCGGTTTCGGCTCAGACCGTATTCGCGACTCCCACGGAACTATCCCGCGGCGAGCAGATGCTCGTGGGTCTTAGCGAGACGGTCAACAAGGTCGTGCTCGATTCCATACCGAAGACCGTCGCGATCCGCATCCACGTAAGCCAGGGCGGCCGCACGGGCGAAGGCTGGGGCTCCGGCGCGATCATCAGCGCGGATGGCTACATTATGACATGCGCCCACGTCATCGAGCCGGGTACAGGCTGGGACGTCATCGTTCCCCGCAAGACCACCACCGGCTGGGAATTCGACACCTACCCCGCGGAGAAGATCGGCATCAACAGCCAGAACGACTATTGCCTCATCAAGATCGACGCGGGTCGTCAGCTTCCACACTACACCTTCGGAGACAGCGACGAAGTGAACCTGCGCCAGTGGGTCATCGGGCTCGGACAGCCGGGCGGACCGTACAAGGATCAGATGCCCGCGGTCGCCGTCGGTCGCGTGACCGATCTCCACAAGCAAATCCCCATCGGCGGCGGAATGCCCGGTATGGGAGAAATGAAGTTCTACAACAACGCGATCCAGCACGACGCGCCGATTTTCAGCGGAAATTCGGGCGGGCCGCTTGTCAACCTCGCGGGCGAACTTATCGGAATCAACGGCGCGATCCTTCTTGCGAACGACAACGCCTACGCGACGCCGATCAATCAGATCGACGCGGAACTCGCGCAGCTCAAGGCGGGCGAGGAAATCGCCGGAGTCGCTCCCGAGAATCCGCAGGAACTCATGATGCAGCTCCAGCGCGAAATGTCACCCGAAGATATGCAGAACATGATGGGCGACAATCCCCTTCTCCGCATGTTCGGCGGAATGCAGCAGGGCGGCGAGCAGACCGAAGAAGACCGCGCCTACCTCGCCGAGAGGGACAGCCGCGCACGTCCGCACATCCTGAAGAAGACCTTCACCACGCTGGGCGCGCTCGCGAACGAATCGACGGTTAAATTCACCGACGCCTCCGGCAAGCTTCTCGGCTACGGCGTAATCATCAGCGCGGAAGGAGAAATCCTGACCTGCGATCGCGTTCTCGGAGAGCACGAGCAGAACCTTGCTGTCACCTGCGTCCTCCCGGACGGAAGCACCTGCGAAGTCGCAATCGTCGGAAGACAGGGAGAGACTGAAATCGCGCTCGTCGAAGCGCTGACCGACAAAGACCTCACTCCCGCCGCGTGGGGTGATTCGGACGAACTCGAACTCGGCGAGTGGCTCATCTCCGGCGGAGGTCTTGGCGAGTCCCCCCTCGATGTCGGAGTTGTGAGCGCGCTAGGCCGCGAAATCGAAGATGGACGGATGATCCCGACCATGGGTCTGCTCGGAATGCTCGGCGGTGCGAAACCGAACTCAAGCCCGATCCGTCCGTACAAACACGTTTTCCAGCACGACACGAAAATGAAGGCCGACATGTTCGGCTCCCCGGTTTTCGACCACGAGGGAAGACTCGTCGGAATCAACGTCGGCAGCTTCTATCGCGGGACGTCCTACGCGGTGCCGGGAAGTGAAATCCAGGCTATCCTCGGAAAACTCCGCGAAGGCGTGAACGTCGCACATCCCCCGTATTCCGGCGGAGACAGCTCGAATCCATTCGAGCAACTCTTCGGAGGCGGCCAGGGCGGCGAAGGCGGCGGCAACCCGATGCAACAGCTACAGGACATGCTGAACCAACTCTTCGGCGGAGGCGGCGGACAGGGAGGTCCCGGAGCGCCCACTCCCCCGCCAGCGGGAAGCGCTTATCTCGGCGTGCAGATCGACCCGAACAGCCAGGACGGCGTCAGCGTCCTCGGCGTGCAGGAAGGTTTCGCCGCGGCGGACGCGGGACTTCAGGCGGGAGACGTCATCAGGAAGATCGACGACACCGAGATTTCGACCGTTGACGATCTTGTGGTCACTCTCCAGAACTACAAAGCCGGAGACAAAGTCACCATCACCATCGACCGCGACGGCGAGGAGATCGAGATCGAAGCCACCCTCAGCGCGAGGCCGTGATCCATAGGACCGCGGACGTCCTCGTCCGCACCATCCAAAAACAACGAAGGGCGTCCATTCGGGCGCCCTTTTTATTGACTATCGGGTTCGTAAAGCGCCATCGCGGAATTCCTCGCAATATCTATCGCAAGCTCGAATCTGGATTCCTCATCTTCCGGCCAGCCGATTATGTTCATGTGCTGTCCGTCCCATTTTCCATCCGACTCGAGTCCGAGTCCCAACCTAAAAATTGATTCTACGGAACATACTGCGCCGCCCTTGAGAGTTCGTCCCGCCGGTAAAACGTATTTGAACGCAAGTTCCCAGATTTCATTCCATTCAAGTCCTTTGACCTCGGCAACCGAAGTTTCAAGTCTGCCGGTAGGACTGTATCGAGGAAGAAAAACCTTCGGAAGAGGTTCGAGAGGCTGCCTGCGGAATTGTTTTCGATCAATGACGAATCTTACTATCTCGGGATTGGTCGCGGTCATCGGAAATGCGTTCTATACCCGAAGTTCGAAGTGAGATAATAGCGTCTGGACCGACTCTGGAATTTTATTTGCAAAACGCTCGCTACCTTTCACCCGTCCTTCTGAGCCGACTATAGAAAAAGTTAGCGAACTTCCGCTGTTGACTCCAACAATCAGGTCAGAGTCGTTTGAATGCCATTGAAATATAATTCCTCCAGTCGGAGTGGCCGAAATCTCCGGGGTAGCGATCCTTCGCTCGAACTGGAATATCGAAAACAGATGAGCGAACTTTATCGCGCTCTTCACCGCTTCGGCATTAACGGGCTGCGCATCGTATCCGTCCCAATCTCTTTCCGAACACTCGTTCCGAAGCTGCCCGATAGCTCCCGCAAGATGCCCGAACGCGACAGTCGCCGTCGATCGCTGATTCAAACTTCGCACTATTGCATCTAGAAGATCCAGCTTTTCATCGTCAGGAAGCGCCACGGCTTCAAAAAACAGTTGATCGAGTTCCATTCGGCGCCTTTCGAAGAGTTACAGAAGAATTGTAACGCCGAACGATCGAAAAAGCACGTTCCATATCCAAATCAGGCGAATACGACGAACAGGAAAAGTCAGTTGTCAGTAAACCACAAAAACAACGAAGGGCGTCCGTTCGGGCGCCCTTTTTATTTCTTGCCGAAGAATTTTGAAATGCTGAAACCGTTCCGCCGTAATTGACAGCCATTGGGATCGACTTTAATTCGTGATGATCTGAATTATTCGTAATTGAATTTTACTTCAAGAATCAAAAATCCGACTTCAAAAATCAGATGTATCCCAGGTTCTCGAAGGCCTGCTTCGCCTTTTCGGAGCTTTTGTAGTAAAGCGCGTCGTAGCTCGAGGCGTTGTCGGAGAACCGCGTGATCGTGACGTTCTGCTGGTCCACCTTCATTTTGTACATATAAATCCCGAGCGGGAATACGCCCTGATATTTCCCGCCGGTGTCTTTTCCGAGGTGGGACGTCAGAACGCGCTCGATGGCGATATATGCCTGCCTCTGCCCGAGGTTGTACGTCGGCCGTTTCCAGTTTCTCATTTGTTCGTTCACGTTTGTTCCCTGCGCTGTTCCGAGCGTAAAACTGCGTGATCGTTCACTTTTTCGGCGGAATCGAATTTCAACTTGAGAAAAATTGAAAAAATTGTGTAAGAAACTTAAAGTAAAGCTTTAAGTTGGATGGTCGAAACTGCCCACCCTTGGGGAGAGGGGCAAATAGCGAGCGGCTGATTGCCGACTCGCCAAATTTTGCGGTCGGAAATGTCCGCGGTCACAAAACATGGAGGCTGTTATGGCGAAGAAGATCGGTGTTGTTCTCTCCGGCTGCGGAGTCTACGACGGCGCGGAAATCCACGAGTCCGTTCTCACACTGCTCACGATCTCGAAGCTCGGACACCGCGCGGTGTGCATGGCGCCTGACGTTCCGCAGATGCACGTCGTCAACCATCTGACCGGAAAGCCCGCGGAAGGTGAAAGCAGGAACGTCCTCGTCGAAAGCGCGCGCATCGCGAGGGGCGAGATTCAGGACATCGCCAAAGTCCACGCGAAGGACATCGACGCGGTTGTATTCCCGGGCGGCTTTGGCGCGGCGAAGAATCTCAGCACCTTTGCGGTGGACGGCGCCGACTGCGACGTCAATCCAGAGGTTTCGCGCCTGATCGCGGAAATGCGCGCGGCGAAAAAGCCGATATGCGCGATCTGCATCGCGCCCGCAATGCTCGCGAAAGCGTCGGGCGGCGGGGTCAAGGTCACGATCGGCACCGACGCGGGCACAGCGGCGAACGTCGAGAAAACCGGCGCAACCCACGTCAACTGCCCCGTGAGCGAATTCGTCGTCGACGCGGATAACAAAATGGTCACGACGCCTGCGTATATGCTTGCGAAGAGCATTGCGGAAGCCGCGGTGGGCATCGAGAAAGCGGTCAAGGCGACAATCGATCTGATTTGAAGTTCGTAATGACGCCGTGAGGCGTTTAATCGAATGCTCTGACATGCACACTACAAATGCCCTGACGGACACACTACAAAAAATGCCCTGACGGGCACACTACAAACCTTCGCGTTTGCGCTCGATGAAGCTTCGCGCGAATCCCGCGGGATCTTTAGAAAACGTTTCGCGAGTTTCTTCTCCCTTTGCGACTTCCTTCGCAAGCTCCAGCACGACCTTTCCGCCGAGATTCACCGCGGCTTCGCGAAAGATTTTCGTGTCGCTCTGCCGGAGTTCGATTACGTGCGCGTTTGGCGATTCCGGCACGAACCGTTTACTGCGTCCGGCCACGAAGAAAAGGGTCGGAAACGCTGGATTGAAGTCGTGTGCGAAATTACAGGCCTCGATATAGCGCTCGGAGATCTGCACAATCCCGACGTCGTAGTCTGCGGTAAGCAGCGCGCGCACGTCCCCCGGAATCCCGAGCTTGTCCGCCCACTCCCGGCGAAACTTTTTCGATTTCATATCGCTGAACGTCGCGTCGTAATTCGGGAGTTTGTCGTTCTCATCCACTACGCCGAATCCCGCGCTGATGATTTTCAGATCGCTTTCGTTCCCGGAGGTTCTCGCGGTTTCGACCGCAAGGCGAATCAGGTTGTGATTCCTGCCCGTGTAAAGCGTCGCGGCTGTGGTTGTTCTGAGATTGAATACTTTAGGGATTCCGCAAAGTTCTTTGGAATGCTCGACAAGCTGCCCTAGTGAAATCGCGGTCGGCATCGTATCAAGTTTGCTCTTCGAACACTTTGATAAAAGAAGAATGCGACTCATGAATCTGCTACTAGCTCGACAAGTTCTACTCGCGTTATCGCAACTCCCAGGCTACGGTCATCGAGAGAAGCGGAATCGATGTACCGCGGTTTCAAAACGAAGACGGTATCGAGGCATACTTCCAGCAGGCCGTCTTGTCTTATGTCCTCTTGCGTAACCGATACTTCAAAAAAAATCTCCCTGGTCAATTCATCTTCGATGAACTTTGTGGCTTTTTCGCGATCAGCGATGAAAATCCTGCTTGAGCGAAAATCTCCATCAATGAATGGAAGAACGTAAACTCTTAGACCGGCGCACTTAATATCCTCCGGGAACTTGAAATAAAGCGTGGCTCTCGTTCCCGGTCCGGTAAACCTGTACTCCGATCCATCCTGGCCCAGTTTTTCCAAGAAATATAGATTTTCCGCAAGAGTCTTGTCTGAAACCGACCAGGAGTATTTTGCGATACTCGAACCGGTCTTCGCAAACGCAGGCAACGATGAGATGCCCCGCCTGCGAATAAATCGGTCTACCAATGAAATCGACAAGCGTTTTATGAAGAGTTTTTTCGCATGATTGTATAGTCTCAGGTCCGCTTCATTACTCTCAATAATAGCGTCAGTCGCTTCATTAACGGTTGTAGAGGTGTTTCCGGAAACCACCGTCTTGTTTTCCCAAGGATCGGAGAATGACGGGTAAAGCCCGAGCTGTTGTTCCAGGTAGCCAAGCGAATCGCGGAAGCGCTCCAGCAGACCGAACTCGATCGTCTCGATCACCGACATCGCTTCCTCGGATAGGTCGGAAATCGAAAGATTCTTCCCGTAACGTTGCTTTCTGCAAAGCACCCGCGACATTCCGTTGTTCGGCTCAAAAGCTATTGCGGGATGTGTGCACCGCGCGAAATCCTTCAGCGAGAGCGTCCTGGCGAGCTTGTGCTTGACAAGGATATCATCGACGGTGGTATCTGTGACAAATGAGCGATAAAAATTGTATAGAGATGTGACTCTGTCCACCGGATGTCTTAGAAACGTAAAAACAGTCCTGTCTTTGACTAGATCGTGGACTTCGGCAAATGGAGCGTGGCTTGAAACGAAGCCATAGTTATCGATCGTCGCAGCCATCAAAGCTCTGGATTCGCTTCCGACCCAAGGATCGAATCTTTTGTATTGTCCCGCTCCGAAACTCCGCTGCATCTCTGAAATCGTGCTGTTACCGGCGGTTTTCGGAATATGGATGAAGTATAATTTTACCATGTGGGACTATCAAAGCGGATGCGGATTGAACTTATTTCGTTAGAATACTAAGATAGGTCTTCACCGGAAAACAACGAAGATTTATGTTCCTTTGGTTCGATAGCCCCGCGGAATTTCATTCCTGCGCGGAAAGATACAAACGATCATCCGCGAAAATCGAGAAACACCTCGAAAGGCTGGATTCCGTTCTCGGTTATTGCAACGTTTGCGAAAACGTTCGGACAATGAAGGTATCGCAAATTCCAGTCTCGCAGCGCACGGAGCGAGTTTGGATCAACCTTCGCGAGGGGTTTATTTGTGAATGCTTTGCTACGGGAAGGAACAGAATTTCCGTCGAGGCTATAACCGAAAGTCTGGGGCAGGGACAAAATCCAAGAGTGCTGGCAATTGAGCGACTCACACATTTCTATAAGGTTCTATATAACCGCTTCATGGAACGTCTTACCGGATGCGAATATCTTGGCGGGGATCGAACGCCGGGCGGAACGTACGAATTTCAAGGCGCGGACGTGAGACACGAGAACCTCCTCGCGTTGTCATTCCAGGACGAAACGTTCGACTTGGTTTTCCATGGCGACGTGCTCGAACACGTGCCGGACTATCGTAAGGCGCTCCGTGAGTGCGCGCGCGTGCTCCGGAAAGGCGGGGTTCTGGTTTTCACCGTTCCATATTTCGATATTCCGGCGCATATCGAGAGAGCCAGGATGAACGCGGACGGATCGATTCTGGAAATTCTTCCCGCGGTTTATCACGGAAATCCGATTTCAGAAAAGGGCAGCCTTGTCTTCATGCAGCACGGACGTCCATTACTTGACGACATTTTGGATTCAGGGTTCGTTAAGGCAGAGATCGGATTCAATTACGACCCATTCCAGGGGTTTGTTTCAAATAACAATCCGACTCCGGAAGGACACATGTGGCCTATCGTCTTCAGGGCTTGGAAATGACAGCCGTCACTTCATTGACGTGACGGATTTGGGTAGCCGACCGACCTCCGAAAACGCGTCGCGGCATTCGATCCCTTTCGTGCGGTAACTGAAGTGTACGCGCATGAATCTGCTGGCCCGTTCACCAACTTCGCGGACGAGTGACGGTTCCGTTGCGAGCGAGATCATATATTCCGCCGCGGCGTGGACATCTGGTTCGGCCCACTGCTGGTTGGCAGAATACGGGTACGCGCCATCTGGAACGTCAACAAGTTTGTATGGAACGAGAAGCGAGTTTTCATCGTTCATGAAATCGAGATTGCCTGAATAACCCGTTCCGATGACAGGTTTTCCAAAATACATCGCCTCCGCCATGCCGAATCCGAAGCCTTCGCTCCTGTGAAGCGAAACATAGCAGTCGCAGACTCTTATGAGATTTTTCATCTCATTCGCGGACAGCACCTTGTCGATGATTGTTACACGTTCTTTGTATTCGCTTATCGCGTCGGTGAACCTAATGAAATCATCGGGACGTTGGGCGGTGCCGTTCAGCTTGATAACAAGTCGTATGTCCGCAAATCCAAGCTCACGCGCCGCGATCTTGAACGCGTCGAGCACCGCGTACGGGTTCTTTCTCTCTATGTACGACGTGAAATCGAAGCTGAACATGAAAACGAAACTGCTCTCCTGAATCCCGAAATATCTCCTGCTGACATAGTTCGATATTTTAGGTTCGACCGCGTCCGGAATCGCCTTGACCGGAATAGAAACGGCTTTTCTTATGGAGTCCGCGGTGAAGGTCGACAATGCCCAGACTTCGTCGAAGGCTTCGAGTTGTCTCGCCCACACGGCCGGATAGTTAGAAAGCTCCCACGCCGGCGCAATGATATTGTGCGCTCCCGTAGGCGGGGTGAACTTACGGTGAGCAAAATGGGGTTCGATCTCGTCGCCGTTGATGAAGAACACGTTCACGTTGTCGTGAAGGTCTCCCACAAGGTCGTCGTGGAATTCGAGATATAGCTTATCGTCAGTCCCTCGATAGTGATCGAAAATATTCAGCACGCCTACTTTCATCCACGCGGCCTTCATCGAACGATAGAAGACACGAAGATGTTCCCCCATCCCGGTTGAAATAAAGGGATGGCCGACCAGAACCACGTCTTTCTCGAATTTGCCCATTTAAATTCCGCGGTTGAATTTTACCCGATCTATGGCGCTTTTCGTCGAATGCAAAAAGCCGTGACCCCAAATGCTGTCAGGCTCGAGATAAGTTCCCTCCGCCCACTCGTTCCACGCGTTCACGAAAACCAATCTTTCGTCGCCGTAGTTCTGATCGAGCGTGTCATTCAGAGCCATTTCGAGCCATGCCTGGTAGGCTCCCGGGGAACAATTATGATAGATCACGCTGTCGTTCTGTCTGCGAGCGGTGTTATCCCAGGCGGTCATCGTCCCTCGGAACCGGGTGAATCCGGTTAACGGTTTGCCTGCGTATTTCAGGACCACGGAAGGATAATCCCCCACGATCCCCTTGAATTCCGGATTGACGATCTTCTCGCTTACGTCGATAGGAACCATCGCGTGGTGTGGCGGGTATTCCATCGAAGCGTCGAATCCGTAAATCTTCGGGTCCTCGCCCAGCAGCGCGTGTTCGAAACTTTCAACAAAACCGAGGTAGATGTCTCCTATGCCCTCGTTATGGCAAGTTTCGCGCCAGATGTTTACGGTGCGGCGGATGTCTGGAAACAAATTGATGCGATACACGAAAAGCAGAGGCTTGCCGTTCACTTTTATATATTCCGGATGACGCATATAGCGGATCATATCTCTTATCACTTTGCGGTCGTCGTCGTCCGAATGTTTCTGTTCGATCATTACGCCTTTGTGCTCGCCGTCCCAGCGACGGGTCCAGTTCTCGTTTGCCCATGAAAGGCAGAAAGGCAAAACCTTTTCCCGCTGGAGCATCCGCTCAACCGCGCGATGGAGCAGTCTCGTTCCGTCGAACCAATAATAAAAATAGCAGAAGCCGTGAATTCCGTATCTTTTCGCGAGTGCGAATTGCTCGTCCATGGTTTCCTCGAGACGGATATCGCAGAAGCCGAGGTCGCCAGGATACCTCGGCTGAAGGTGCCCCTCGAAGTTCGGTTTAGCCTTCGTGACGTTGGTCCACTCTGTAAATCCCTTCCCCCACCAGTAATCGTTCTCGGCGTTCGGATGGAACTGCGGGAAGTAAAGCGCGATGACTTTTACGTCATTATTTTTATCCACATCCTCCTGCCACTTTTCGGCCATCTTCTGGCGGTTCGTGACGATCATATCCATCTTTTTCGATTGTCCGATGGATTCCCAAGTGACGCTCAGGTGATGAACGATGACGGACTTCGGGTTGTAGATGATCTTCTTCCCGCGGGCTTTCAGCGCGAGACAAAGGTCCACGTCTTCGTAGAACGCTGGAGCGAGGTTGTCGTCAAAACCGCCTATTTCGAGCCAGTCGGACCTCTTGAACGCGAGGACCGCGCCGGAAACGTAGTCGACTTCGCGGATGTAGTTGTAGCAAGGAGCGTCCGGATCGTCGAAAACGCCGATCATTTTCGTGCAGAAGTCCGTCTCGATTCTACAGCCCGCCTCCTGAAGGCGACCGTTCGGGAAAAGCATCTTCGGTCCGACCGCTCCAACGTTTTCGATTTTTTCGAAAGTATCCAGCAGCGGTTCGAGCCATCCAGGCATAAGCTGGACGTCGTTGTTCAGAAGGACTATGAACTCGCCTTTCGCGAAGTTCGCCGCGCGGTTCACGGCACGCAGGAATCCGAGGTTTTTATCGCTAGCGTAAAAGTTGATCCCGAAAACCTCGGATATTATTTCCTTCGTTTTCTCGCATGAGCCGTCGTCACCTATGACGACTTCGTACGGAATGCCCTGCGTCCCTCGATCGAGAGTGTAAAGGCATTCGAGCGTCAGTCTTATCTGATCTTCCCCGCGGCTGTACAGCGGCATCACGATCGAAACCTTCGGATTTACGACCTCGTCGAAATGCAGACTGCGCGCCACCTCCGAAAGATCGCGGTCCCTGAAGCTTAAAAGTTGCGGCGGAGTCGGTTCGAACGAGTCTATACGCTTTCTGCGGACGTTTTCGATGTCCGCCTTCAGTTTCGGATAGACGAGCCAGTCGCGGTCTCCGAGGACGTGGTCCGGGCAGGGCTGGCGGTTTTCTTTCTCCCCCGATTCGGCATAGTGCTGGAGAGGATTCATTCCGCGCTCCGCGACGTCCGGGTTCTGCTCCAGATAGAAATCCGGGTAGAACAGCGGATTCGGTCTTCGTCCTTCGTACGCGCCGGCTTCGATGAAGTGCTGGAGCGGGTTCTTCCGCTCGCCCGCAACGTCCGGATTCCATTTCAGGTAGTACGCGGACTCGAACATCGGGTGGGGATTTCGGCCCTCGTACGCACCGGCTTCGATGTAATGTTGTAGCGGGTTCGTACCGGATTTCGCAACGTCCGGGTTTTCGCTCAGGTAGAACGAGGAGTCGAACAGCGCGCAGGGATCCTTCCCTGAAATCGAGCCGATTTCGAAGTAGTGCGCGAGCGGATTCATTGCGCTGAAGTCGACGTCCTGATTGTGCTCGACGTAGTACCGGGTGTTGAACAGCGGGCACGGATCTCTATCCTCCATCCATCCGGTTTCCGAGTAATGCACTAGCGGATTCGATCCCCGCTCCGAAACATCGGGGTACTGACCAAGATAGTACCGGGTCGAAAACAGCGGATTCGGATCACGGTCTTCAAACACGCCCATTACGACGAAATGCCTGAGCGGATTATCCCCCGACGCGAAGACGTCGGGATTGCTTTGCAGATAGAACGCGGTGTCGAATAGCGGGTGCGACTTTCTCTGTTCGCGCGCGCCGACCTCGATGTAATGGACCAGCGGGTTCAGACTTTCGGGATCGAAGCTATCGAGCTGCGCGACGTAATATTTCGCGTCAAAGAGCGGATGAGGGTTTCGCAGCTCCGACGCGCCGTGACGGAGGTAGTGCAAAAGCGGATTATGGCTCGCGGCCTGCACGTCGTCGTTTCTCTCGATGTAGTAGAACGAGTCGAAAAGCGGATGGGGATCGAGACAACTCCGAGCGCCGTTCAAGAGATAGTGCGCCGCCGGATCGACGGCCTCCGCGGAGTGTTCGCCTAGCTGTGAAAGATAATACGCTGAGTCGAAAAGCGGACTCGATCGGATGTCGCTCAGAGCATCCTCGTCGATCTGCGGCGCGGGCGCTTCCACCGGAGCCGGTTCCGCACGAAGTTCCGCGGGAGCCTCCGTAACCCCGTCCCACGGTAGCTTAGTCTTAGGCTCCGCGGGTTCTCCGGAAGCAACCGCCATCAACCTGCGGAGTGGTCTGGTGAATTTCCAGCTTTTGCTGCCGAGGACTCCGTCGAGCGCTTTTTTGAATCTGTCTCGATCCGACTGCAGCTCACCTTCGCGGCGCTGGAGATCATCGATTCGAGCGTCGCGCCTGGCGATCTCGCTACGAAACTCGCTCTCTAATTCCAGAAGTCTGGCTTCGAGTAGCCCTGCCTCGCGCTCGATTCTTTCGAACGCCTTTCGCTTGTCCGAGAGTGCGCGTTCGATACCTTTTTTCCGGGCGTCGCTTGCCTCTGTCCTCGCGCGGATTCTCTCAGACTCCACCGAAATACGTTCGACTATCTGCGACAACTCGCTCACCTTCGATTCCGCGTCGTGTAGTTTCTGCCCGATTTTCCGAAGCTCGTCGTCGCGTTCGAACAGAGACGACTCGGAATTCCGCGCGCGATTAATCGCCGACTCGACCTTCGCGCGCAGCTTTTCGTAATCCTCTACGCTCGAGTCGAGTGTCGCCTGGACCGCGGCAGCGTTGAACTCCGCCTCCATCTTCAGCGCGGATATTTTTTCTGCAAACGATTTCGATTCCGCAAGTTCGTTCCGCAGCCTTTCAATTTCATCCGCCGCGCGGTTCGAATCGTCCGCTATGCGATCGATTTCGACGGCTCCAGCCTTGAGCGCGGTCTCCATCTCCGAAATCCGGCGTTCGCTTACGTCGAGTTCCGACGTAAGCGCGTCTATCTTTTTCGCTTCATCTTCCTTCGGTCGACTGTCGATCTCGCTTCGAAGGCGAACTACCTCGGCGTCGCGTTTCTCGATCTCCGTCCAAAGACGGTTGATTTCGCCAACCTTCTCTTCCATCACGCGCTCGAGTTCCGAAACGCGCGCGGATTTGTTTTCGCAGTCGCGCCTTAGCTCTTCCGCGTCCTTCAGTTTCTCAGCAACCGAAGTTTCGAACTCCTTGAGCCTGGCTGTGGTCGCGGCAAGTTCGGATTTGATTTTAAGATACTCGGTTCTTAGGCTCTCTCCTACCGCAAGAGGCTTCGAAAACGCCAACTCCGCGTCTGCAAACTCCCTTCTGACGGTGTCGAGTTCGAAAGTGTGTATGCCCAACGCGGTTCCGTTCGACAAGCGCGATAAACAATCGAAGACCGTTGAAACCCAGTGGTGCACTCCTGCGCCGCGAAGGACGCCGTTTGTGCTCTGATTGTGGTGTTTGTACTCCTTAGACAGAAACTTCTCGATTTCGATGCTCTTGAAACTGCTTTTCCCAGGCCAGGATATTCCGAGCTTCTTTGCGATGGCGTTGGTCGCTTCCTCCCAGGATTCGAGGAGACTGCTATAGAGGCTGAACGCCCGTGGGATGCCTCTTGAAGCGTATTCGATGTCGAGCAGGTGTCGCAGCCATATCAGCAGAACGTGGTGCGTGTCGAAGCCGTCGCGTTTTCTGATGGACTCCGCGATTTCCAGTGGATTTCGAAGGCAAACGATCAGATGCGGCGCGGCGCCGAATTCCTTCAGCGCGTCAAGCCAGAAAGGCAGGATTCGGCAGAACCTTGGATCTTTCAGAACAAAAAAACTAGAGTCCGAATATTCCCGATCGAGCGCTTCAAGCGCCTTCTTTCGGAACTGCCTTGCGATGGAGCTTCCGTACCAGCCGGAGTTGAACTCGCGGAAATCGTGCCAGAACGTGCCCGCGGACTCGAGTATAGCGTCGTTCAGACGGTTCACCTCCACGGATTCCCAGTAGCCCGCTTCGTTGTTCGCGTCGCCGGGCATTACGAACTTCGGCAGATCCGCCCCAAGCAGGCTGACGACCCGGCTAAGCGCGGAAGTCCCGCTGCGATGCATTCCCGCGACGACTATCGCTACCTTGTCCGCCGGAGGTGAGGTTTCGTTCCTGGATTTTGTTTTTCGAGGAGCGCCTTTTCTTGGTCGACCATTTTTGGGCATCTATTTGCTCACCACGCTCACAAACGCTACCGGCCAATTTTTGCGATTTGCCTTCAGACTCCCGGCTACTAAAATTTAGAATCAAAAAAGAAATTTTTGAAGTCTAAAATCATGTTTGGGGAAATAGATTTCTTCCGATGGCGAACTTCTTTGACGTTGACGTGTATCCGAAGTCACAGGATTTCGATTCTCGGGCGAAGGGTCTTATCGCAAGAATTCGCGAGATCGATGCGAACAGCGTCGAGTCCGTCGCGTTCGTCGATACCTACCGCGTCGAGGGAGACATTACGCTGGAAGACGCGGAACGCTTCGCAAGCGAGGTCGTCGTCGATTCCGTCGTATCTTACTGCAAAGTTCGTAGCGCGGGCGCGTTCGATTATTGCGAGGGGGGATCGTTTTCGAGCGTCGTCACGATCTCGAAGAAGAAAGGCGTGATGAATCCCGTAGCGGAGAGCATCGTCCGCGCCGCGTCGAACATCGGGATCGACCTCACGGGCGCGACAACGTCGTTCCACGTTCTTTTTGCCGGAGATGTCCGCGAGGAGGACCTGCGGACCATCGCGTCGAAACTGCTCGCAAACGAGGTGATCGAGGATATAAGCATTTCAAGTCTGCACCTTGGAAGTGTGCCCATCTCCAGGAGTGATGGGGAAGTAACGCTCGCCCCTCGCCTCTCGCCCCTCGCTGCTGAATTCAAGTTGAACCACGTCAGGCTGTCGAAAGCGTCCGACGATGAACTACTCAGGATATCGAAGGACCACCGCCTTTCGCTCGATCTCGCCGAAATGCGCGCGATACAGAGCCATTTCCGCGAAACGCGCCCCGGAGAGGAGCCGACGGACGTGGAACTCGAGACCATCGCGCAGACCTGGAGCGAGCACTGCGTCCACAAGACGTTCAACTCCGCGTACATCGTCGACGGCAGGGAAAAGATCGACAACCTTTTCAAGGAGACGATCAAACGCGCAACGGAGACTTTGAACAAGAGCTGGTGCGTCAGCGTCTTCAAGGACAACGCGGGGATCGTCGAATTCGACGACGAATTCGATCTCTGCTTCAAGGTCGAGACTCACAACCACCCGTCCGCGATCGAACCATACGGAGGCGCCGGCACGGGCATCGGCGGCTGCATCCGCGACATACTCGGCACCGGACTCGGCGCGTTCCCTATAGCGAACACCGACGTCTTCTGCTTCGCTTCGCCTTCGATGAGCGACGCGGAAGTACCGCGGGGAACGATCCATCCGCGCATTCTGATGGACGGCGTCGTCCGCGGCGTTCGCGACTACGGCAACCGCATGGGTATCCCGACGGTGAACGGTGCGCTGTTTTTCGACCCTCGGTACGTGGGGAATCCGCTTGTGTTCTGCGGCGTCGTCGGTCTCATCCCCAAGGGAAAAAGCGAAAAAGCCGCGAGGAAGGACGACGTTATTGTAGTCGTCGGCGGACGCACGGGACGCGACGGCATAGGCGGCGCGACGTTTTCGAGCATCGAACTCGACTCCGAAAGCGAGGTCGCGAGCAGCGGCGCGGTGCAGATCGGCAACGCGATCACGGAAAAAAAGGTGACCGACGTTCTGATGCAGCTTCGGGATGAAAATCTCTACAGCGCCGTCACGGACTGCGGCGCGGGCGGGCTTTCGAGCGCCTGCGGCGAGATGGGCGCGGAACTCGGCGTCGACGTCGAACTGTCGCTGGTGCCGCTAAAATACGAGGGGCTTTTGTACAACGAAATCTGGCTCAGCGAGGCCCAGGAGCGGATGGTGCTCGCGGTTCCGGCGGAGAACGTCGAGCGCGTGCTTTCGATCTGCGCCGCGGAGGACGTCGAGGCGCGCGCCATCGGCACATTCTCTGGCGACGGAAGGCTGACGCTAAGCTACCGCGGCGCGAAGGTCTGCGATCTTTCGATGGAGTTCCTGCACGAAGGTCTTCCGAAGAGTCACCGCGTCGCCGTCACTCGCAAGGGGGCGGGGGACAGGGAGCAGGGAACAGACAAAGTTGTAGGGGCGCACGGCGTGCGCCCTCATGCGGACGGCGACGTCCGCGGTCCCAGCGAAGTGCTCCGCGCGGTCCTCTCGAACCCGAGCGTCGCGTCGAAGCACTGGATCACCAGGCAGTACGACCACGAGGTGCAGGGGATGAGCGTCGTCAAGCCGTTTACCGGCGTTCACCGCGACTCGCCGACGGACGGGGCGGTTCTGTATCCGCGGCCAGAGACGGGGAGTTTCCGCGGCGTCGCGATAGGCTGCGGGATGCGGCCTTCGATCACGGATTTCGACGCATACAAGATGGCCACGGTGGCGATCGACGAGGCGCTTTCGAACGTCGTCGCGCTCGGCGCCGATCCGTCGCGCGTCGCGATCCTCGACAACTTCTGCTGGGGTAGCTCGAAGCGTCCGGACGCGCTGGGCGACCTCGTGATGGCGTCGAAAGGATGCCACGACGCGGCGGTAAGGCTCGGGCTTCCGTTCATCAGCGGCAAAGATTCGCTGAACAACGAATTCGTGACCGAAGAGGGCGAGACGATCTCCATCCCAGGAACGCTGCTCATAAGCGCGCTCGGAATCGTGCCCGACATAAGGAAAGCGCGCACCAGCGATTTCAAACAGGTCGGTTCAAGCGTCTTCATTCTCGGCGTGACGAAGGACGAGCTTGCGGGAAGCGTCTATGAAGGATCGAGGGACGAGCGGCGAGGGGCGAGTCGTGCTCCCGAGTCATTAGTGGATTCAAGCTACTTTGCGAAAATTCACGAGGCGCTGAAGCTCGAATGCGTGCTCGCTGTCCACGATCTCTCGGAAGGCGGACTCGCGGTGGCCGTCAGCGAAATGTGTTTCGGCGGCGACTGCGGAGTCGTACTGAATCTCGATAACGTTCCCTGCGAAGGCGATCTGACCGACCTCGAAAAACTATTCAGCGAATCGTGCAGTCGGTTCCTCGTTGAAGTTCGCTCCGAAGATGAAAGCGCGTTTCTTGAAGCGCTCTCAAATCTCCCAGCGGCGAAAGTAGCGGAAGTCTACGAAGACAGGAAGCTCGTCATCACAAGCGAAGGGAAAGAAATCCTCCGCGAATCAGTGGACGAACTAAAGGCCGTGTGGCTCGCGCCGCTGGACTTCTCACACGAGATGCGTTCCTGACGTTGCGCGTTTACTCCTTCGGCCCCAAACGATTGCGTAAACCACCCAGACTATCATCATCACGACGCCGCCGAGGTAGGAGAAGTTGTGCATCCATCCTGCGCGAAGGAAACTCCGGGCGTCTTCGACTTCGTCAAAATGAAACCACGCCGGGCGTTCCGGACCTGCGACAAAAAAGCCGATCAAGAGTCCAGTAAGGCTGAAGCAAACGGTTACGACAAGGGTGGCGATCATCATCTTCGCCGCGATAACGAATGTGCGTGAAGGTTCTCTGCGCGATCTCGCTGCTGAGGACATGACAAGTCCGATAGGGATTCCCATCCACCACGAAGCGAGTAATCCAACGATAGCGGCGCGCCATCTTTCCGAACTTTCGGAATCTGCGAGTCGGAACTGTATGAACTTGAACTTCGTGAAATACTCGGCGGAGACGCTGTAACTCATCTGATTATGAAGCATCCCGAAAACGCAGCATAGAACGATCGCGATAAAAACAGCGAAGAAATAGTCCCGAACAGCGATTCGAATCTTCACGATTTCTTCGCCCGGCCTTTAGGGGCCTTTCTGGAGGCCGCGCTTTTTTTCGCCGCGGGCTTTCCGGACTTCCCTTTGAGCGCGGCCTTCAGATTCTTGACCTCGTCCGTAAGCTGATCGATCCGATCGAAGATCCGTTCGGCGTAGTTCTCGAGAACCTTCATAAGCTCGTAAATCTGCGCAGGCGTGAAGCCTTTGACGTGCAGGTTCTTCTCTGCGTTTTCTATTTTCTTTTTCGATGCCTTGTTTGTCATTTATCACCATCTTGTTTGCGACGAATTTACACCGCGACGATATTTACCTGTCGCGGTTTTCGTTCCGATTGTCCTGATTCCTCCGGCGGGAATTCGAAAGATTCTCGCCTTCAACGTTCTCGTTGTCGTCGACTACGTCGCGCAGGGTTCCTCTGTTCGCCGCGCCTTCGCTTTGGCGCTGCTGATTTCCGTTCGCGTCGTTCTGTCCGGCCTGCGCGTCCCGCGGCGCTGACGCGGCGTCCTGAGTATCGAAATCCTCGCTCACCTCGCCCGTCGGAGTAGAGCCGAAGTTCTGCGTGTAATACGGAACCGCTTCGCCCACGCCGATGTCGAGGAAGCCGCTATTAATGATGTTCCTGTGGTGCGGCGGCGAATGCAGCCACGCCTCGAACGCCGCAGTCGGGCCGCGGGGATTCATCGCGATATTCTCGCCGATAGTTCGGAATGTGTACCCCGCGAGCCTTATGCGATCGCTCATCGACTCCTTGCCGCGAACGGGCGACGTGTGATCGAAAAACCCGAGCCGACTCATATCTCCGCTGTGACCGCGGGCGCTCTGTGTGAGCTGCTCATTCGGCATCAGAGGATGGATTCCGAGCATCATCCGGTACTCGTTCACAAGGTTGACGATGATCCTCTCGCCGTCGGTCGCGGTCGAGTCGCGGGGAAACGCGGGAAGTTCGTCCGCAGCGGGAACGTGCGGGAATTTGCGTTTGATCTCCCTGCCAAGCGAGGAGAAAAAGCTCGCGCGCTCCTGCTGGTCCGAGCCGACGAGAGCTTCGAGCAGGCTAATCTCGCGCATCTCCTCCGCGAGTTCCGAAGAATTCGAAAGCGACGCCTCCGCGTCGAGCGAATTCAGCCAGCTTCGGAGATCGCGGGTCAGATCGTCGATCTTCTGCTGCGTCTCCGGATACGGCCTGCGTTTGTCGTCGGGATACTGCACGCCGTCGCGGATCAGACCGACGAGTTCCCGGCGTTTCTCCGCGGCCTGCTCTACTTCGCTCCGGAAAATGCGCTCGAAGAGACCGCCCGTCAGCAGCGCTGAGTTCAGGTCCGCGAAGGCTTTATCGAGCTTATCCCGAACGATCGTTCTTCCGTCCGCCCCAGATGAGCGAATCGAGCGCGAGAGGGTCGATCTTTCGTTCGGGTTGTCCGTGCGAAGGTAGCGTTCGACGTCCTGCGCGACATTTCCGGAACTTCCGGCGCCCGCGCTCTGCGCAGCGTCATCGCTGGCGTGATTCCGTTCGTACACCGCGCGAAGTCCCTGATTGATGGTAAGTGTGTCCTTTTCTACCCGAAGGATGTCGTTACGGGTGATTTCGCGCCGCTGCCCGCGGGTGGTGAGAATGACGACTCCGGACGGCTCGTCAGATTCGATTACTCCCCTGATCCGTTCCTGGTTCCTTAAGATGACGGTATCGGCGAAGCTCCCGTGAGACGCGATCACGATCACGGAAAGAGCGATCAGAATCGACCTTGCAAACATACAGACCTCGTTCGAATTCGTGAAACCCTTTTGAAACTTGAGGCCGATTATAAAAATTCGCGGTGAGTTTATCCACTGATGAACCCGGATTTACTGAGATTTAATCTTGGGTAGCGAATAGTTGGTAGCGGATAGTTGTTGGTGAGGATCGCATTCGTAATTCGTAATTTGCAATTCGACGTTCCCTAATTCTGCGGAAAATCTTAAAATCGAGTGTAGAATCTGATAAATATCGGACGTCGAAACGAGCGGAGACTTATGGCTGGAACACTGCGAGACATTGCCGTTACAAGAGAAACGATGCGCGAACTCGATCGCATCGCGATAGAGGAGTACGGCATTCCAGGGCTGATCCTGATGGAGAACGCCGGGATAGGCTGCACCCGCGCCGCGATCGAACTGATGACCCGGACGGAGAAGAGCCGCGCGGTCATATTCGCGGGACCGGGAAACAACGGCGGCGACGGCTTCGTCGTAGCGCGGCATCTGATGAATTCCGGCTACGAAACCCTCGTCTGCCACCTTGCGGGAAGTTCGGGAGGCACCGCGGATCTGGATACGAACAGGCGCATCTATGAAAACATGGACGGCCTGATTTCGATAATCGAGGAAGGAGTCTCCGCCTCCGCGTTCATCTACGATCACGTTCCGGACGACGTGATAATCGTGGACGCGCTTTTCGGCACCGGCCTTACGAAGCCGCTTGAAGGGACCGCGCTTGAAATCGTGCGGGAACTATCGAGAACGAAGACGCCTAAGCTTGCGGTGGACGTGCCCTCCGGACTCTGCGCGAACACGGGGAAAGTCCTCGGCGCATGCGCGCAGATGGAAATGACGATCTGCCTCGGACTTCCGAAGAAAGGACTGTTCGAAGAAGAAGGCGCCGACCTTTCAGGCGAGGTACACTGGGTAGATATAAGCCTGCCGCGGGATCTCGTCGACCGCGCGCTGAATAACGAGGCGCTTTCGAAAAAAGGGCAAAGCGATGAGGATAGTTGAACTCAGCATCAACGGGACGAAAAGGAAGGTGATTATCCGCGATCACGACGTCCTGCTCGACGTGATCCGCGAAAACGCGAATCTCACCGGCACCAAGCGCGGCTGCGACATCGGCTCCTGCGGCGCGTGCACGGTACAGATCGACGGAGTCGCGAGGCTTAGCTGCCTCACGCTTGCGCACGAAGCGATCGGGCACGAGGTTACGACAATCGAGGGACTGAAGGACGCGGACAGACTCCACCCGGTGCAGGCCGCGTTCGAGCACGCCGGTGGATCGCAGTGCGGGTTCTGCACGCCGGGGTTCCTGATGACGAGTAGCGCGCTGCTTAATGAGAACCCGCACCCGACCCGCGACGAAATCAAGGAGGCGATCTCGTCTAACATCTGCCGCTGCACGGGCTACGTCAAGATCGTCAAGGCGATCGAAGAAGCCGCGGGGGTTTGAGACGTGCCAGTCACCTTCAGGGTGCCTGGCACGTAAAACCTGGAGACTATGGCAAAGAGAAAAACTATATTCTCAGCAGGATGCTATTATCACGTTTACAATCGTGGAGCGTACAAGAATCTTATCTTCAGGGAGCGCGATAACTATTTGTTCCTTCTGAAACGACTCAAACAATACTCCGATGAACTGGATATTTCGGTTATCGCTTATTGCCTGATGCCGAACCATTATCATTTACTCCTTCGACAGAATTCCGAATCGTCGATCAGCTCGCTTATTCAAAGACTCTTCAACAGTTATTCAAAGGCATACGCTGCGAAGTACGAAATTTCAGGCGGAGTATTCGAAGGACGATTCAAGTCTATCCTCGTAGATCGGGAGGCTTATCTACTGCAGTTGTGCAGATACATTCACGCTAATCCAAGGAAAGATGGCCTTGTGGCAGACCTTCAAAATTGGGAATTCTCGAACTATCACGAATGGACAAAGTCGCGTGACGGAACTTTGGTGGATCATGAATTCGTCGATGCTTATTTTGGCGATAGAGACAGATACGTGCAATTCGCCGATGACTACTTTTCCAAACATCATCGGATACCGGGGGAAATGGATCAATATCTCCTGGATTGAATCGCACATGCCAGGCACCTTGGAGGTGACTAGCACGTCGCCAGTTCCGCGCACAACCCACGTGCCAGGCACCTTGGAGGTGACTGGCATGTCGCCAGTTCCGCGAACAACCCACGTGCCAGGCACCTTGGAGGTGACTGGCACGTCACCAGTTCCGCGCACAACCCACGTGCCAGGCACCCTTGGAGGTGACTGGCACGTCACCAGTTCCGCGAACAACCCACGTGCCAGGCACCTTGGAGGTGACTGGCACGTCACCAGTTCCGCGAAACGCTCGCGTCGGGAGCGCATCTGGTGTCGAATCCGGTAACTGCGCCGTCGTCGTCGTGCAGGCGGATGCGTCCGTCGCCACCGGGGTTGCCTCCGGAGCCGCCGGTCGCGTCGAGCGCGGAACTCGAAGTGCTTTGAATGTCGATCGCGCTCGCCTGTAACTTGATCGCGCCACCTGCGCCGCCTCCGCCGCCGCCCGAGCCGTTTCCGCCGCTGACGTCTATGCTTCCACCGCTACCGATGGTCAGAGTCCCGGCGCAGTGAATGTTTATCGCGCCTCCGCCCGCGCCTCCGCCTCCGCCTGAGCTGAGGGTTCCGCCGTCTTCGCCGCCACCTCCGGAGCCGCCCTGAATGTCGGTGTTCGTCAGAGATTCGTTATTGTAGGTCCCACCGCCATTGTTCCCGCCTCCAGCGGTTCCGAAGCCGCCTCCGCCTCCGGAGGATCCGCGATTCCCTGCGCCTGGACCGCCGCCGTTCGTACCGTTACCTCCAAGCGACGCGCCGCCTTCGCCTCCGTTAAAGCCGCCCACGGAACCGATGCCGCGGCTGTTACCGCTCGCGTTTCCACCCGATAGATCGATCACGCCGTCAATCGTGCAGTCCCCCGAGGTGTGAATCCTTATCGGGTTCGGACCCGTCGCGACGAGCGTGACCCCGGCTGCGAGCGTGAACGAGGTGAAATCGAACTCGCTTTGCGTCGAAGTATTGATGGTGATAGTGGTCCCGCTTTTTGTAATCGCGGGTATCGATCCGGACGTGTAAGTAGCGGAATCGAACGCGCCGTCCGTGCTGGTGCCCACGTCGAGGAACGGCCCGTAGTGAAGGATCGTCCCGTAGGTTCCCACCGCGAAAAGGTTGTTTTTCGAATCGCCGCGGAGACTGTATAGCGATCTCCCCGTCCCGGAAGCTACCGTGGTCCAGCCAGACCCGGTGTTCTTCAGAACGACACCCGCATCGCCGCAGACGAAAAGCGTGCCCGAATCGTCTCCACAGATACTATATAGATGGGTCGTGGTGCCTGAAGTCTGCGCGGTCCATGTTCCACCCGAGTTTCTAAGGATCGTTCCACCCCATCCAACTACATACACGTTTCCGGAACTGTCCCCCCACACGTCATGGAGGTTCTGGGTGGTTCCCGAGGATTGCGTCCCCCATGATCCGCCTACAGGTTTCTTCCTGATCGTGCCCGAGTTTCCCACAGCATAAAGGTTTCCCGCGCTGTCTTCCCCGATCGCGTACAGATGCTGCGTGGTCCCAGAGGCGGACGTGGTCCACGCGGAACCGTTATAGTATTTGATAGTCCCACCGTCGCCTACAATCCATAGAGTTCCCGATGAATCCTCAAAAATATCCTCAAGGTTCGAGGTGGTCCCCGATGTTTCAGAGGTAGTCCATCCGCCACCCGAATTGACGCGAATCGTCCCATTCGCACCAACCGCGCGCATGACTCCGGAAGAGTCGTTATTAATTCCGCGGAAGTGTTCTACTGTCCCCGAGTTGATCGGGTACCAGGGCGGACCGATAAGTTGCGTGGTCGTTCCGTTATCTCCAACCGCGCGAAGTTCGTTCGAGAGGTTCAGGTTGAAGTCGTAAAGATGTTCCGAGGTCGCGGACGGCGCATCCGAAACCCATCCCCCGCCGGTGTTCTTTAGGATGGTGCCGCTGAATCCGACAGCGTAAACCGACCCCGCGCTATCCCCCCAGACCCCCTCGATTACATGTGACGTCCCGGAGGATTCAGTCGACCAAGACGATCCGGTGTTTTTGAGGATCGTGCCATTATAACCAACCGCATAAACAGTGCCAGTGCCATCCCCCCAGACGCCTATGAGCACCTGCGTTGTTCCCGAGGTTTCGCTCGACCACGTGCCTCCCGAAAGACGCAAAATAGTACCGGAATCTCCTACAGCCCAAACTGAAGAGCCGTCACCCCAGACATCCCGAAAATGCTGCGTAGTTCCAGAGCTTTCGATGGACCAAGTACCACCGGACTTTTTAAGGATAGTACCGTTATTACCAACTGCGTAGACTGTGCCAACTCCGTTATCCCACACCCCCCAAAGATCTTTAGTAGTCCCCGATGATTCCGCAGACCAAGCAGTACCAGATTTCTTCAAGATCATGCCACCATTTCCCACTGCGTAAACAGTTCCAGTGCCGCTTCCGCGCACCCCTCGGAACTGTTGCGTGGTCCCGGAGGATTCGGATATCCAACTTGAACCGGATTTTTTAAGAATTGTTCCCAAATCACCTACTGCGTAGATAGTGCCAGCTCCATCACTCCCGACATCCATTAAACGATTCACTGTTCCTGAGGATTCTGAGGACCAGGATGAACCTGACTTCTTCAATATAACACCATTAAGACCTACTGCGTAAACTGTTCCTGTTGTGTCTCCCCATACGCCGAGGAGATCATTCCCCGTCGGATAGGGATTCTGATGCATCCAGCGGTTGCGGACGCGGTCGGAGATTGTGAAGGGCGCTGGGATGATCGCGTAAGATCCGACGTTGCCCGCCTGATCCGTTGCGCGGATTCTGATGCCTGTGTCTGTACCCGCCGCGGTGATGGGAGGGGACCAGGGGTATGAGCCTGTGTCTGTCGCGCTTGTGGCAATTGTCGTCCAGGTGGGGGGATTTGCGCTCAGGTTCGTGGTGTAGTCGATGTAGACAGCGTTTACGTTCGCGTCGCTCGTTGTCCACGCGATGGTTTGCGAGCTTCCGCCTTGCATGTTTTCGCCTCCCACGGGGTAGGTGAGCGTCACAGCGGGAGGAGTGGAATCTATTGTGAAAGCAGGTGTGATCGACGCGCTGCCGGTGTTTCCGAGGCCGTCGGTTCCCGCGAGCGCGATCTTGACGTTCGAGCTGTCGAGACTCGGGAGCGTGAAGGAATAGGAGCCGTCGTCGTTGGTGGGGTTGACGATGGCGGTATACGTTGCGAAGTCGTCGGTGGAGTACGAAACGCCGACAAAGTTCGGGTTCGATTCCTGGCTCGTCCATGTGAGGGTGTGAGTGCTTCCTCCCGCGAGGATTTCGCCACCGACGAGGCTGGTGATATTCACCACTGGCGGAGCGTTATCGATGGCAAACGCATTACTTGCGACTGTCGCGCCTGTCGCGCCCGCGGAGTCGGTGGGAGTAAGCCGGAGTTTGTAGCCGGAGCCGTCAACGGAAGGAAGGGTGGTCTTGCTCTTCCATACGAAGCTCAGTCCGGAGCCGGGCGCGAGGGACGAGAGATCGCCTGAAATATCGGACGCTGCGATCGTGTACCAGATACCGACGCTACCGTTTGGACCTGGCGCGAAATACTCGACGAGAATGGAGCAGCTTTGCCCCTCGGAGTCGCTGAGCGTGAACGAAATCGTAATGTCGCCTGACTTCACCGAGCCGCCCGAAGGATTCAGATTCGAAATCTGCGGCGGAGTGTTCGCGAGGCTGTTGTTATCGACGGTGAAGGTCGCGCTGACTCCAGCGGTTCCGACTTTCGTGTCCGTGGGCCTCACGCGGAACCTGACCTGGGTGTTCAGCACGGTTCCGATGTCGGTCGAGTTCCATACGAAGCTTCCCGCGGTTCCCGTGGGCGAACTCTGGTACGACGCGCCCGCGTCCCCTCCCGCGCCCGGAGACGCGCTGTGCCATGTGCTACCGTTATCCGCGGAGTATTCCGCGAGAATCGTGCAGCTTTGACTTTCCGGATCGACAATCGTGAACGAAATCGTGACATCTCCGGTGTACACAGGCGGAGCGGTCGTCCCCCCCGTGCTGCTTACCGGCGCGACGTTCGTGGCGGTGGGCGCGGTGGTGTTGTCGATCGTGAAAGGCGATGAGACGCTTGGCGAACCAGTCGCGCTCGCATCGCTCGGCGTGATCCGTCCGCGAATGCCTGTATGCGGACCGCCGGGAAGATCGACCGAGGTCTTCCAGACGAAAAGATGCGTAACTCCCGACGGCGAAGTCGTAAGTCCGGTGGTCGGCTCTCCCGCGCCGGATTTTCTTGTCGCCGCGGTCCAGGTCGTTCCGCCGTCCGAGGAATACTCGATGACGATGCTCGAAACGTCGCTCGTCGAATCCGCAAGCGTGTATGTGACGCTGACGTCTCCAGAGTTACCTGTGATCGCGACGTTCGTTATCTGCGGCGCGTCGTTATTGATCAGCGTGAAAACGTTCGTGCTGACCGCGGTTCCGTTCTCGATGCCGTCGAACGGAGTGATGCGGAACTTCGCGTTCGAGAACGTGCCCGCGCCGACGTCCGCGCGGGAGTCCCATGCGAAAAGGTGCTGCGTCCCTGGAGATGACGAGGAAGTCAGATTCGCGATTCCGTCGCCCTGATTCGCGGCGGAAGACGCGGGACTCCAGTTGGCGCCTCCGTCGACGCTGTACTCGGGATCGATCTGAATGCTCTGGGCCTCGTCGTCGATGATGGAATAGACAACGCTGACGACGTCGCTCGCCGCGCTGAACGGATCGATCGCGACGCTCGGCTTGGTGTTGACCCCGACCTGGAAAGGACTTGTAACGAAAGGCGTGCCCGAGCCGTCATTATCGGTGGTCGTGAACCGAAGGCGCACTCCTCCGGTGACAGTCGGGATATCGGTGGCGCTCGCCCATACAAGAGTGTGGTTCGTGCCGCTGGAACTCGAGGTTATCGGACTCGAAGTCAGCGCGCCCGCGGGTCCGGAGGTAGGAAGAGCCGCGCCGAACGAGCCGTCGGAACCGCTCTCGAACGTGATCGAAGTCCAGTTTCCTGAGGAGGTGCTGTATTCGACCGCGAGACTCACCGCGTCGCTGTTCTGATCGCCTAAGCTGTACGCGATTTGGGTATTTCCAGAGATCGGGTCTGGCAGCGGGTCGAGAAAGAAGAATGCGGGTTGATTCGGCTGCGAGAGGGAGCTGTTGTCGATGGTTATAGTCGGACCGGTGTAGTAGCCGCCCTGACGGGTGTCCGACGGTCTTACGCGGATGTTGTAGCTTCCGGAGCCGGTTGTCGCTTCCGCCGCGAACCAGCGAAACGTGCTTGTAGTCCCCGATGGCGAGGTAGACGCGGCCTCCCCGATGTCGAGGACGTTCGATCCCGCGCTTGCACTGTCTTCAGCCTGCGTGCATGCGGTCCAGTTGCCCGCCGCGGCGTCGTTCGGCGTTGCGAATTCGACGAGCAGAGTCGCGGAGTCGCTCTCGGTGTCGAAAATCGTCACCGGGACGTCGTAGTACCCCGGCGTCGGACTCGTCGGCGTTCCGACGCTCGCGGTCGGCGGCGAACTGTTGTCGATGGCGAAGACGCTGGTGGTTATCGCCTTTCCGTCCTTACCGTCCACGGAATCGGTCGGCAGGACGCGGAGCGCCACCGAGGACGACCTCGAAGTTATGTCCACGTGGGATTCCCACACGTATACTCCGCGGGCGCCGTAGCCTTCGAGGCTCAGGAGGCTCTCCGAGCCGAGGGAACTCGCGGACGAACTCTCCGTGCACTTCGAAAAGTTGACGCCGTCGAGAGAGTACGAGAAATAAAGATTTGCCGGGTCCTGATTCGAATCGATTAGTCTGTACCGAACGATCACATCGTCGCTGAACGTCTTTCCGAGAGATCCTCCGGACGCGGTGGGCGGAGAAAAATTTTCGTCGTTACCGATAAGCTCCACGACGATCGCAGGCGCCTCGTTATTGTCGACGATGAACGTGCTCAGCGCATCGTCGTCTTCCCGGACGAAGTTCACCCTTGCGCCGTCGTCGGTACCGTCGTTAGAGAAGACCCGAAGCTTGACGTCAGCGCTATAGGACTGACCGAGATCCTGGAGCGAGTCCCACACGAAGACCGCAAGCGCGCCCGGCTCGTTCGAAACCGCGTCGTACAGCAGCCTGGAAGTCGCGCCATGTCGCTGAGAAGCCTCCTGGTACGTGGTGCCGCCGTTTGTCGAGTATTCGACCGTCAGCGTATGCGACGCCGTGGACTCCGTGGTGTCCATGATGTAAAGCGTCAGCGTGACGTCTCCGGAAAGCGTCTCTACGAGCGGCTCCAGCGTCACGACCGGAGGATCGTTGTTCGCGACGGTGAATATCTCCGTCGACGCGCCGATACCTACGCGGCTGTCGTCCGTAGCGGTGTCGTCAGGAGTAATGCGGAAAACCACGTTCTGAGTCGTGTGCCCTATGTCATCGACGCTCCCTGAGTTCCAGACGAAGGTATGCGCCACGCCGTCCTGACTCGCATTGACCCCCGTGACGCCCTCCGCGTTTGGCGCTCCCGGCGTCGCGCGCTGATAATTGAGTCCGCCGTCCGTGCTGAATTCAGCAAGGATAGAGCAGGGATTCGATTCGTCGTCCGAGAGTGTGTACGCAATCGTCACGTCTCCCGTGATGGCGCCCGACGGGGACGTGATCGTCGCCACGGGCTGCGCGTTGTTGTCGACGACGAATATTCCCGTCGGCGCGTAGTTCTCCTCGGCGCCTTCGATATTCACGCGGAACCGCACCTGCGGATTGAACGTCAGACCAAGGTCGCTTAGCGTGTCCCACCGGAGAGTGTAGTCGATCCCTGTCGGAGAAGACGGCTTCATCATGTCGGTCTCGTCCATCAAAGTCGCGAGCTGCCACGTCCTCGACTCCTGCGCCGCGAGTCCGTTGATGCAGAATTCCGGGACGATTTTCAGAACGTCCGAATCGCCGTCGATGAGCCGAAGGTTGATCGCGGTCGCGCCCGAGTTCGTCAGCGACGCCGCGGTGGTGGTGACAGTCGCTTCCGCGGAAAGAACTACCGTCCCGCCCGGCGCGCTATTCCCGCTGTCGAGCGCGTTCTTGATCCCCTGATCCGCGGCGTAATACGCGAGGGGGTAAGCACACGCCCCGAATGCGAACGTCGCGATTGAAAATGAAATCAGCCTAACAATTATATTCATCTCTGATCCGTGTTTTTATCGCATCGAACCTGTGCATTTAATGCACAATAATTCTAACTTCCATTGTTAATAAAAACACGGAACTTGGGTGTGAATACTCTCACTCCTTAAATGGAATTAGGAATTTGGAATTCCTCAAGTTGACTGACTTTTTTTCGATGATTCAGTAGAAATAGGTATCTGTTTGGTGAACCACGCTAGGCCGGAACGTCCCGACTGGTCCAAAGTGTGGGGGATAATTGCGGCGTTGTTGCACAAATGCGTGATGGTGAAATCCTTCTCCCTCCGGGAGAAGGTGGCGCGAAGCGCCGGATGAGGGTGCATTTTTTAGTCGTTTGTGGCTTTGTTGCATAAATGAAAGCGATACAAATTCCTTCAATGGTAGGCAAAACCGAACGTGGGAGTACTAGCGAACCGTCAAAAATGCCAGATTTCTCA
>JANLHZ010000231.1 GCA_024653775.1 Planctomycetota bacterium | reverse complement strand
CGCTTACCTAATTCTTCGGAAGTCACTTTTTTGCGCTGAATTACTTCTCGGACGGCGCGAAAGTGCCTGGGCGTTCCGATTCGACGTGTATCACCGAACCGATACGGGTCCGTCCCTAATTAATGATAACTCGAAAGGCGATTCGAAATTCCGCATTCAAAACTGTATCCTTGAGGACGATGACAGTCCTTCCTCCACAGGATAGAAACGTAAAAGACGTCTGCGATGTCGTTGTCATAGGCACCGGAGCCGGGGGCGCCGTCGCGGCGTCGGAGCTTGCGGAATCGGGGCTGAGCGTGATTATGGTCGAGGAAGGGGCGCACCTTTCGCCGGAACATGTGACCATCGACTCCTTCGACACGATGCGAAACATGATGCGCGAGAACGGAATGCGTCTGATGAGCGGAAGGTCGCTCACGATGACGATCCAGGGCCGCGTGGTGGGCGGGACGACGAAACTGAACGCGGGAATCTGTTTTCGCACGCCGAGGGAGGTCGTCGAGGAATGGCGCAGGGATTTCGGTCTTACTGTGACCTACGAAGACCTCGCGCAGAGTTTCGAGCGGGTCGAGAAGACGATCAACGTCAAAGCGATCGACGCGGACGCGCTCGGAAACAACAACCTCATTTTCAAAGCGGGCGCGGAATCTCTCGGCATTCACAACGCGGTCGTAATGAAAAACGAAAGCGGCTGCGAGGGGAACAGCGTTTGCCTGAGCGGCTGTCCCAAGGGCGCGAGAATGAGCACCGACCGCAGCTATGTTCCCCGCGCGCTCGGGTTCGGCGCGAAACTCTACACCGGCCTTCGCGCGGTTCGGATCGAAACCGACGGGCACAGGGTCACCGGAATCGATGGCGTGTTCCTCGGAAGAGGGTTCCGCGAAACCGGCGCCAGGCTTTCGATTCGCGCGAGAGCGGTGGTGGTCTCCGCCGGGGCATTCGCGACTCCGGTGCTTCTGAAGAAAAGCGGACTCGGAAATCGGCACGTCGGAATGAACCTCGCGAATCATGTTTCCGCCGGGATGCTCGGGGCGTTGCCGGCGGGGGCGGACGTCAAACTCTGGATTGGCGCGCACCAGGGCTATGAATCGAGCGAGTTCCGCGAAATGATAATCGAGACCGTCAGCGTTCCGCTCGACGTGCTGATGATGCGCGTGCCAGGATTCGGTCCCGCTTTGTACCCGATGCTCGAGAAGTTCCGGAACCTCCTTAGCTACGGCGTAATGACAAGGAGCCGGACGTCGGGCGAAGTCAGGACGAGGCGCGGCACGATGGATCCGAAAGTCGTCTACTCGATCATCCCGGAGGACATCGCAAGGCTTCGCTTCGGCCTGGCGAAAACCGCGGAGATAATGTTCGCGGGCGGGGCGGAGGAAGTCTTCCCGGCGATCCACGGAATCCCGAAACGGCTGCGGAAGGAAGAAATCAGACGGATTTACGAGGGACCGCTCGATCCGAGAAACTATACCTGCATTGCGATGCACCCCGCATCGTCCGCGAGAATGGCCGCTTCCGAAGACATCGGCGCGGTCGACAATTCCGGCGAAGTATACGGAGCGCCTTCTCTTTACGTGATGGATTCATCGGTGCTGCCGAACGCGCCGGGAGTGAATCCGCAGGTGACGATAATGGCGTTCGCGGATCATCTTTCGCGGAAGCTCGCGGACAGGCTGATTTCTGCGCGTGGCACGGGCATCTTGCCCGTGAGTTTCCACGGCCGGGACAGCCGTGCCACTTCAGGGACAGTGGCACGGTCATCCTGAGCTTCCGGCGTTCGGAAGTCTGCTTTTCCAGTCGAGGTAGTCAAGCCAGAACGCCTTCTGTCTGGTTTTCGGGAACTCCGCGTACGATTCGTCCGGAAGATTCTGCGCGAGACTCTGCGCCCTGCCGAGGACGCTGCGCGCGCCTTCGTACCTTCCGCGGAGGATTTCGATTTCCGCAATCTGCGACATCGCCCAGAGCGTCCAGGGATCGTCCGAATAGAGCCGCGAAATCTGACGGTAGCCTTCAATCGCGAGATCGTAGAAGGATTCCCTCTCCGGCCCCGGATTGTTGTAGGCGTGAAGGAAATAGCAGTCGCCGAGGTAGATCAGCGAGTCCCTCCGGAGCCTTCTCATTTCCGGGGACTCGTTGCGTTCGACCAGTTTTGCGACAGCTTCGAACTCCTGCGCGATGTCGATGTACTTGTCAGTCTCGCCAAGAAGTCCGACTTTACCGAGGTTGACGCGAGCAAGTCTGAACTGAGTCTTGATGACGTAGGCGTCGTCCGCGGGGAATCCTCGCGAAAGCAGGTCGCCGAACCAGGTTCCAGCCTGCTGGAACTCTTCGAGAGCCTTGCTGCGCGCGTCTTCGTTCGCTACGGACGCCGAGCCGCGGCTCGCGAGGTCGATCGGCGCGGCCCCCGACGCCGCGATCGCCTCGAACGCGCGGTCGCTGTGAATCACGCCGACCTGATAGCTCGCCTTCTTCCACTGTTCGGAATAAGGCTGGATCAGCGCGGCTTCCGACGAAAGTATGTTTTTGTGGTAAAGCTCGAGCGCCTGATCGTACTCGCCAAGAAGCTGGTACGCGTAAGGCCAGAGATAGTAGGCGTCGTATGTTGCCCGCGCGACTTCTCCTGTGCCCCTTTTGCGGTTGAATTCGTCGACGAGCTTGAAGTAGTCGACGCTGCGTCTGTACTGTCCAAGTTCGATCAGCCCCCAGCCGAGGTCGGTAATGACCTGCGCGTAGTTGGGATCCTCTCTGAATCCCACGCCGAACGTGTTGACGACGTCCGCGTATACGTTGTAGACCCGGACCATCTCGGTGATCGCTCCGCCCTCCTTATAGGCGGTGCCCGCATAGAAAAGAGCCTCCAGAACCTGGTTCTTAGGGAGTCGATTGTCCCTCTCCTGAATAGTCGAATAGACTTCCCCCGCGAGTATGAACGCCTTCTCCGACGCTGTGCGGGTGTCTTCATAAAGCTGCTGCTCACCGAGGGCGAGATAACTCTCCGCAAGGTCCCGAAGCATCCTTCCGTGCGCCATCGAAAGGTCGCCAAGAGTGAGGAGGATGCCGGTCTGTCTCTTCGGGAGCTTTTCCGAAAGATTGGTATACAGCTCGATTAGCTGCTCGATGGCGACAACGTCCTCCGGCAATTCGCCTCGGCCTACCTCCGCCTCGAGAACGAGTTCGTTTTCCCGGAGGAACCTAAGCATCGCAAGCCACTCTGCTATATCGACGTAGCTGTTTTCCTCGATGACTTTTTCCTCGCTTGTTATAACGCTGGAATTGTACAGCTCGACGGCTTCCTGCGGCTTGCCCAGAAGCTCGGAAACCCTGCCGCGCATTATGCTCGCCGCGAAGATGAGATCTTTCTGAGTATGCATGGAAAGACCTGAGTAGCACTCCCGGAACGACGCGTCAGCGTCTAGCAGAGCCTGCTCGTTCTGCCTGCGAAGGTCCGCCTTGTCGTCCTGTGGAATGTCGTCGTAGATGCGCTTTTGATCTAGCATCAGCGTCCGACCGCGATAGTACTGGGATGCTTTGCGCGTTTCGATGTCGAGGCTGTCCGCGAGGGTGGAAAAATTCGATTCCAGTCGGTCGACCTCCTCGAGGATTTCCCGTTCTTCCTTTTCGAGCGCGGAGATCGCGACGAGCGTCGTCGTGACCACGAATCCGAAGCCCGACTGTAGCGGCTCCGACTCCCGGCTGTCTTGAAGCATCGGAGGAAGAATCACGCCTGAATCCCGGTAGGCGCCGCCGTCAGCAAGCTCGATAGCCAGATTCCGGTGGAACAGCTCGATCGCTTCGCCCGCGTCCTCATACGGGATTCCCTCGATCGCGAACGATCCCCAGAACATCGCGGCTTCTTCCGCCGAACCGATCGGACGGAACGACCCAGGCTGGACGACGATCTCCCTCGTCGCAAGACCTTTCTCGCGGATGAACGGAATCACCTTATCGTCGATGACGTCTTTCGCGACCTGCTCGATTACCCGCGCCCAGTCCCTTCGATTTGAAATCGACTCGTCCGGCGACGGAGTCTCGAAGACATCGTTCGAATCGCGCAGATACGCGATCGACCTGTCCGCCAGCACGTCGAACTGCCTGCGCGAGACCATGAACTTCGCCCGCTCGAGGGTTTTGATGTCGCGCTTCAGCTCCGCGCGGAACTCCTGCCACGCAAGAAAATCGTTGAAGCTGCTGTTGTAATCGGCGAACGCGTTCTGATACGCCTTCGCGAAGGCTTCGGACGCCCCCGGAGTCGTCCGGCTCTCTACCACGGTGTTATAATATTCCGTCACGACTCGGTCAGGCGTCTTGATCGTCATGTTGTCGAGAGTCTTCGGCTCGGCGAAGTTGTCGTAGAACTGCCTCAGGAGGTCGAGTTCGTACTTGCTGAGGATTTCGTCATCGATCGACTCGATACCTGCGTACTCTGGCCTTAGACGATCGTGCTGCTGATCGAGCGCCTGCTTGAATACGTCCTTCCGAGGCGATTCGCCCCGCGAAGCGGACGACATCGCGAAACTCGGCGTGTGGATGCCGCGATACTTTGCGCGGACGTCCCGCGCGATCGAAGGATACGAATCCCGAAGCGTGGCGTACGCGTCCACGAGCGGGCGAAGCCCGTCCCACGACTGGTCGCTCGAACCCTCCGGCGGACTTCCGGAGTCTGGCTCCTCCGCCGTCTGTTTGCTCTGTCCGGATTTCGAGGTCGCCTCGGCAATTTCTTCGCTGGTCAGACCGAAAATCTCAGCGAGTTCATCCGGGGTATTTTCCTGATTGATAAACCTGTTTCGAACAATTTCTTTGACCGTTAGATCGTAAGCTTCCCTGGTCACGCCGAGCGTCGCGAGCACCGCCTCGAGGCCAAGTCCGGTTTCGCCGATCTTTCGATAGACTTCGCCCTGGGTTTCGCGGATGCGGAATCCTTCGAAAGATCGCTCAGGATCGTCGAGGCTCGTTTTAAGCGCCTCGTTGTTCTCGTCCGCGTTTTCACCAGTGTAAGCGTGCTCGAGCATGTAGGAATCGTTCAGATCGCTGACCCTGGCGTTGAACATGTCGAACCTGCTCGAAACGAAGACCACGAAATCGAGTATGGACAAGCGCGATTTGCTGATTGGAGCCTCAGTGCGATCAGAACGGACGTCCGGAAGTTCGCGATGCATTTCACGAATCTGTTCGTCGAGCCTTACGCAGGCATCGAAGATGATTATCTGCTGCGCCAGCAAGTCGACCCTCGTCCTCCACCAGAGTTCCGGCTCCCTTTCACGATTGAGAGTGCGGCCGCTTCCAATGAAGTACGAAGGAGGATTGCTCGGTAGCTCGCCCTGGCTGCGTTCGACCTCCACTAGCCTCGCTTCGCGGAGTTCCTTGAACTTCGTTTTCGCTTCGTCGTGAGCGTTTTTCATTCTGCTTCGAATGGCGCTTCGTCTTTGGTCAAGCTCGAAATCGCTCAGATACACTCCAGAATCGACTTCGAAAGGCAGCGTCGGCGCGAGTTCCTCCGGAAGCAGATAATCCGGGCCGAGGGCCATTTGCTCTTCGCGGAGAAGATAACTGTAGTCCCTTCGACGCATGTGTAGCTGAGACTCGAGTCTTCGGACCTTCGTTCGATCGTCCGCCTCGTTTTTAGTGAACTGAAGCTGCACGTAACGATTGATCGACGCCATGTTCAAAAGAAGCTGAGAAAGGTGCGACCATTCGGTCAGGAACGCCTCCGTCGCCGCGGCGCGTTCGCGCTCCGGAACGAGGTGCGCCAGCCGCAGGTTGTTCCAGCGTCGGTAGAGGAATCCGTCCTTCTCGCCCTCCACTTCGGGATTGTCGATGAAGGGGCTCCAGACGAAATTCTGCGGACTCGATCCAACCCACATGCTGAAATTGAGCGTGGCGTCGAGTGTGCGGGAAATATCGCAACTCATTCCGGGCGCGAGCATCGTTTCCGGCGAAGGAATGAGCGGAAGAATGCGGAGTCCGCCTTCGCCGTCGAGTTCGTCGAAACTTGTGGACATGCTTCTCGTGAAAGGCTGGCTTTCGACCTTGAACACGCCCTTGCGCTCTAGAAGGCCGCGCCTGTAATCGTATTCATTTTCGAGGTGAATGGCGAACGCTTCGATGTAGTTGTCCCAGGCTCCTTCGTACACCTTCGACATCTGTTTCCACGAGTCCGCGTACGCTCCCATTTCGAACATTTTATTCGCGATGTGCATCCTGAGGTTCACCGACTCCCGCTTGAAGTAAGGCTCTTCGGTGTATCCCCAGTATTCCTGCGCGGGAACCTGATTCTGCTGGATCACCTCGCGCCAGCCTTCGCTTAGTGTTCGGTACACCCGGTCCCGCCCGGACTTCGCTCCCTCCCGCGAAAGCCCGAGGAGGTCCTTGTCTTCCGCCGGTTCATTCGGGTCGCTGCCGAAATAGATGTTCTGCCTTGCCGATTCGTCTTCCGCTGCTATCGGGTCCTGGTCGAGGATGGACATCTTGTCGAGTTGGGAAATCGCCTCGCGGTACATTTGAATATCCGGCGCTTCCGACGCCTCGTTCTGCTCGACGAAAAGCCTCGCGATAAGGAAATTGAGTTCGCCGCGTTTGCGGTCGATCCAGCGGTAATGCCAGTCGCTTATCGACTGTCCGAGGTAAGGCACGTAGAGGTCCGACCTCGGCATCCGTTCCGGATCGTCGATCTTGTGCGGCGGCGGAACTCCCGCGACAAGCCCGTCGTCCCAGTGCGAAATGAAGAGCTTCATTTTCTCGCGAAGCTGCACGCGATCCATGCTCCCGGTCTCGTACGCCCGGATCAGTTCTTCGTACTGACTAATCACGCCTTCGAACCGCTTCGCCTCCTCCTGACTGAGGAAGTACCAGATCAAGAACACGGAAACGACGCCGGCGAGAAGGATCATCGGTGTCAGCATTCGTCTGAACGACGCCGCGAACTTCTTCAGGAAAGCTTTCACTCTAGAACTCCGGATTGTCTGCCAGATTCAATAAGGATCATGCTGGCGATTATAAGGAGTCGTGTCAAAATAAGTTTACGAATTTCACGCTCAGATTTGCGTCAGGTTCGTTTTGCGCAAGGAAGCCCAACCGGAGGCGTAGCTGTAGTTCCGGTGAGGATTGGGCGACCGAGCGCGATACGAAGATGATGTGAAGATGTGATGTGAAAACGGCAACTTATTTTGTCACGACTCCTAAACTTCATTTCACTGAAACGTTAACAAGATTCATCACGAAGAAAGCGATCGAAACCAGCACGAAGCACGGGACCAATATCGCGACGCTCCACGCCATATACCCGAAAAAGCTGGGCATCTTTATGTTGTTTTCTTCCGCGATAGCCTTGACCATGAAATTCGGCGCGTTTCCGATATAGGTGTTTGCGCCCATGAACACCGCGCCGCAGGAGATCGCAAGCAGCGTCTGCCCGAGCGGACCCATTAGGCTTGTCGGATCGCCTCCCGCGGTGTTGAAGAACACCACGTACGTCGGCGCGTTGTCGAGGAAGCTCGAAAGCAGACCCGTGAACCAGAAATACATCGCGTTGATCGGCTCGTTGGTGTTCGTCTGCACCGCGAGAATCACGCTCGAGAGAGCGCCCGCGCTTCCAGCCTGCAGAATCTTCAGCGCCGGGATCATACAAACGAAGATGGCGATGAACAGCTTCGCGACCTCGAGTATCGGTTCCCAGGTGAAGCCGTTCGCGGCGCGGACGTTCGTTTCCGCGCTGCCTGGTTCCGGATGGAGATGCCCGTGCTCGTCCGGGACCATCTTGTACATGGGCGTGATGATAAGACTTATGATCGCGATAAGGATCAGCAGTCCATCGCGCACGAGATTCGCGAACGGAATCGTGATGCCGAGTCCCGGAAGATGGACGCCGAGGCTTTCGTCGTGGGAGATCTGCGCGCGAAGGGAGTTCACCTCCGCGACTGCCTTGAAATGCGTGTCCCGAACTTCGTTATATTCCTTCGACTCGACCATCTTCGCGTCGCTTTCGTGCTCCTTGACGTGCGCGTCGAGCCTCTCTTTGGCTACGTCCATGGTCGCGACGAGAGTGTTCAGATGCGCTTCGTGCTTCTTTGCGACTTCCTGATCCTTGAACGGACCGTTCGCGAGAGAACTCGAAAGCAGGATCGCGGCAACGATTCCGATAATAAGGATGAAATTGGCCTTGCCGTCCAGCTTCAGCGGGACGTTGCCTGCGCCGTCGTCCGGCGGAAGCTCTTCCTTCTTGTAAAGGACGCTGTCGAAGACGTAGTAGATGATAAGCAGCAGGATCGCGAGCGGCGCCATCACGTAGAGCAGTTTTAGCGTCCAGAAGAAGCTGACGCCCTTCAGGAACCCTAAAAACAGAGGCGGATCGCCAAGCGGCGTGAGAGAGCCGCCTATGTTCGCGACGAGGAAAATGAAGAACACGATTATGTGGACCTTGTGCTTTCGCCACGCGTTCGCGCGGATCAGCGGGCGGATCAGGAGCATCGCCGCGCCGGTGGTGCCCATCCAGCTTGCGAGGACGGTACCGAGCGCGAGAATGATCGTGTTTACCTTGGGCGAACCCCGCAGCGAACCCTTCAGACAGATTCCTCCCGCGGAAGTAAACAGCGCCGTCAGCAGGATTATGAAAGGCACGTAGTCGAGAAGCACGATGTGCATAATCTCGTAAACAGCGTTGCCTCCGTAGTTGTAAAGGAACGGCAGCGCGAACGCGAGCATCCAGAACAGCGCAACCTTGCCGTAGTGGTGGTGCCAAAAATGAGGCTTGACCAGCGGGAATATCGCGATCGACAGCAGGATGCCGATGAACGGCACGATCCACAGAAGCCCGAGATGCGTGCCGTCGACCCCGTGGTGCCCTCCGTGTTCTTCTCCGTGCTCTTCCGCAGCCGCTCCGATGGAATGTTCGTCGTCCGACGCGGGAGCGCGATTCCCTTCGCCTCCCTCGTGCCCGGCTTCCGCGAGCAGCACCGCCGCGGAGTCGTCTATTTCGATACCGCCAGCTTCAGCGCGGTGCGCAGTGATGAACGCAAAAGTACCGATAATCGCGACGATGAGGAACAAGCCTCGAATCTTCGTGGTCATAAAAGAACTTCCTAATTCTTATTGTATGTAATGTTACCCGGCCAGTTTTGTGAGCAGATAGTAGAACCGTGATCGCGGGAAATTACAAGCCAAACTGCATGTTCTGAATGCCGATTCTGCGGGAGGTCCACTCGAATCCGGAAATGACCGCTAAAAGGACCGCGATCGCGACGATCTTGCCCGCCAAGCCGTCTAACGCGTATGCTGAGGCCGTCGCCGCGAGGAACGCGATTCCGCAGCCCAGAAGCGCGCGGAAAACCTCTATCCTGCAAATCCGCGCGGAAATGAAAATGTAGCCGAGAACGAGTCCGGTGCCTTCCGTCGCGAGAGTTGTCGCGGAAGCTCCGGCCGCTTCGTACAGCGGAATAACGAAGTAATTCGCGGTGACATTTGCTATCGCCATGAATATCGCGAGATACGTATTGATTCGCGCGAAATCGCTCGACGCGATGATGCTGCTTGTGATGCTCGACGCGTAGACTATCGGGATAGTGAACGCGAGAATCCTGAGGGACGCTTCCGACGCCGCGTACCCTTCGCCTAGCAGCATGGCGAGGATTTCGTCTCCGAGGAAGAAGAGCGCGCCCGCGAAAAAGACTCCGAGGTAGATCAGAATCCTGATGGCGTTTTCCGCGAGTTTGGCGCCTTCCGCGAAATCCTTCCGCGCAAAAACCGCAGAGAGAAGCGGAATGATCGCCGCCGCGCTCGCCGCGGGTACAAGTAGCATCGCCTCGACGAAACGGTACGCCGCGCTGTAGATTCCCGCCTCGCCCTCCGAGACCATATTGTAGAGCATCAGCGTGTCGATATGGAAATAAATGATCACGCACACCGTGAGCACCGCGAAGGGCATCGCGTTCCGGAAAACGTCGCGGTACGAATAAATCCTCTCGCCGGGAGGTGGCGCGGGAACCGTGGCACGGGCATCTTGCCCGTGAGTTTCCGCAGTCGAAGCGACCGCCGGGGAGGTAGTCGTCTCGACTGTCTGTATTTGCTCCACGGGCGGGACATCCGCGTCATGTGTGGCACGGGCATCTTGCCCGTGAATTTCCACGGCCGGGACGGCCGTGCCACTCCCGAATTTCTCATTCACGCTTTTGCGAACGTAAACCGCCGTGATCGTCGCAACGAAGGCGCTCGCGAGCCACGCGTACCCGAAACTCGCGATTCCGAAGTCCTGCGAAAGCAGTGCGATCGCGACCAGGACGTTGGCGGTCCCCTGCAATATTCGAATCGACGCGTCGATCCTTCCCGAGCCGACCGCCCGCGCGGCGCCGGAAATTATCTCCGGCAGAACCCGCACGACCATCGCTACAAGCCCCAGGATCGCCGTCAGCCGGACTTCGTAACTGAATTCCTCGAAAACGAAATACGACGCGCTTGCCCCGAAGATCAGCAGCGCTATGGCGGTCCGGAACCAGAAGTAGCGCACGATCTCGAGCCGGAATCTGGAGCGATCGAGAAACCCGCCGACCCGTTTCAGGATCAGCGTCCCGATTCCGAAATCGCCCACCGTCGTCGCTACTCCGACGAAACGCGCAACGTAGTTCAGATCGCCGAAACCGTCCTTGTCGAACACCCTCGCCGCGTAAAGGAACAGCAGCACGCCGAGACCGCGCACGACGAAGTCGATCGCGAAGAAAACGATCGATCTCGTTTTGAATTCGCGAATGTTTTTCGATGGCCCTCCGGATTCCATCGAAGAATCATACACGGAACGACTTCGACATTGAATGCCGGAAACCGAACGTGGCACGGTCATCCTGACCGTGAAATCGCCAATGGGACGGACGTGCCTTGTCCTCGCCGAATGCTTTCGAAATTCTGTGTCGGTTCGGTGAACCACATGGCGCGGACCTCTCGCCGTAAAGGATCGAGGATCGAGGATCGAGGATCGAGGATCGAGGATCGAGGGGCGAGCCAGACCTGGGACCGCGGACGTCTCGTCCCCACAGCTCCGTAGGAGCGATATGTTTGTAGGGCTGCGCGGCTACAAACATCCCGTCCCTCCGGGACTCGCGCCTCGGAGTGCAGACGCCAACAGTCCAGCCGCGAATCCGGGCGCGCGCAGTGCGCTGCCGCTGGAGTACGGCTGAAAATTCTCCGCGTAACTCCGCGGTCTCCGCGTCTCGGCGGTGAAGAACTGCGAGGACGCCGGTTTTTTAATTGCGCGGTATGTGGTTAACCGAACGTTCACGAAATTCTGTACAACCGCGTACGCCGGTAGTTACAATACTCGCGATGGAAAGCATCTTCTTCGAAGGCAGGAAAAATCATAGCCAGGAGCGAGCGCAGGTTCGCACTGGCGCGCCCGCTTCGTCCGACTTCTCCGGCGCCAGCGAAACCGACGTCCGCGAGGAAATGACCGAAATCTGCGGCTGGATGTACTCGCAGGGACTCGTCGCCGCCACCGACGGCAACGTTTCCTACCGCATAGATACGGACCGTCTGATCATCACGCCCTCCGGAAAACCGAAGGGTCATCTCCGCCCGCGGGACATGCTTCTGTGCGACCTGAAAGGAAACCTCATCGAAGGCTCGACGAAGCCTTCGAGCGAAATTCAGATGCACATTACCTGCTACGTCGCGCGACCGGAAATGCGCGCGGTGATCCATGCGCACCCGCCCACCGCGGTCGCGTTCACCATCGCGGGAATCCCGCTCGACGCCTGCGTCATCCCGGAAGTCGTCACCACCTTCGGCGGAATCCCGACAGTCCCGTACACGACTCCGACCACGGAGGAAGTCGGCTACGGCATCCGCGACTACATTTCGAAGTGCGACGTCCTGATGCTCGACCGCCACGGCTCTGTGTGCGTCGCGAAGAGCCTGAACGAAGCGTTCCTGCTGCTCGAAAAACTGGAGCACGCGGCTCACGTTATGTGGATCGCGTACACGCTCGGAAACGTGCAGAAACTCAGTCCGGAGGAAGTCGCTAAACTGCTTCGCATCCGCGAAAAACTCGGCATCGGTACGCGAATTCTTCCCTGCCGCACCGAGGGCGGCGAGACGACTTTCCGGCTATAGCGCCGCGCTGCTCTATCGACGCGAAGGCGGAAGCCTGCGATTCGGCTGCGAGCCGCTGTCCGAGGAATTTCCCGGAGTCGTCGCGGAATCCTGCCTCGTCGTTCCCGGCGGGCGGCGTTCGATCGCGACCTTCACGTACGCCTCGGGCAGATACGCCTTGTCGCGGAAGATGCGCCAGCTTTCGAGCGCCGCGTCCAGCGGAAGCTCCGGCTTGCCTTTATACACCTCGCGGCCGTTCGCGCGGATCGTTACGTCCCTGCGGAGGTTGACGATCTCGCTATTCAGGAAGACGCCGACTTCGTAGACGTTCGTCGATTCGATGTCGATTACGTTGCGCTCCGCCTGCACGTGAATTTTCGCGTCGGGCGTGTGATCGAGCAGCGTCACCCAGTACGCCTGTGTCGAGTCCTGCCGGAGCGAGTTATACACGACCTCCGTCGGCCACGGCTTGCGACGGCGTTCGAGACCGTACGCTACGAAATCTCCGACGAGACCGGGAACCTCGTCCCTGCTGGGCGGATCGACGTGCGCCCAGTTCGGCTCTTCGATGTAGGTGTGCTCGTAGCCAAGGTGATCGAGGTCCTCGTTGTTCCAGCGATCGCCCTGGGGCTGCACGACGAAATCCTGCGTGCCGTGGATGAAGAGCACGGGAAGGTTGAGAAGATTCTCGAGGAGCTTGCGCCTGCGGGCGTCGCGGGTGCGCGTGATCGCCGCGTGATTCTCGAGCGGCGAAATCCCCCCCGCGTACGGAGTGAGCGCGTTCCAGAAATGCGGGTAGACGGTTCCGATGCTCCAGGTGCCGTAGCCTCCCATCGAAACGCCTAAAAGGGTTACGCGGTTCGTATCGATGTTGTAGTGCTCCTTCATATAGTTCAGTGACTTGATCGCGAGATTGTCCGGAGCCTCGCCCCAGCCGAAGCCGTCGGTCTGCATACGGAGCAGAGCGCTTGCGAAATCGCCGCCTTCGACGGATGGGCAGATCAGAAGCTGGCCGGATTCCTCGCAAATCGGGATCGCCGGATTTCGAATCTGGTCGCCTTTGCCGCCCATGCCGTGGAGTCCGATCATCAGCGGATACGATTTGCTCGAATCGTAATTCTCGGGAACCCAGATGTACGTGCTAAGATTCTCGCCTTCAAGAACGACGTCGTAGGTTCCAGTCGTCGGACGGCGTTCCGCGCTGCGATCCTTAAGATGTTCGATGACGTCGGCGGCTGAAATCTCCGCCGCGTCGAACGCCTGCCGCGCCTCGGCCCGCCCCTGTCCGTCCTCGGCGCCTACGTACGACGAGATGAGGCTGTCGATGTCCGCGCTTGCGGCAAAAACGGGGGACATTGCAACAGCGAATAGACAGATGGATGTCAGAACGATTTTCGAGATCGGTTTTCCGCTCATTTTGAACTCGCTCACAAAAGAGTTGATGGAATTTGAAACTATTAGTCAGGACGAATGAATTCAAATAAGGTTTGATCATGTCTTAACAGAACAAAAACGGATTACAAATATTTTTTGGTCTGGGGCAGACGATTGTGCGAAAGGAGCTACAAATATCCCGCCGCGACGCGGCTCGTACCGGGTGGCGCGTGGTTTATCGAACGCTCACTAGAAATATTACATTAAATTCGTAGACGGCACGAATATAATGGTGAATTTACGCTGGAGGTTACTTGCGCTTTTTCTTCATCGCTTCTTCGTGACGATGATACAAGTCGTTTTCGATCACCATTATCACGCCGCAGGCCTGGCAGGTGCAGATTTGCCTCTGAAGCAACAAAAGACTGATCTCCTGGTGCGTAAGCTGGACCTGGCAGTTGCCGCAGACCCAGTAGTCCGGTTCCGGCTGCGCGAATGCGAGTCCGGTTCCTCCGCGCATCGTGCGCAGTCGGTTGAATCGATCGAGAAGCCCTTTTTCGACCGCCACCTCATATTTCTCGATTTCCGCGATAAAAGCCGCCTTGGCTTTCTCCAGTTCCGCGAGGTCGCGATTCTTCTTCGAAATGAAATCGTCGTGGAGGGCCTGCTTTTCCGCAAGCGAGGATTCCGCGCTGAGGAGTTCCGCGTTCTTGCTCTCCATTCTTTCGATCGCCTCGAGAATTTTCGTCTCGATATCGCTTATTGCGCGCTCGTTGTGTTCGATTTCTTCCTGAGTTTTTTTGTAGGTCTGATTATCCTTGACGGTGTACAGAGACACTTTCAGTTTCTCTATGTAATCCAGCTTCGCCTTCACCTGCGACTCGAGGTCGGTGATGCTCGCCTTTGCCTTCAGCAGTTCGTGTTTAGCATCGTCGGCTTGCTCTTTGAAGCCGTCGACGGTGCGCTTCTCTTCGTCGATGGCTTTTGGAATCTTGGCGATTTCCTTGTCGAGCTTGTCAGTCCTGAGCCGCAATTCCTGCACTTTTTTCAGGGCCTCTACGTGCAATGAAAAGTCGGTCATCAATGCCTCGAATTGTCTATCCCGGGAAGGATTATGGGAGTGGACGGATGTTTTGTTACTGTAATTTGAAATCGCCTGCAACTTATAAGAATATCTAAATTAGGTGATTTTTCTCTCTACGGCGCGCAAGTCAGCAATTCGCCTGGACTTATAATCCACATGAAGTCTACCCCAAAAGATCGATTCAGGATAGTCGAGCGCATCGGCAGCGGATCTATGGGGGAAGTGTTCCGGGCGGAAGACACCCATGACGGCTCACTGGTCGCGCTCAAGAAACTCCTTCCGACCAGCCGAAAAGTGTTCGCGGAGCTGATGCGTCAGGAGTTTCGCGTGCTCTCTGGAATCGATCATCCGAACATAGCGAGAGCCTTCGATTTTTTCATCGACGAAGAATCCGGCGCGCCTTATTTCACCTGCGAATACATCGAAGGCGTCAACGTACTCGAATTCTGCAAAAATCTTCCGTCCGATAAGATACTCGACATCTTCGTACAGGTGTGCCGGGGACTTTCGTACGTACACTCCCGCGGAATTCTCCACCTCGACATCAAGCCGGAGAACGTCCTCGTTTCGAAGGACACCGGAGTTGCGAAGATCGTCGACTTCGGACTCGCGGAGCAGGTCAGATCCCGCGGTAAAGACATCCGCGGCACGCTCGATTACATGGCTCCGGAGATGCGCGCGGGAGGCGAAGTCGATCGCAGGGCGGACGTCTACAGCCTCGGCGTGCTGCTCTACCAGATCGTCACCGGAAAGCTCCCGAAGGAAAATTCGCCCACTGTGATTCTCGAAAGGGGCGAGAAAGGCGAGATGGTTCCGAAGCGTCGCGATAGCGACAACTCGCTCGCGGAACCATTCCGGACGCTGTTCCAGAGGACTACGAATCCCGATCCTTCGAAACGTTCGCAAAGCGCGCACTCCCTTATCCAGATCGTCAACGAGATGACCGGCCTCGCCTTCGAAACTGAAACTCCCGGAACGCGTGAAAGCCACTTCCGCGGCTTCGGGCCGATCGAGCGCGAGGGCGAACTTATAGCTCTCGAACGCGCCCTCAAAGCCGCGGCGAACCGCGAGGAGAACAAGCCAGTGTTCGTGCTTGTCTCCGGACCGAAAGGCAGCGGCAAATCCTTTGTCCTGAACTCCTTCAAAAACTCGGCGCAGCTCGCGGGAGTCGAATACATAAACCTTGGCGTGAAGGAAACCGGTCGGCGCGAGACGAGCGTCTTCAGCAAAAGATTCGCCGCGAAGGAATCGGACGACGGGTCAAGCGATCTCGTGGAGGACGAGCGCGTCACCCGTGAAGCGAACGATTATCTGAAAAGCCTTCTCGCGTACGCGCAGAATAAAGTTCTCGTCGTCGAGGCGCCTCCGATGCAGGGCGCGAGCGAGGCGACGAGGAAGCTCGTCGAGGTTCTCCGCCACGGCCTTAAATCGAGCGCATCCGCGAAGACCGCGTCCATACTTCTTATCGCGCCGACGCGGACTGACGACGAACACGAAGAGTTCGCGCGGAAGCTGAAGGAAAGCCTCGAGCCTCCCGCGGAATTCTGTATCGAGCTTCAGAGCTTCGATTCCGCCCGCGTCGGAAGATTCCTCTCGGAGGCGCTTCTAGGCGAGGTCGCCGAAGACACGGTGGCGATGGTCCACAAAGTCACCGGCGGAAACCCGCTGTTCATCGTGCTGCTACTTAAAAGCATGGCCGACAGCGGCGGGCTTCGCTTCGAGGAAGACCGCTGGGTCATCGACGAAAAAGCGCTCGAGCGAACGAAACTTCCGGGATCGATAGAGGAAGTTCTGGCGGAAGGACTCTCTGGACTTTCGAAAGTCCAGCGCAAAGTCCTCGGGCTGCTTTCCGTTTTCGGACGTCCCGCGCCGCTCGGGTTCATTTCGGACGCGCTCGAAGAATCCGCGGAAGTCACGATCGCGGAGGTCAAGAAACTCCAGGAGGACGCGTGGCTGCGGTACGATTACGTCGGGGACAACCTTCTTGTCAGGCTCGTCAGCGCGACCATAGGCGAAATCCTGCTCTCTATCGAGGACGTGGAATCTAAGAGAGGTTATCATCTCGCGGCAGCGAACCACTTTCGTAACGCGATCCTGGAGAGCGATTCGAAGGTTCGGGGACTTTCGACTTCCGCGGCGCTCCACGCGCTCGAAGCGGCGGACAAGGAACTGTTCCTCGGTTTTGCCGAAGCCGCGGCGGATGAAATCGAAGACGGCGAGAACGACGAAAGTCTGCGCAGGATTCTTGGCGCGCTTATCGAATTCGCGGGAAGCTCGCACCCGCGGGCGAACGAGTTCCGCGAACGGTTCGCGTATCTTCAGACGAAGGCGGGAAAGCTTGCGGAAGCAGAGGAGCTTTACGACGCGCTACAGAGTTCCGCGATCGATCCGAAGGACCGCGCGCGCATCGCAAGACACCTCGGTGAAATCGCGGAACAGCGCGGGAGGATCGAGGACGCGCTCGAATTCTACGCGTCTGGACTAGCCTCGGCCCCCGAGGGAAGCAGAGAGATGATCGAGCTTTCATGCCATATATCGTTTCTGCTCGCCTGGCACAAGAAGAACGAACAGGGCCTCCGGCTTGCGAAAAGCATCGCCGCGAGCGCACAGTCGAGCGAGCCGTACGTCAAAACGCTAACCATCAACAACCGCGCGCTCGCGTATATGGCGCTTGGGAACAATCAGAAGGCCCTCGACGATTTCGAGTACGCGCTCGAACTCTGCGCGAACCTCGGATCGAAACGAAGGTCAGGAACCATCCGAGGCAACATAGGCATCGTAAAGAAACGACTCGGCGATTTCGTCGGCGCGGAAGAGGCGTTCACCGAGAGCCTCAAAATCCGCGAAAGCCTGGGCGACGTCGGACTCATCCGCGCGAGCCTTCTCGGCCTCGGCTCGATCTACTACTTCCGCGGAAAGATCGGAAAAGCCGTCGACGCGTTCACGAGAAGCCTTAAACTCGCGAGACAGATGAGCAGCAGGTTCGGAGAAGCCGCGGCCCATTTCTACCTCGGAAGAGTCTGGACCCTGCAAAAGAATTTCGACGCCGCAAAGGCGAATTTCGATCGATCCATCGAACTGATGAGCGAGGGCGAAAAGGCCGAAGATCTTAGGCGCACCCTCGTCTTCGCAGCGGACTCGAGGTTCTTCGCGCAGGATTTTGGCGAAGCGCAAAGCCTGCTTTCGAGATGCGAAATCACCGAGGAAGACTCCGCGAACTATCTGTACCTCGCGCTCGCGTTCCTTCTCGGACTTCGCGAACGCGCGGACAGTCTCCGCGCGATAAATTCCAGCGGCGAACTATCGATAAGCGAAGTGATTCGAAACGGCCCGCTGGATCAGTTCATCGACGATTTCGATTTGTCGCTGGATTGCGCGATTCCGTACAAACTCGGCGTCGGCCTTCTTCAGCTCGGCGCGAACATCGAAGTCGCACGCGATTTTCTGAAACAGGCGCTCGCAGGCTACGAGACGATCACGCGCAAAGGATTCAGAACTCACGAATTCGAACACATCGCGACTCTCCTCGCCGAGCGCGGCGAGCTTTCGTAACGTCGTCACACACTTTATTCGTGCCGTCTACGAATTTACTGTAATATTTTTCGCGTTCGTTCGGTGAACCAAGAACCATGTGGCACGGACGTCTCGTCTGCGTGCTTACGGTCATCTAGTCCGTGATTTCGCGATTGGCTATAGTCGTCGGTCGTTAGTTCGATCTGAAGTCTGCATTCCTCATCAGTTCTCGTCATCGTCCGCGTCTTCCTCGATTTCCTCGATTTCCTCGCTCTCATCCGCCGGGAGGTCCCTGACCGCGTCGTCGATGAGCTTCGTTATCTTGAACGCGCGCTCGACGCTTTCGTCCAGGCGGAACTTCAGCCGCGGGAAGGTCCGCATTTCGTACTTCGGCGCGAGCTGATTCTGGAGATAGCCCGCGGCGTCGGTCAGCGCCTTTATGGCCGCGTTTTTCTGACCTTCGCTTCCCATCACGGAAATGCCGATGTTGGCGATGCTCAGGTCCTTCGCGACCTTCACCGACGCGATCGTCACGAACCCAATTCGCGGGTCCTTCAGCTTGTAGAGAATCTCCGTGCTGAGGTCCTGTTTCAGCCTCGACGCGATTCTGAGTAGTCTTCGTTCGTCGGCCATAGTCGTTTATACCCGCGGATTCCACTGTCGATCAAAGGGGGACAATTTATCCCCGACCTTGCCAGGGGCGCAACACGAACAATGTTTAGATTTTGGATTTTCGATTTTGTACGTTTGATTGTAATCATGTGAATCGAAGTCGATTTCATTTCGGACACGCATACAAAGGAACGCAAATGGTACGTGAACCAGAAATTTCCCGCGAGGAGACCTTCAAACGCTGGGACGGGAGATACCAGGGAAACGATCTCCCCTGGGATTCCGGCGCGGCGAGTTCGCTACTGATCCTCACCATCGAAAAGCTGCGCCTGCGCGGACTTCGCGTCCTCGAAATAGGCTGCGGCACCGGAACCAACGCGATCTGGCTCGCGAAAAACGGTTTCGAGGTCGTCGCGTGCGATCTCTCGAGGAAGGCGATCGAGATGGCGAAGGAGAAGGCGCAGCGCGAACGCGCCGAGGGGATTTCGTTCCTCGCCTGCAACATTCTCGACACCGCGCCCTGCGAGGACGACGGCGTGGATTTCGTTTTCGACCGCGGCTGCTTCCACTCGATTCCGGACGTCGAGAAGCACGTATTCGTCGAACGGGTCGCAAACGCGCTGCACGAAAAAGGACTCTGGCTCACGCTCACGGGAAGCAAGGACGAAGTCCGCGAGGAAGCGGAAATGGGTCCGCCGCAGATGAGCGCGACGGAACTCGTTGGATACATCGAGCCGAAGTTCCAGATTCACGAGCTTCACACCACGAACTTCACAAGCAGGATGGGCGGACATCTTGCGTGGCATTGTCTGTCCAGAAAACGCTGAACGTCTTAGGACGCACGTCCTTATCGACCTTCGGGTAGCGTCACCGCCCGAAAACGTCATCGAGGCCGTACCAGCGGGTGAGGTCGCTTCGCACCGCCGGCAGAGGGAGTTTCGAGCCGAAGTACGCCGGATCGTGTTTGAGTCTTCGCCGCGAGACCGCTTCGAGGTAATGGCACTTGAAGAAGAAATCGCGGCGCAGCAGCACGCCAAGCTCGAACCGGCAGAAGCTGAACTCGATCGACCCGGACGATTTCGGCCCGACCTTGTGAACCTTGCCGTCGAAGTTCAGTTCGATGGAGCCGTCCGCGTCGATGCCGGTCATCTGGATTTCGTAGGGATGGATCACGAAGGGCAGTTTGTCGAGGAATACGCCGTCGAGTCCGTGGGCTTGCATCACGCCTTCGAAACGCCAGCTCTTTTTGATCACCGCGATCGTCCCAGGCGAGATCGGCTCGTCGCTGAGGGTCAGAATCGTGTGCCCCACCCGGCTGAACACGGGATTATCCTGCCCGGTCGGAACGAGTTTCCGCTGTCGGTTCGCGTGGGGGTATCGACTTCGCTGCACGTATGTGAAATCCCCAATGAGGCAGAGGTCTTCATCTAGCTTGTTGATGGACGGTAGCGGTCCTTCGACCTTGATCTTCGAAAGCAGCTCGTGGGCGTCCTCCGAACCGAGAAAGCTCTCGTCCTCGAAGGTCGGGAAGAAGATCGTCTCGTCCCGGACAAAATCGAAAATCAGGTTCGTCACGAGATCGTAGGGAAAGTAGCTGAAGTGCAACTTCTTCGGAACCATCGGGCGGAGCAGGTCCGGAACCCGGCTGTCGACGTCGCCCACCGCGGCGAGATAGATGAACTCGCTGTCCTCGCCGATCGGGACCACGCCGAACTGATAACACCAAAGAGGCTCGATCCGGTCGAAGAGATCGGTCTGTTCCTTCGCCAGTTGCGCCCTCTCCCCGATGGGCATGAAACCATGAAGTCTCTGTGCGAGAAATAAGTCCCGTTTACGCGCCAACTCGATTGTACACCGGCTCATACAGGCATTATACCCCATGTCCATGCTATCGGCGCGGATTCGTCACGCGGTCGAATACAAGTTGTTTTCGCGGTAATAGCACTTTCGAAAATAATCGCGACAAATTGGAGGAACCCGCGATTACGGGTTGTATCGAAACCGGGCCGGTTCGCGGGAAGTAGTGAATAAATGCACCCGAAATCGACGCGACTATTCGCAGCGAATATCGCAGACATCGAGTTCCGCGCTTTCCGTGCCGCGCCACACGTTGCGCGTCGGACGGAACGCGATGTCGAGGGATTTCGACTCGTCGATCTGCTTGAACTTGTCCGCCATACCGAACGCTATCGCCTTGTGGCTTACCCCGCCGGAGTTGACGTAGAACGAAAGGTGTGTCTGGTCCCTTCCCATGATGCGTGGTCTCCCCGCGAGCTGTACGCCACGCACCACGAATATCGGCTCCGCGTTGCCCGCGCCGAACGGCTCGAGCTTCTCGAGTTCCCTAAGCAGCGGTAGCGTCAGACTTGCAAGCGGGATCTCCGCGTCGAGATCGATAGTCGGCTTCAGCGAATCGCCCTGGACCTGCTTCTCGACTTCGCGCTCCATAATGTCCGAGAGGGAATCGATGCGCGCTGGATCGATATCGAACCCCGCGGCCATCGAGTGCCCGCCGAAGCTGTTGAAGAGTTCCGCGTTGTTCGAAAGCGCATGGTGTATGTCGAACCCTGGCACGCTCCTGCACGATCCGCGTCCCTTGCCGTCCTCGACGCAGATCATGAACGCGGGCTTGTGGAACGCGTCGACGAGTTTGCTCGCCACGATTCCGATGACTCCCGCGTGCTGATCGTGAATCGCGACGACGATCGACTTTCGCGATTCGAAGTCGGGCTGCGCTTTCAACTTTTCAAGCACGTGGGCGAAAATATGGCTCTGGAGTTCCTGCCGCGACTTGTTTTCCTTGTCGATCTCCCGCGCGATTTCGTAGGCCTGGTGGTACGAGTCTGAAGTCAGCAGCCGAAGCCCGAGTTCCGAGCGTCCCATCCTGCCTCCCGCGTTGATCCTGGGCGCTAGCAGGAATCCGATGTCTGTGGTCCTGATCTTCGGAGCGTCGGGCTTGACGAGATCGAGCAGCGCGCGGATCCCCGGATTCGGCGTTTCCGGAATGATCTTGAGACCGCTCGTTACGAATACGCGGTTCTCACCGACGAGCGGCACGACATCCGCGATCGTCCCGATGCACACGAACGCGAGCGAATGCAGCAGAAAGTTCTGGAACTCCTTCGAGACGTGCTCCTGACCGGGGCAGAAGCTCTTTGCAAGCGCCCACGCGAGCTTGAACGCGACCCCGACTCCAGCGAGCATCGGGAACGGATAGTTGCAGTCGCGCTGCTTCGGATTCAGGAGCGCGACCGCGTCCGGACGGATTTCCGGAACTTCATGATGGTCGGTGATGATGGTCTCGATCCCCGCCGCCTTCAGGTTCGCGACCTGTGCGACCGCGCTTGCGCCGTTGTCGACGGTGATCACGAGATTGATTTTGTTGTCCTTCAGCCACTGAAGCCCGATCGAGTTGAGGCCGTAGCCGTCGGTGAGTCGGTTCGGGATGTAGCAGGTGACGTTTGCTTCGATCATTCTGAAGAAGTGGTATAAAAGCGACGAGCCGGTGGTGCCGTCGACGTCGTAGTCGCCGTAGATGCAGATCTTCTCCTTGTCGTCGACGGCTTTTCGGATTCTCGCGACGGCTTTATCCATGTCCTTCATCAGGAACGGATCGTGCAGCGAACGCAGCGAAGGCATGATGAAGCTCCGCGCCTCGTCGGCATTATCTATGCCGCGCCGGAGGAGCACCATCGCCGTGAGCGTGTTGATACCCAGATCTCTTGCGAGCTTCTTGGCGACTTCCGTATCAACTGTCGGGAGCTTCCATTTTTTCTCCATCACCCCGTCATTTCTTTTCTTCGTTATATTTTCTGGTTACAGATTGCCTGTAGTGCCCCGCAATTGCAAGAAATGTTTGTGTTTTAAGTAACGAATGTTAGAATCCCTCCGCGATCTCCGTCGCAACGCCTTGGGCGATGGATTCTCTGGCCACGGGCAGAATATGACCCAGCAGATTAATCGCAGATCGATCTGGACGCTGATTTTCGTCGATCTGTTCGCCAGAGTCAGCTACGGTTTCGCGAGAACCCCGCTGCTTGCGCTGTACGCGGCGTTTTTAGGCGCGGGGCCGGAGATGATAGGCGTAGTCGGCGCGGCTGCGACGATCACCGGAGTCGTCCTGAAACTCCCCGCGGGCGCGATAAGCGACGTCATCGGACGCAGAATCGTTCTACTAGCGGGCCTCGTGATTTTCGCCACCGGACCGTTTCTGTACGTGCTCGCGGACTCGCCCGCGTCGCTGATGGGCGTGCGGTTCTTCCACGGGCTTGCGACCGCGATATACGGACCCGTATCGATGGCGGCGGTCGCGGCGCTCGCAGAAGGACGTCGCGGCGAGTACATCTCCTGGCTCTCGAACACGAAAATCCTCGGTAAACTCGTTGGCAGTTTCCTCGGCGGGCTGATCCTCAGCGCGGGCCTCGTCCAGATGAACCTGCTGTCGCTCGAAGGACTCGCGAAGTTGTTCGACGGTAGCGTGCTCGCGGGACTCGAGTACACGAAAGACGATTTCGTACAGGCATACTACATCTGCGGAGGGATGGGCGCCCTCGCGCTTGTTCTCGGGCTGCTCGTGATCTCCGGAAAGAACCTAGGCGAGACACCGGACGAAAAGAAAAAGACTTTCGCGGGCGTGTGGAAGAAATTCAGCGGCGGAATTCGCGAGATGGTGAGCAACGTCCGCGTTCTTGTAGCGTCGGGCTGCGAGGGAGTCCAGAATCTCACCGTAGGCGTCATCGAGCACTTCCTCCCGATCTACGCAGTTTTCGGCGCGGGGATGACCGCGTTCGAGGCGTGCCTGCTCTACGCGTCGCAGGCGATCACGACCATCGCCTGCAAGCCGATGTTCGGCAGATGGTCCGACCAGCGCGGACGCAAAGGCGTGATCGTGCTCGGAATGCTCCTCTGCGCCGCGCCTTTCGCTTTGATTCCGTGGACCGTGGATTTCTGGACGCTGTTTGCGCTCTGCCTCGTTTTCGGACTCGGCGAGGCGCTCGTGACGTCGAGCAGCGCCGCACTTGTAACCGACCTCTGCGAGAAGCGCCACCTCGGCGCCGCGATGGGGGTATTCGGGATGGTTCACGATACGGGTCACGCCGCGGGTCCGATCCTCGGCGGTTTCCTGATTTTAGCCTTCGCACCGAGCGGCGCCCCCGCGGCGGAAAAACTCGCGGACGCGGAGCCGTACAGAATCGCGTTCGCGATTATCAGCGGCATACTCGTGCTGTACACGCTTGCGTTCGCCATGATGCGCGAAAAAGATAATCCTGGAGAAACGACTTCCTGAGTTCAGCTTTTTCGAGTGCCGTGTAAGAGACGATTCCTGTCGAAGAAAACGCTTACGCGTTTTACTCCAAAGCATCACTTACGTAATGCGCCCATTCGTAATTCGTAATTGATTATCCGCTTTATCGTTTCTTGATTTTGAGGGAAGATACTCCCATCTTCCCACAAACCAAAGGATCCATTATGGACAGCGCCAAACACGTTACGCTTGTCATTTCTTTGTTTGCGATGCTCACTGCTTCGGCTTTCGCGGGGGAGCCGCGGTTCGTCGAGATCACTGCGCACCGCGGCGCCGGGACGCTCGTCCCGGAAAACACGCTTCTCGCAATCGAAACCGGCGCGAAGAACGGAGCGCAGTACGTCGAACTCGACGTCCGCACCGCCGGTGACGGAACGCTCGTTCTTATGCACGACGATAACGTCGAGCGTACCACCGACGGGACCGGGCGGATCAGCGAACTGACGATCGACGAGATCCGCGCGCTCGACGCCGGGTCGTGGAAAGGCGAACAGTACGCGGGACTGAGGGTGCCTACGTTCGCCGAGGCGATCGAAAAGTGCAGGGAGCTTGACATCGGCATCTATCTCGATTTGAAGGACGGAACTCCCGAGGCTATCTCCGGGATTCTGAAGGAGCACGATTTCGTCCGCAGCACTATTTTGAACGCGTCGCCGATGCTGTTCCGCGAATACCATCGGCTGATTCCGGAAATCCGCTGCCTCGCGGCGGGGATGGGGGTGGTGAGCGATGCGATGCTGCCCATACTGCGCAGGCAGGGCTGCGACGTCCTCGGCGGCGACAACCGCGGCTGGAACGCGGAGAACGTCGCGCGGGCGAAGGAACTCGGGTTCGAGATCGTCGTCAACTCCCTTGGCGACAAGGATAACGCGGAAGGAATCGAAGAGATCGCGTCGTGGGGTGTTGACGGGATTCAGACCGATCGCCCGGATATTGCAAGCGAGGTGCTGACGAGGCTCGGACTTCGCGAACGACCGCAGACGCGGGAACTGAAGTACATCGAGGTCGCCGGGCACAGGGGCGCGGGAACGCTTGTTCCGGAGAATACGATCATCGCGATCACCACGGGAAAGCTCCACGGAGTCGAGTACTGCGAGTTAGACGTCCGCACGACGAGCGACGAAGAACTCGTTTTAATGCACGATCAGGCCGTCGATCGCACCACAGACGGATCGGGCGCGGTACGGAGTCTGACGCTAGAACAGATTCGCGCGCTCGACGCAGGCTCGTGGAAAGGCGACGCATACGTAGGGACTCGCGTCCCGACCTTCGAGGACGCGGTACGCCACTGCAGCGAAATCGGGGTCGGCATCTACCTCGACCACAAGGACGCCGACGTCGCGAAGTGCGCGGAGATTCTGAAGAAGTATGACTGGGTCGAGCACACCATCGTTTACAGCTCGCCGACGTCGTTTCAGTCGTTCCGGAGACTCGCGCCTGGAATACGCACCATGACCGCGGGCTTCGAGGCGGTCGGCACTCCGATGATGCGAATGCTTGAAAGCATGGGCACCGACTACCTCGACGGCAGTGCGGACGGCTGGAACGCCGACAAGGTCAGATCGGCCCACGAAGCCGGGTTCAAGGTCTTTCTCGACATTCAGGGCGGGCACGACAATCCACGCGACATCGAGGAGATCGCAGGCTGGGGAGTCGACGGCGTCCAGACCGATCGTCCGGACGTCACCGTGCAGGTGCTGAAGCGCCTCGGCTACCGCGGCGAAATCAGCGATGACGACACTGATTTCTGGATGCTCGAGCCGCGCTCCAGATTGTGTTACACAAACTTAAGTTATATCTGCGCTATAAAGTGATTTTTTCACAGTGAATACGCCTGAAAATTACTGGCGCGTATTTTCAAGAAACGACACAATCGCTCCGTTATCACGAAATATCACGGAGCGAAAATGCCAAATGTCGGAAACATTCCACAGTACGGTACGACTGGTTGGGA
>JANLHZ010000218.1 GCA_024653775.1 Planctomycetota bacterium | reverse complement strand
TATTATCACAGTTAGTTTTAGAGTGTTGGTTCGGTGAAACACGTCCCCGGCACTTACCTACTTCTTCGGAAGTCACCTTTTTGCGTTGAATTAGTTCTCAGACGACCGTGAAAGTGCCGGGGACGTTCCGATCTGACGTGGATCACCGAACGTTCACTCAAACGCGCACAATTTACACACTCGCTAATTCTGGGGTAATCTTTCGGCATGCCCCAGGATTTTTTCAACGAGTCGCCTCGCGAAAAACCTTTTCTGCGCAGCGCTGTAAACGCGGCAATAATGGCCGTGACGTTCGGGTTGATTCTCGTCGTTTTGACTTTGAGTAACTTTTGGCCAATGTCAAGCTACACGTTCGATACCGGCGGCTGTGGCCGATCTTGCTCCGCAAACCTGAATGGCTGCGGGAAGAGCGCGATAATGTATCAGACGCGGATGCGCTATTTCCCGCGGGTTTCCGGCGCGCATTTCTTCAAAACGCTCTACGTCGACCCGGAGCGGTATATCGGAACGCCGAACGTTTTGGTGTGCCCCGCAAGCGGCGACAGCGAGGCGGATATTCTCGCGAGCTGGATCGTGGGCGACAACAGCGTTCCGCCCGCGCCGATGGAGTGCAGCTATGCCCGCACGAACTCTACGACGGGCGCGATCGCGCGGGGGCAAGCGCTAGGTTCCGACGATCACGAGCCGTTCGCGGGAACCGGAAATCCCGCGGACACACAGAACCATCAAGATGAGGGCGTGAACCTGATGTGGCCCGACGCGGCGACGCAGTGGGTCGAGAATCCACCTGGCAGCGTGTGCCGGGTGGGGTCGAAGGAAGGTAACGCAGCGCTGATGGGGCTGATGAACTAATCGAAGAAAAATTCGACAGCCCACGCTCAGTGTTCTTTCTCACAAGTTCGTCGTAACTTTTTAATTGGAGTATTGGAATTACGATGGATAACTTTACAATTGACAAGAGCATATACACGAGCAAAACAAAGCGACAGAAACATGGCGGATAAACTCGAAAGGATTGAGGTCAAAAAGGGCGCCGACCAGAGAGAGTCGGGACTCATCGTCATAGGCGACGAAGAAGCTGGCGGGAAGAGAATCAGGCTGCTTGCGACCTCGGACAAGATCAAGGCGTACATTACGATCAAGCCTCTTGCGCCGTTCATCGAGGTTCGGCTCGAGGAGTTCGAAAGGCTTGTCGAAAGCAAGGGCATTCTGCTTTCAGACGATCGCAGGGACGATCTTCAGGAGCTTGTCGTCGAAGTGACGGACCCGAAATTCGATCTGTCGATCCTCGATACCATGCCCGCGTTCCTGATAGCGGAAGGCATCGCGCCGAAGCAGGGTCAGGACGGCTACCTCGACTGGAACATCGACGTGCCCGAGCCGGACGAGATAAGGCTCAAGGAGGACAACAAGGGCAGCGTGGATTTCCGCGAGATAGGAAGGGTGATCAACGTCCGCGAGGAGGACCTTCTCGTGACGGTCGTCGAGCCGACGAAGGGCGAGAACGGCACCGACATCTACGGAAAGCCCGTCGTCGCGAACAACGGCCAGAAGGCGAAGTTCACGAAGGGAAAGAACCTTCTGAACAAGGAAGGCTCGATCGAGTATTACAGCGCCATCGACGGCTGCGTCAAGTGGAACGGAACGACACTGAGCGTCGAGCCGGTGTATATCGTCGAGGGAGACGTCGATTTCGACGAAGGCAACATTCACTTCAACGGAAGCGTCGTCGTTCAGAAGGACGTCAAGGAGGGCTTCGAGATCGAAGCGCGGGACGACATCGAAATCAAGGGTCTCTGCGAGCCGTGTACGCTCAAGGCGGAAGGGAACATAAAAGTGCTCGGCGGAATCAACGGCGGCTCCGGAATCGGTCGAATCATGTGCAAGGGCAATCTCTACGCGAAGTATCTGAACAACGCGAACGTCGAGTGCGAAGGCGACGTCATCGTTCAGTCGCAGATCGTCACGAGCGAGATCAACTGCACGGGAAGAGTGATCTGCCTTCAAGGCTCGATCGTGGGAGGAAAGACCGTCGCGCTTGGCGGAATCGAAACAGCCACCGCGGGCAGCGAGACCGGCGGAAAAACGACGCTCATCGTCAACGTCGAGCATTTCCAGACCCAGGAAACCCGCGAGATCGACGAGAGCATACGCGCGATCGACAAGAAGGTCGATCAGATTCACGTTGCGATCAAGCCGATACTGGAGGACCAGACGAAGCTCGCCAAACTCGATCCGAAGAACAAGGAGCGCGTGTGCCAGCTCATCGAGACCATGGAGCGCTACGAGGAGGACCGCAACGAACTTATCGTCAAGCGCAACGGCATCGTGTCGAAATTCCTTTCGAAGATTTCGAACGAAATCATCGTGCGCAAAGTGCTCTACTCCGGAGTCGACGCGCGCATCGACACCTGCCGGCAGGTGTTCATCAATCAGATATCGGGTCCGATAAGGCTGAAGCCGAACTACGCGAAGGGAATCATCACCATATCGAGCTGCAACTGAAGTAGGGAGCAGGGAGTAGGGGTTAGAAATCTGAAATAATATTGGCGACACTTAAAGATCTGCTCGGCACCGACGATACCGGAATCTTCACCGGCTCGCTCGGCATGGAAAACTGGGAGTTCGGCGATGGCGAGGCGAGCTGCACTTTCGAGGCTACGCCCGCGAAGCACTCCCGCCTCGGCATTCTCCACGGCGGCGTGGTTTCTAGCGTCCTAGACACCGTGATGGCCGTCGCGGCGTACACGCAGATCGAAAAGAAGATGCGAATTACGACCCTGAACTTCAACGTCGTGTTCTTCAAAGGAATTCGGGAGGGCGCGGTGAAATGCTCGGGAAAGCTCGTGCGAAGGTCGCGCAGGTATCTTTACCTCGAAGCCGAGGCGATGACGATGGACGAGGAAAAGCTGATCGCGAAGAGCACCGCGACGTTTCTCGTCTCCGATCCGGAGTGGAATCCGTCGGAATGAGGATCGAGGATCGAGGATCGAGGATCGAGGATCGAGGATCGAGGGGCGAGGGGCGAGTGGCGAGGGGCGAGCCGGACGCGGCGCTTTTACGGCTGACCGGGAAGAATCTCCGCGCGAAATGAATATGTTATTTGTGGCATTGGTGATACTGTATTGGTCCAATTATTAATTCCCGATTTCTAATTTCTGATTTATTAGATGTTCCGCGACCTTATCGATCTATTGAACGGCTTCAGCCGTCGGCTGTTTCTTCGGCTTGCGAAGGCTCTGCTTCGGAACAGCGTTCTGATTATCCTGGTGATGCTGGCGCTCGCGGGGCTTTCGGGCTATCTCGTTTTCACGCAGCTCACGATCAACTTCAGTATCGAGCAGCTTTTCGAAAAAGCCGGCGGCGGGACAGACCTGGAGAAGGGACCGTACGAACTCTACCAGGAATTCCAGCAGCAGTACGGAAGCGACGACAACTACATCTTCATCGCGTTCAAGCGCCCGCAGATTTTCGACGCGACGGAACTTAGGCTCCTCGAACGCATCAGCGAGGAGATCGAGGCGATGCGGATTCCGCAGAACGAGCCTTCGCTTTCCGGAAACCGGCTCGTGACGAGCGATATCCTGAAGGCGTCCGAAGTCCCCGTGATCCAGGTGCTCTCGATCACGCACATCCAGGTGCCGTTTCTGGACGACTACGAAACGTACCGCGCGGGAATCCTCGGGCCGGAGGGCGAGACGCAGGACGAGGCGGTCGAAAGGTTCCGCGAACTCGTCACGGGGAACGCCTTCTACGTCGGCACTCTCGTTTCATGGGATTCGACGACATCGGGAGTTATCGTCGAGGTCAAGGATGAAGTCGGCAACAACCCGCTCGTCAGAAAGTACTTCCTCGATAAAATCGACGCGCTGCTTCGCGACGTCAAATTCACTTACGAGGACGCGTACGTCAAAAACGAAACCCACCCGTTCTACGATCCGGGGACTCTCGCGCACAAGCCGCTGAAGCGCGCGCCGGCGAAGTATCAGACCGACAAGGAAATGCCCGCGCCGCTGGAGTTCCATATTTCCGGGCTTCCGATAATCGAGAACACGTACATCGAGTACATGATTTCGGACACGATCGCGTTCAGCGCGGTGACGATCCTGATTCTGATGGTCATCCTCGCGTTCTATTTTCGGAACGCGCTGGGCGTCATACTTCCGCTAGGGACGGTGGGTCTGTCGCTGACGATCGTTCTCGGCATCATAGTAATTTCGGGGCAGGGGATTACTATCACGCTGACGATCCTTCCGACGCTGCTGCTGATAGTCGGAGTCGCGGACAGCATCCACATAATTTCGGATTTCCGCACGAACATCGCCAACGGGATGTCCCGGGACGACTCGATCATGCACACCGTGAAGCACCTCGGCGTCGCGTGCTTCATGACGAGCTTCACCACCGCGATCGGGTTCGGATCGCTCGTCACGACGGAAATCCCTATCGTGATGGCGTTCGGCATTTTCGCGTTCATCGGAGTGATGCTTCTTTACTGCGTGACGCTGCTTTTCGTTCCCGCGATGCTGAACCTGTTCGGTCCGAAGCAGGTTTCGAAAAAGGAGCTTGAAGGCAAAGTCGGCGTGCTAGATCAGCTTTGCATCTTCATCGGGAAGCTCTGCGAAAGGCATCCGTGGAGGATCGTCTTTGTCAGCCTGCTGGTGTTCGCAATCGGCGCGTCTGGGGTGTACTGGCTTAACCCGAGGAGCGACTGGTTCCAGGACATCCACGAATCGAGCCGGCTGTATCAAGACAACAAATTCATCGAGGACAACCTGACAGGGGTGTTCGCGCTCGATATGGAAATCGACGCCAAGAGGCCTCACGTCATCCGTGAGCAGGAGACTATCGACCGCATCCTCGAGATTCAGGATTTCATGCGCATGAATCCGAACGTGGCGAAGACGTTCAGCTACGTCGATCTTATCGAGGAAATTCGAGTCCAGCAGGAACGCCTCGGCCTCGACGTCGAGCAGATTTTCCGGCGCGACATGAAAAACTATGATTCGCTCGCGGACGATCTGAGCTGGAACTACCGCGAGACCGAGTTCATCCGCGACGTAATCAAAGATTATCAGGGCAAGGTGTATAGCCTCGCTATGTCGAGCATCGCCGCGACGGGGGATGAGGGCAGCACCCAGAGATTGAACGATCTCGAAGCGATGGCGGATTTCTTTCAGGGCGGTTTCGCGTTTTCGGAGACGCGGGAACACTTCTCTAGAGCCGCGCTTGCGCCAAGGGACAGCGAAGCTCTTGATCACCCGGAAGAGAACCGGACCGTAATCGAGCGCGCGGACGAAACCGCGAGTCCGCGGCCTTCGACGGTTCTCGATTCGCTGCTCGGGATTTATAACGATCTCGCGCGCGCGGGCGTTACAGGCGAGCGGGGCTTCCTCGATCTTCGCGATCAGCTCGGCCTCGGAATGCCGAGCGATCCCGCAGACCGGGGCGCGTCGGTTTTCGTTCCGATCGAGGATCAGATCGAAGGCACCGTCGCAGAGGCGTTCATAACCATTCACGAGGACGCGACGGACAAGATTTTCACTGAGCTAAGCCCGAGACAGTTCGCTGAGTTCACGCAGCTTTATCCCTATGAGTATCTGACCATCGACGTCGGCTTCTCGCTGCCGTTTTTCTTTCTCGAACGGTCCGAGGATCCGCAGGTTCCGCCCTACGTGAAGCAAATGCTCCTCGGCCAGCCCCGGACGGATCGCAGTGGGCACACCCGCTACGATTTCGATCGCACGAGGGTCTCGGTGCTGCTGAAGAACATCGATTCGAACGAACTCGGCAGGGTGATTCAGTCGATCAAGGATTTCCTTCACGAAAAGTGGGAAGCCATCGACGACCCACAGATTCAGAACCGTAGGAAAGCGAACGACGAGACGTTTTTCACTCCCGACACGAGCGTGCATTTCACCGGGAAGAGCGTCCTCGCGCGCTGGGCCATCGAGGACCTTATGATAAACCTTGGCGGTTCTCTCTTCGGCGCGGTGATCATAATCTTCCTGCTGCTTTCGCTGATGCTCTGGAACATCCGACTCGGGTTCATCTCGATGATCCCGAACATCATTCCGCTGTTCATCACCGCGGGCGTGATGGGCTACCTCGGCATCAATCTGAACTTCTCGACGATGATGGTGTTCACTATCGCGCTCGGGATCGCGGTGGACGACACGATTCACTTTCTCGCGCGGTACAGGCACGAGTATTCCGTCGACGAAGATCACGTCTGGGCGATGCACCGCACGTTCAGTTCGAGCGGCAAGGCGATCATGTTCACGACGTTCACTCTCGTCCTCGGATTCGCGGTGCTGCTGATCTCGAACTTCAGGTTCACGTTCAACTTCGGACTGCTCGGAATCGTGACGATCGTGAGCGCGCTGTTCGCCGATCTTTTCCTGCTTCCCGCGATACTTGTGATCCTCGGGCCGCGGATCGTTGCGAAGAAGAAAAAGCCGGGTCGCGCCTGATCTACCCGACGTAAGGAGGCTAAAATAAATAAAGTATTCAAAATCGCGCTCAGGTTTATGTCAGGTTCGCTTCGATCGAGGAAGTCAAAACGGAGTCGTAGCCATAGTT